>NZ_JASTZY010000003.1:0-276031 GCF_032193695.1 Bifidobacterium sp. H6bp9
ATGGTCGTGGATTCCCTGCCCAGCTGGCTGCCCTTATCAGGGCTGATGCTCCACCCGCTGTTCCGGCCTGCCGGCGTCCAGTGGGCGGCCAGGGTCAGGTCCTTGCTGACGGGCCTGCTGAAATCGTAGGCGACTTCGCCCACGAACCATCCGTCGAACAGGAAGCCTTGGCGCGTCGGGTCGGGGGAGGGGCGCTTCACCCTCCCATACGGAGTAGGGAATTGCTGGTCTGCTGGTTCTGGTTTTCCTCCGCCCGTGTCGAAGTGGACCGTGAGCGTGGATCTTGGTGCGGTGTCTCGTGTCAGGGTCTGGTCGACCGTGTAGTTGAGGCTCCTGGTGAAAGTCCGGCCATCCTGCCTGCCGGCGATGAGGATGACGGCTGGCCCCGGCTTATGGGTGGGCATGTCCGCCTGCCATGAATCGTTGTTCCTGCTGAGCGTCAATGCTTGGCCGTCCAGGCTGGCTGATTCCAGGGTGGGCGCTGTAGCGGTCTCGAGTCTGGTTGGCTTGCCGGGCTGGCCCTGCCCGTCCAGGCTCCACCTGAACATGCCGCCCTGCCTGCTGATGGCGGTGATCCTGCTGCCGGTGCTTGCGGCCTGCACGTACTGTTGGTTTCCGTTGTCCGCCCGGGTGGGCTTGCTGCCCGGTTTCCAGGCCCAGACATAGCCGTCCGTGCCGGTGATCATGGCCTGGTTCTTGTTGGCGGTGATCCTGCTGGATCTCATTCTTTCCGGCAGGCTGACCTGGATCATGGCGGTGGTGCTGTCGGCCAGGTACCAGGCCTGCCCGTCCGCGTCCAGCAGGAGGGACCCCTGGAAGAGAGCCTGGGCTTGAATGATGCGCATGCCCGGGTCTTGCTTGATGCTTGTGGGTTTGGCTTTTCCGGTGTTGCTCGTATCCCAGGTCCAGGCTTGCCCGTCCGCGTCCACGATGAGAGTCTGGCTGCCGGAAGCGACGGCGAGGACGGCCTGCGCCTGCCCAGGCAGGCTGGTTGCGGCCTGCTTTGTGAATTTCAGGTTCAGACCCTGACTGTCGGCATCGCTGGCCTGATAGGTGTGGATTCGTCCCTGCTGGTTCACGGCAAGCAGCCGGTCATCGTTCATGCTGATGCTGGTAAATCGGATGTTCCCATCGGCGTTAAGGATGGTGGGTGTGGGCTGTTGGCTGTTCCAAGCGTAGATCTTCTGGTCGGATCCGAGCGCCGCCTGCCATCGGCTGCCGGATGCGGCCTGCAGGTAGTGGAACCCGTCGGGAGCCTGGGCGGGGGTGGGAACCTGCCTGGGTGTGCTGTCCTGCGTCCATGTGTAGATGCGGCCGTCGCCGGTCAAGCCAACAATTTGATTTCCTGAAGTTTGGATGCTGGCGAACTTAGGCTCCCGCCTTTCGGGCGGGCTGATGGTCAGCCGGGCTCCGGTGGCGGGTCCGTGGTTCGGGTTCAGCGTCCAGTCCGCGGTCTTGGTCCATTGGGCTTTCAGGGTCGTGTCTTGGAGAGTAGGGGTCTGGAAGTCGAAAGGCTGACTGTCGAGTGTCCATCCGTCGAACTGGAAACCTTCGCGCACAGGGTTCTTTTCCGGAGGGTATGCGAGAGTGCCGGTTTTCACGGTTGACTGAGTTGGCTTGCTGCCATCGGCGGCGTCAAAGCGCACTATGTGCGAGGCTTGAGTATCTGTTTTTTCGTCTGATTTAGCCGGTGTAGAGTCCGCGCTGCCGTGTGATTTTGTTGTCGATGACGGGGTGCCCGGGCTTGGTGTTGCGGAACTTAATGGTGTGGTGGTTTGTATTGGTGAGGGTGTGGGCAGTGGTGTGCTGGTTGCGTTGCTGGGGAGGGTGCCGGGGGTTCCGTCAGCTACGCGAGGGGTCTGACGACCCCCCCCCCCCGGTGAGTATGGGAGCGTCCGCCTGGGCGGATGCGACGCCCAGGCCTGCCAGCAGGCTGATCAGGACGGTCATCATCGCCATGATGCGACGCAGACGGGAAACCAGATGCATGAAACCAAAACCCCTTCACCAAACACCAAGCGGTATCAACACCGCCTGCCTAATAAAGTTCTACCTGTCGGAAAACCACCCATTGCTCAATGTCAGTCCGTGCAACAGATTGCGTGAATCCTGACGGAAGCCAGCTGTCTTCTCGACATCCCCCGATTCTCACCCTACCACCCAGCCAGAAAACAACACACACGTGCCGGAGCTAGGCGCACGAATGCAAGGAGACCCAGCCTTCTGTTAAGCGTTGCTTCGCCAATCAGTGCTTCAACTTCCAGACTTCTATCTGTCTGGAAGCAAATCGGGCTGAATACTCAGACGAAGGAAAGAGAGGCATGACTGAGGGCACCAATCTGATCTGGCCGCCCTTCTCGGTGGCTTATCCCCTGTTTTGCGAGGATCAGAAGGGACAAGCCGCTAGTCAGAGATAAGGCCAATGCCGTTCTGGCAGAAGTATATGGGTGGCCCCTTTGTGTTGGGGGAGTTGGGGCCACCCGTGTGGTCCGGGAGTGTGTTGGGGATAGTGATAACCCGGACCTGCTTACACGAGGGAAGTCTTTATTGTTGTCGGCTGAGAGTTTCCAGCCTGTGGCGCCTGGCTGCTGCGGCGCATGCAAAGGCGAGCAGCCCGGCGATGAGCAGGGGGAGCAGGCCGCCTCCGCCGGCCCTGGGCAACACGCTGATGGAGTTGTACCGATACGTGTTGCTGGTGTCGGGGGTCTGGGCTGCTCCGTTCAGTCTCCATTCGATGGTGACGGTTGACGTGCCGGGCATGTGTGCCGGCGTGGTCACCGTCCAGGTGCCGTCGGAGTTCCTGGTCAGGTCGGAGGCTTCCACATTGTCGAACTGGACGTGTGTGGGGATGCCAGGCCTGGGGAAGGTGTCCTTGGCCGGGCTGGCGGCCTGAGTATCGGTGGTGTCGCGGCCGAGCTGGCCCTTGGCGTTGTCTCCCCAGCTGTAGAGGTTGCCGTCGGATCCCAGGGCCATGCAGTACGATGCTCCTGCGCTGGCCTGAGTGAAGGTGATCCCTGCCGGCGTATCCACCTTGTTGGGCCTGTCTGACGAGGTTTTGCCGCTGTCTCCCCAGGTGTAGAGGTTGCCGTCGGATCCCAAGGCGATGGAACGCGCGCCTCCTGTGCTGGCCTGGGTGAAGGTGACCCCTGCCGGGGTGGCGGCCTTGCCGGGCTTGTCTGCGGGGGTGCTGCTGGTGTCGCGGCCCAGGCGTCCGTTGGCGGCATTGCCCCAGGTGTAGATGCTGCCGTCGTCGCTTACGGCCACGGAGTGGCTTCCGCCTGCGCTGGCCTGGGTGAAGGTGATGCCTGCTGGGGTGTCGGCTTTGCCGGGCTTGTCTGCAGGGGTGCTAGTGGTGCTGCGACCGAGTTCGCCGTGGGTGTTGTCGCCCCAGGTGTAGACGTCGCCTTGCGTGTCCACAGCCACCGTGTGGCCCCAGCCTGCACTGACACTGGTGAAGATGACATCTGCCGGGGTATCGGCTTTGCCGGGTTTGTCTGCGGGGTTGTTGCTGGTGACGGTACGGCCCAGCTGCCCAGCGCTGTTGTCTCCCCAGGTGTAGATGTTGCCATCCGAGCTTAGGGCTACGACATGGGTTCCGCCTGCGCTTGCCTGGACGAAGGTGATGCCTGCCGGGGCCTCAACCTTGTGGGGCCTGTTGGCTGGGTTGTTGCTGGTGACGGTACGGCCCAGCTGGCCTCGGCTGTTGTCGCCCCAGCTGTAGAGGCTGCCATCCGAGGCCAGGGCCACGGAAAATCCGTAGCCTGCGCTGACATGGACAAAGTTGACGCCTGCAGGGGTATCCGCCTTGCTCGGATGGCTGTCCTGTTTGTCGGTGGTGTCGCGGCCCAGCTGGCCGTGGCTGTTGTCTCCCCAGGTGTAGAGGCTGCCGTCGGAGCCCACGGCTGCGGAATGGAGGTCTCCTCCGTCAGCCTGGCTGATACGGATGCCGCGTGCTGGCGGTGGAGTCAGCTTGACGGTCTGGCCGCCTGACTCGGGCCCGTTGTCCTTGTCGAGCTTCCACCTGTTGCTTTCAGCACTGCTCCAGTGGGCGGTCAGGGTCACCTTGTCGGTGACTGGCCTGCTGAAGTCATAGGCTGTTTCGCCGATGAACCAGCCGTCGAACAGGTGTTTATCCTTGGTTGGATCCTTGGCGGGGGGTTTCAGTCGGTTTCCCTCAGTGACGATTTGGAAACCGAACCCAGTGCCACCGTCGGGGTCGAAAACGATGAGATAATTGCCTAGGTACCTGTAGGACAAGTGTGCGTCTGGACGCTCGCCGTTCATCCTCCAGGTGATGACTGTATCTACTCTGCCATGGTCATGTGGGGGCGTGGTGACGCTCCAGGTGCCGTCCGAGTTGGGGTCGAGGTTGGTTCCGGGTGTACCGCTGAAACTCACGTCAACGGGCTTGGGATCCTCGGGGAATGCGACCCTGCCGGGGCTGCTGTCGTACTTGCCGCTGGTGGGGCGTCCCAGTTCGCCATACTTGTTTTGTCCCCAGCTGTACAGGTTACCGTCGGAGCCGATGGCCAGGGAGTGGGAATAGCCGGCGCTGACCTCGGTGAATTGTGCGACACCTGCTGGTGTAGGCACTTTGCCCGGCTTGACGTCGTATTTGGCTGACCCGGTGTCGCGGCCCAGCTGTTTGCAATCGTTTAGTCCCCAGCTGTAGAGGTTGCCATCCGAACCCAAAGCCAGGGAATGCCTGTGTTCTGCGCTGACCTTGGTGAACTTCGTGACGCCTGCCGGCATGGTCACCTTGCGCGGTGTGCGGTCTTGTCTCGCCGGGGCGGTGTTGCGTCCTAGCTGGCCATATTCGTTCCATCCCCAGCTGTAGAGACTGCCGTCTGAGCTGGTGGCCAGGGATGTCCACTCTCCAGCCTTGATCCAGGTGAATTTCTTGACGCCTGCCGGCATGGTCATCTTGCGCGGTGAACGGTCACGGAAGGGATATCCGCCGGCGTAGCGTCCCAGCTCGTCATAAGTGTTGTCGCCCCAGCTGTAAAGGTCACCGTCCGAGTCCAGAGCCATGGAGTAGAAGGTTCCTGCGCTGATTTGAGTGATTTTTGTGATGCCCTTCGGCAAGTTCACCTTGCCTGGCTTGACGTCGTATATGGCAGAACCCGTGTCACGTCCAAGTTCGCCGTACTTGTTTTCTCCCCAACTGTAGAGGTTGCCGTCCGATCCCAGTGCAAGGGAATGCCATTTTCCTGCACATGCTTGGGTGAAGTGGACGCCGGCCGGTGGAGTGACCAGCTTCGGCTGATTGTCTATCTGGGGGTTGTCTTTTGGTGTTGTGCTGACAGTTTCGCGTCCCAGTTCTCCGTCGGCATTGTTCCCCCAGCTGTAGAGATTGCCGTCTGAACCGATGGCCAGGAAATGGGTGTAGCCTGTGCTGACCTGGGTGAAGTGGACGCCGGTCGGCGGGTTGACCAGGCTTGGCGTGCGCTTTTCGTCTTCAGGAGTCTCCAATTTGTAGTTGTTGTCTCCCCACCTGTAGAGGTTGCCGTCCGAGGCTATGGCCTGGGAGCCTTCTTCTTTTGCTGGGACGATGTGGCTGAAGCGTATGTCTGGTGTGGTGGGCGGGGTCAGGGTGATCCTGGTGTATTCTGTGGCTTTCCCTGAGGTGGGGGAGAGGCTCCAGGCGCTGGTGCCCTTGGTCCAGTGGGCGGTCAGGGTGAGGTCTGTGGTGACGGGCTGGGTGAAGTCGTAAGCGACCTTGGAGTCGCCCTTGGCGTCTTTGGTGAACCAGCCGTCGAACAGGTAGCCGTCCCTGGTCGGGTCTTGCGCGGGTCGATTGGCCTGGGTGCCTTCGGCAATGGTTTGTGAGTCGACACTGCTGCCGTTGTCGCTGTCGAAGACGACCTGGTGCGATGTCGGGCCTGCCTGAGCTCGACCGGCTACTGTGCTGACGGATGCGTCTGTTTGCTGGGCCGGGCTGATAGGTTTCGCTATGGCGTCGGCTGCAGTGAGGCCGCCGATGATCATGCTGGCTGGAAGAATGACGATAACCTTCAAAAGGTCTACAACAATGGCTGACCGGGAAGACGCGTCCGGATGGCACATGATCGCTACAAACCCCTTTCCCAAGGTAAGGCGGTCCGATGATGAAAACCCCAAGTTTTTTCATCGGCTGCATGCCGGGCACGTTCCCGGTTGCTAAAAAGTACGCTAGCATGCAGGTTCGGGTCTGAAGGGGAGCAACACTCGGATAAAACGAGTAAAAAATATTATGTCAAGTTGAGATACGGATATTTTCCTCTAGGCGCAGAGATGAAAATGAAAATGGGTGGCTCCCTGATGTTGGGGGGTGCGGAGCCACCCATTATGGCCGGGCCGTTCTTGGGATGCGGCCCGACCATTTACTCGAGCGAAGTGAATTCGTGCCTGTGGCGTCCGGCTGCCAGAGCACCGGCGGCGGCAAGCAGGCCTGAGGCGAGCAGAAGGAGTACCCCCGTGTTGCCTGTGAGGGGGAGGATGCCTTTGAAGGTGTAGCTGAGGTGGGTCGGGGTCTGGTTGGCGCTGCCCAGGGACCAGTCCACGATCACGTCAGACAGTCCCGGATTGTGGGCTGGCGTGGTCAGGGTGACCGACCCGTCCGCGTTCTGCTGCAGGCTGCCGGCGGGTGTCTGGTCGAACCTGACGCCGGTAATCAGCGGCGGCGGATATAGCGCCACCAGCGTCGGCGTAATGATCTTCGTGCCGTTGTTGCTGCCGGTGCCGAGTTGCCCACGGTAGTTGTATCCCCAGCTGTAGCTCTTGCCGTCCTGACCGATGGCCATGGAACAAGCCGATCCTGCGCTGATCCGCGCGACCGTGAACCCCTTGCCTGCGTTGCCCTGGCCTGCGGGGGGTGACACTTGTGAGGGGACGAGCAGCTCGGAGGTGCCCTGGTTGCTGCCCAGCTGATCAAAGGTGTTTTCTCCCCATCCCCAGGCTGTGCCGCTCTGGTCGATAGCCAGCGAATATGTGGCTCCGGCGATGATTTGGGCGGCCTGGAATCCCTGGCTGGCATCGGCAGGGTTTTTTACCTGCGTGGGTGTGGACCGGTCGGTCAGCGTGCCATCGCCGATCTGGCCATCCGCGTTCATTCCCCATGCCCAGGCTGTGCCGTCCTGACCGATGGCCAGTGCGTGGACTTCACCGCTGCTGATCATCCTGGCCTTAAAGGTCTTGCTGGCGTTCTTGGGATCGGGCACGGGGGCTGGGTCGGCAGCATATGCGGTGCTGTATTTTCCTGTGCTTTGGCCGTTGCCGAGCTGTCCGTGGTTGTTGTATCCCCAGGTGTATACGTTGCCGTCGGCGTCCAGGGCCATGAGGAAGCTGTATCTTGCGCTTACCTGGACCGCCTTCAGCCCATTGTCGGAGCCGCTGGGATCCTTGGCCAGGGCCGGCGTCAGTTTGGGCGCGCTATAGGTGTCCTGGTCCTTGGTTTCGCTGCCCCAGACGTAGACGCGCCCATTCAGGTCGATGGCTGCCGAGTCGGTGAATCCGGCGGTCACCTGGGTGGCCTTGAAGGGTTGTCCGTCTGGGCCCTTGACGGGCTGTGGCTTGGAGTGGTCTTGCCTGCTGCCGTCGCCAAGCTGGCCATATTGATTTTGTCCCCAGCTGTAGACGGTCTGGTCGGAGCCGATGGCCAGCACGTGAGTTCCGCCTGCGGCGACCTGCGTGTAGGTGAACCCGGTAGCTGCGCCGTCAGGCAGGGGGACCTTGGTCGGCGCATACTGTCTGGCCGTCGTACTCGGATCCTGGCCCAGCTGCCCGTAGTCGTTGCCGCCCCAGGCGTAGGCATTCCCATCGCTGGTCACCCCTACAGAAAAACCGGCAAAATTATCGCTGGCGCTTATCTGGTTGAAGCGGATGCCCCGGCCTATTTTGGGCGGGGTGATGGTCACCTGCTGGCCGCCCTGGGCATCGCCATTATTCGGGCTGATTGACCAGCTGCCGATGTCTGCAGGGCTCCAATGGGCGACCAGGGTGATGCTGCTGGTGACGGGCTGGCTGAAGTCGTAAGCCACCTTGGATTCGCCCTTTGAGTCCTTGAGGAACCAGCCGTCGAACAGGCAGCCGTCTTTGGTCGGGTCTGCGATCGGGCGTGTGGCCTGCCTGCCTTCGGTGACGGACTGGGGTCCGGGCATGCCCGAGGGTGCTGTAGGGGAGTCACTGTCGGAAGAGAAAGTGACATGGTAGGCGTTCATGTATTGGTAGGTCAGGTGGGTGTCGGGCTGCTGGCCGTTCATGCTCCAGATGATGGTGACATCGGTCTTGCCTGCTGCATGCTGGGGCGTGGTGACGCTCCAGGTGCCGTTCGACTCGGCGATGAGGTTGGTGCCGGGCGTCCCGCCGAAGCTGACGCTGACGGGTCTGGGATCCTCGGGGAATGTGACTGTGCCGGGGTCGGCGTCAGAATGACCAGTGGTCGTGCGTCCCAACTGGCTTCGGCTGTTGTCTCCCCAGCTGTAGAGGTTGCCGTCCGAGCCTAGGATCAGGGAGGAGGTATTTTCTGCGTTGATCTGGATGCAGCTGATGCCTGCCGGCAGGGATACTTTGCCCGGTGTGGCATTTCTCAAGCTGTTGGCGTCGCGTCCCAGCTGGCCGAATTTGTTGCTTCCCCAGCTGTAGAGGTTGCCGTCCGAGCCTACGGCCAGGGTGTGTTGGTTTCCTGCGCCGAACTGGGTGAATCTCGTGACGCCTGTGGGCAGTGTCACTTTGCCTGGATCGATGTTTTGTGTGGGTGTGTCGGTATCTCGTCCCATCTGGCCGTAGCTGTTGTAACCCCAGCTGTAGAGGTTGCCGTCTGAGCCCATGGCCAGAGAACACCATCCCTGTGCGGCAATCGCGGTGTATTTCGTAACGCCTGTCGGCAGGATCACTTTGTTCGGCAGGGTTCCTGGATTTTCGCTGTTGGTGTTGCGTCCGAGTTCGCCCTGAGTGTTGTCTCCCCAGCTGTAAATGTTGCCGTCCGAGCCAAGAGCCATGGAATAGAAGGTTCCCCCGCTGATCTGGGTGCAGGTGATGCCTGTCGGCATTGACACTCTGCCTGGCGTGGCGTCGTAGGTCGCTGATCCCGTGTCGCGTCCCAACTGGCCTCGGCTGTTGTCTCCCCAGCTGTAGAGGTTGCCGTCCGAGCCGATGGCCAGGGATTGCGAGTATCCGGCGGTGAACTGGGTGAAGTGGACGCCGGTCGGCGGGGTGACCAGGCCCGGTCTGTCAGCTGGCGTGCTGGTGGTGCTGCGTCCCAGCTGCCCGTTGTCGTTTAGTCCCCAGCTGTAGAGGTTGCCGTCCGAGCCCATGGCCAGGGAAAGGCTCATTCCTGCGCTGGTCTGGGTGAAGTGGACGCCGGTCGGCGGGGTGACCAGGCCTGGGGTGCCTTCTGGCGCCTTGCTCGGTGCGGTGGCTGGTATCTTATTGGTGTCGCGTCCCAGACTTGCTTTGTTTTGTCCCCAGCTGTAGAGGTTGCCGTCCGAGCCCGTGGCCAAGGTATGCCATAGACCCGAGCTGATGTGGCTGAATCGTATGCCGGGTTTGGCCGGTGGGACCAAGGTGATCTTGTCGCCTCCGGCGGCTGACCCGGAGGTGGGGGAGAGGCTCCAGGCACTGGTTCCCTTGGTCCAGTGGGCGGTCAGGGTGAGGTCTGCAGTGACGGGTTGGGTGAAGTCGTAGGCAAGATTGCCGGTGAACCAGCCGTCGAACAGGTAGCCGTCCCGGGTTGGGTCCTTGGCGGGCCGGCTGGCCAGTGCGCCGTCATCGACGTTTTGAGGGTCGATGCTGCTGCCGTCGGCGCTGTCGAAGGTGACGGTGTGCCTTGTTGAGCGTGCCTGGGGGCGGCTGTCAGGTGTTTGATCGTGTTCGGGTATGGTGTTCAGTGGCGAGGGTGTTGGTGTCAATGGGGACTGGGGTGTCGTCGGCGTGGCCTGCAGCGTTGGCTGGCTTGTGTCGGTGTTGGTGTTGGTGTCAGTGTCGGCTGTGGCGAGGCTGCCCATGATCAGACTTGCGATCAGGATGATGGCAAGCAGAAGGCTCACGGCAATGCATGGCCGGGCAGAAGCATCCCTATGGTGCATGATGGCTGCGAACCCCTTTCCCCAAACAGGTGGCTCGATGATGAAAATCCCCAAGTCGCTTCACGAGACGTGTGCCGGGGGCAATCCCGACAGCTGTATTGCAGTCTATCACGCGCGGACGGGCAAGAGTGGGAGCAGCACCAGGGTGAATAAGAAGGGTGGCTCCGCTGTGTTGGGGGATTGCGGGCCACCCTGTTTAGCCGGGCCATCTTGGGGTATGGTCCGGCTGCTTACTCGTGTGAAGTCTTCAGGCTTGCAGTCTGCGGGATTCGCGCCTGTGGCGCCCGGCTGCTGTGGCGCCCGCTGCGGCCAGCAGCCCGGCGGCCAGCAGGATCATGGTCCCGCTGCTGCCGGCGTTGGGCAGCATGCCTTCGTAGGTGTAAGTCAGATGTGTCTGGGGCTGGCTGGTCCCGCCCAGGGTCCAATCCACGATCACATCGGCCTGTCCAGGATTGTGGGCCGGTGTGGTCAGGGTGACGGAGCCGTCAGAGTTCTGTTGCAGGGTGTCTACGGCCGTCTGGTCAAATCTGACACCGGTGATCATCAGCACCGGGTTGAATGCCACCAGAGTCGGCGTGCGGCTCTGCGTCATGCTTTGCTCGGATCCAAGCTGGCTGTAGCGGTTGTCGCCCCAGGCGTAGGCCTTGCCGTCCTGGCCGATCGCTACGGAATGGCTCCATCCCGCGCTGATCCGCACGGACGCGAATCCGGTGTCGGCGTTGCTCTGACCTTTCGGAGGTGAGACGGGCCGAGGCGTGGTCCGTTTGCTGGTGGTGCCGTCGCCCAGCTGGCCGTTGGCATTGTTGCCCCATCCCCAGGCTGTGCCATCCTGGCTAATGGCCAAGGAATTCCATGTGCTTGCGCTGACCTGCTGGGCTTTGACATTGGGCACCTGCTTGGGCAACGACTGATAGTCGGTACTGAAGCCGAGCTGGCCGTTGTTGTCCATTCCCCATGCCCAGACCGTGCCGTCCTGGCCTATGGCCAAGGCGTGCCACGCGCCTGCGCTGATCCTGGTGGCGTGCAGTCCTTTGCTGGTGTCCGTGGGATCGAGCACCAGCGTGGGGATGGAGGAGTAAGCGGTCCAAGTGCTGTGGGTTGATGACCCGTTGCCGAACTGCCCCCAGTTGTTGTATCCCCATGCGTATATGTCGCCATCCGCGTTCAAGGCCATGATGAAGCTCCAGTTGGCGCTGACTTGGACTGCATGCAAAACCTGGTCGTTGCTACTCGGGTCGGCGACCACAGTGGGCTTCGGTTTGGCATCGGAGTTTACGGTGTTGACATTGTCGCCCAGGGTCGTAGTTTCGCTTCCCCAGCTGTAGACCTGGCCCTTGGCGTCGATAGCGACCGAGTCGCAGGCACCAGCACTGACCTGGGTGGCCTGGAATGGCTGGCCCGTGCTGGGATTGATGACGGCTACCGGCTTGGCGTGGATGTTTGTGTCCGTGCTGCCGTTGCCTAGCTGGCCGAAATCGTTATGCCCCCAGCTGTAGAGGATGCCGTCGGAGCCGATGGCTAGGGTGTGCGCGCCCCCTGCCGAAATCTGCGTGTAGGTGAAGCTTTCCTTTACGCCGTCTGGTTTGAGGACCTCGGTTGGTTTGTCCTGCTGCTTATTGTCGCCGGTGCCCAGCTGTCCGTACCTGTTGTTGCCCCAGGCGTAGGCGTTGCCGTCGCTGGCCACGCCCACTGAAAAGCCGCGCATCTCCCTGTTTTGGGAGCCGCCGGCGCTGATCTGGTTGAAGCGGATGCCCCGGCTGGTCTTGGGTGGCGTGATGGTTACCTGCTGGCCGCCCATCAAGCTGCCCTTGATCGGGTTGATCGACCATTTGCCGTTGTCGGCGGGGCTCCAGTGGGCGACCAGCGTGATGTCCGCGGTGACCGGCTGGCTGAAGTCATAGGCGACCTTGGAATCGCCATCGGCATCCTTGATGAACCAACCATCAAACAGGCAGCTGTCCGCCTTCGGATCGGGGTACGGGCGCATGGTCTGCTCTCCCTCAGTGACGGACTGGTTTTGGGGCATGTCGGAAGATGCCGGGCAGGAGTTGTCTTCGTTGCTGAAGGAGACGGTGTATTTTGGTCCGTCGTACCGATAGGTCAAATGCACATCCGGCTGTGACGCCCCATTTATGGTCCATTGAACAGTCACGTCCGCCTTCCCCTTTGCATGTGGCGGGGCAGTGGCGCTCCAGGTGTCCTCATTCGTGTTCTTCGACAGATCTGTAATGGTTGTTTCGTCGAACTTCATGCCAGTGAGGTTGGGTGTGCCGAGTGCCGACACCACTCCGCGCTCTTCGTCGTTGACGGCCCCGTGTCCGAGTTCACCGTAATAGTTGAAGCCCCAGGTATACAGGTTGCCGTCTGAGCCGAGCCCCATGGTGTAGCCATTGTTTATGCTGGCCTGCTTCCAGGTGAAGTCATCCTGATTGCTGTCAGGCTTGGACACAATTCCCGGGCCGTTTACTGGTGTAGCTTGCCCAAGCTCGCCGTCACCGTCGGTTCCCCAGCTGTAGAGGTTGCCGTCTGAGCCGACCCCTATGGAGTGGTAGTCAGTCGTCATGCAGTCAATGTAATTGACGTTGGCAGGTTTATAGACAGCTGCCGGACGGTTGGCGACTTTGAGGCTCAGATCGCGTCCCAGCATAATTTCTTGCTCATCCGATCCCCAGGTGTAAATGTTCCCATCTGAGCCAAGGGCCATGGAATTGTAATGGGCTGATCCTGTCTGGAGCCACGTGAAGTCGCTGGGAACACCTGCAGGTTTGTCGATTTTGCCGGGAATGGGATTGTTCGTCGCATCGGTGGTGTCGCGGCCCAGTTGATCGAAGTCGTTGTTTCCCCAGCTGTAGAGGTTGCCGTCTGAACCGATTGCCACTGTATCGTAGAACCCTCCGCTTGCCTCAATCCAAGTGAAATTGGATGAAGCGTTTGCAGGTTTGTCAACTTTGGTTGGTTCTTTGACTTCTTGAGTTCCCCCATCATGACCCAGTTGCCCATACTCGTTCCATCCCCAGCTGTAGAGATTTCCAAGGGAATCAAATGCCATAGCGTGGTTTGCTGCTGCCTTGATGCGGGTGAATTTGATGGTCTCCTGCTTGTCTACAGGCCTCGGCGTCCGATCACCGCCGAAGATATTGAAAACCCCGTCCCGCCCAAGCTGACGGAATTCGTTGGAACCCCAACTATAGAGAATGCCATCCGAACCGAGAGCCAGGGCAAAAGTGTCTCCTGCGCTGACCTGAACCCAAGTGAAGTCGGATGATACGTTTGCGGGTTTGTCAACTTTACCTGGTGTGGGATTTGGATCGTATAGGCTACTGCTGGCTATACGTCCCAGCTGGCCTTCCTGGTTGAATCCCCAGCTGTACAGGTTGCCGTCTGATCCCAAGGCCACGGCAAAATTATCTCCGGCGCTGAATTGACTGAACCGAATATTAGGTATGACGGGTGGGGTAAGAGTGACCTTGGTGTTGCCGCTCGCTGGTCCATGGACGGGATCAAGGCTCCAGGTACTGGAGCCTTTTGTCCAGTGGGCTGTCAGGGTGATGTCGCTGGTGACCGGCTGACTGAAATCGTAGGCCACGGGCGTATCACCTATGAGCCATCCGACGAATATATAGCCGATTCTTGAGGGATTGGCAGGTCGGCTTACGCGATTTCCATCCGTGATTTTTTGTTCTGTGCTGGTTTGCTGTTCAGGGTCGTTGAAGGTGACGGTATGTTGAGCGGATGAGCGTGGTTGTGATCGGCCGTTTACATGTTCATCGGCAACGATTCTTTTATTAGGCTCTGGGATGGTGGGTGACGGCAGCTGCGCTGTGTTGAGCGGGGAGGATGTAGCTAGGGGTGATGGTGTAGATAGGGGTGTGGTTGGAGTTGGAAGCGTTGTCTTGCTAGAGGAAATGCCGGAATTTTGCTTAGCTACGCGAGGGGTCTGACGACCCCCCCCCCCCGGTGCCTCCTGCTGTGGCAGGCGCGCTCGCGCCGGACACAGCAGGCTCGCTGGTCTCAGTGCTGGCATCGGCGCTGGTGCCGGCAAGCAGGCCTAGAGGCAGGATGACAGCCAGCAGTGTGCTGATGGCCATAGCCGGTCCGATAGACGTGTGCTGATGCTGACGCATGATAAGCATGATCCCCTTCCCCAGGAACTGCGGCTACATGCCCGGAACTCCCCAGTCCGGATTCCCCGCCGCATGCCGGGCACATTCCCGGCCTCATCTGCAACAACTTTATCACTCTGGTGGACATGCCTATTCAAAGCTTCATCGAGGTTCTGGCAAGTTCAGGGAGATTGATCTTGTACCGCCGGAGGAGTTTTGTTCTATCTGGTTCTTCTGTCTGGCTTATTGATTCTTCCGTCCGAGCGGAAGCAAAAGAGAAAATGGGTGGCTCCGTTGTGTTGGGGGAGCGCGGGGCCACCCTGTTTGGCCGGGCCACCTTGGGGTATGGTCTGGCTGCTTACTCGTGTGAAGTCTTCAGGCTTGCAGGCTGCGTGCCTCCCGCCGGTGGCGTCCGGCCGCGACGGCGCCGGCCGCGGCGAGCAGTCCGGCGGCAAGCAGGAGGATCATGGTGCCATTGCTACCGGCGTGGGGGAGCATGCCTTCGTAGGTGTAGGCCAGATGCGCCTGGGGCTGGACGATCCCGCCCAGGGTCCAGTCGACGATGACATCAGTCCTTCCTGGATTGTGGGCGGGGGTGGTCAGGGTGACGGATCTGTCAGAGTTCTGTTGCAGGGTGTCCACGCCCGTCTGGTCGAAGCTGACGCCGGTGATCAGCAGGACCGGGTTGAATGCGACCAAGGCTGGGGTGCTGCCCTGTGTTGTGCTCCCATTGCCGAGTTGGCTGTATGTGTTGTCGCCCCAGGCGTAGGCGTTGCCATCCTGACCGATGGCCAGGGAGTGGTTTCGTCCTGCGCTGGCGCGTGCTGCTGAGAGCCCGCTGCCGGCCTTGCCTTGGCCGGCGGGCGGTGATATGCGCGTGGGTGTTAGCTGGTCGTTGGTGGTGTTGGTACCGAGCTGGCCGTCGGTGTTCCATCCCCATGCCCAGGATGCGCCGTTCTGGTCGATGGCCAGAGAGTGATGCACGCCGGCGCTGATCCATGCTGCCTGCAATCCTTGGCTGGAGTTTGTGGGGCTTGGCACCTGCCTGGGGGAGGGCCGGCTGGTTGTCGTCCCGTCGCCCAGCTGCCCGTGGTCGTTGTATCCCCATGCCCAGGTAGCGCCATACTGGTTGATGGCCAGGGCGTGGTTGGCTCCTGCGCTGATCTGCGAGGCTTTGAAAGTCCTGCTGGCGTTCCCAGGGTCAGGCACGGGTGCCGGGTCGGCGGCGTATGTGGTGCTGTATTCTCCTGTGGCCGCGCCGTTTCCGAGCTGCCCGTAGTTGTCGTATCCCCAGGTGTATAGGCTGCCGTCCGTGTCCATGGCCATGATGAAGCTCCAGCCGAGGCTGACCTGGGCCGCGTGCAGTCCTTGGCTTGAGCCGTTGGGGTCCTTGGCTAGTGTCGGCGCCAGTTTAGACGTGCTGTATGCGGTGTAGTTGTTGTTTTCACTGCCCCAGGTGTAGACGCGCCCCTGCTGGTCGATGGCGGCCGAGTCGTAGGCGCCGGCGCTCACCTGGACGGCTTTGAAGGGCTGGCTTTTGTCAGATGGGTCAGGCATGGGCTGCGGCTTGGAATGGCTGGCGGTGGTGCCGTCGCCCAGCTGCCCGTGGTCGTTGGCCCCCCAGCTGTAGACGATGCCGTCGCTGCCGACAGCCAGCACGTGGTAGCCGCCAGCTGCAACCTGCGTGTAGGTAAAGCCGGCGGCCACGCCGTCGGGCAAGGGAACCTTGACCGGCGTTTTCTGCGTGGTGCTGTTGGCGGTGCCTTGGCCAAGCTGGCCGTGCTGATTGCTGCCCCAGGCGTAGGCGTTCCCGTCGCTGGCCACGCCCACGGAGAATCCGTGGAAGTCACCGGCCTGGTAGCCGCCGGCGCTGACCTGGTTGAAGCGGATGCCTCGGCTTATCTTGGGCGGCGTGATGGTTGCCTGCTGGCCGCCCATCGAGCTGCCCTTGACCGGGTTGATCGCCCAGTCGCCGGTATTGGCTGGGCTCCAGTGCGCGACCAGCGTGATGTCTGCGGTTACCGGCTGGCTGAAATCATAAGCCACATTGGAATTACCTTCGGCATCCTTGAGGAACCAGCCATCAAACAGACAACCGTCTACTTTTGGTTCTGGATAGGGACGCTTTACCTGTCCGCCCTCTGTGATGGACTGGTTCGCTGGCATGTCTGAAGGCATCGGACAGGCAGCGTCCGTGGATGTGAATCCGACGTTGTATTTGGGCCCGGTGTAAGTGTAGGACAGATATGCGTCCGGCTGAGGTCCGTTCATGCTCCAAGTGATGGTGACATTCACCCATCCCTTGCTGTGCGGCGGAGTGGTGACGCTCCAGGTGCCGTCCGCGTTGGCAGCTAGCCCTGTGCCTGGTGTCCCGCCGAATTTGACGCTGGTGATTGCGGCATGGTTGGTCAGGGGAATCGTACCTGGCTGATAAGAATCCCGTTTCTTAGTGTCTCGTCCCAGTTGGCCATTGGAGTTGCGTCCCCAGCTGTAGAGGTTGCCGTCGGAGCCGATTGCCACAGCATGATCGCCACCTCCGATAACCTGGGTGTAGTTGACGTTCTTCGCTGGCGGGTCGATTTTAGTTGGTTGGGGATCTGTCGCATTCCAATATGGCCTTGCTAGTTGTGCATGGCTGTTGTTTCCCCACGTATATAGGATCCCTTTGTCGTCCAAGGCGAAGCCATTCCAGTCTCCCGCGCTGATCTGGATTATGTGTGTCTTTGTAGGTACGTTGACCTTGCCTCGTGGGTTGATCCTTGTGCTGCCGGTGTATCGTCCCAGCTGGCTGAAATTGTTGTATCCCCAGCTGTAGAGCACCCCATTCGAATCCAAGGCCAGGCAGTGCATGCCTTTGGCGATTACTTGTGTGTAGCGGACTCCGGCAGCAGGCGTATCCACTTTCCCTGGACTGCCGGTCGGTGTAGTGCTGGCGTCGCGGCCCAGCTGACCATGGCCATTGCCTCCCCAGCTGTATAAGTTTCCATCAGTGTCGAAAGCCATGCAGTAGTCATATCCAGAGGTGATCTGGGTGAAACGGATTCCTGTCGGGGTGTCCACTTTGCCTGGCCTGGTGGTCGGCGTGGTGATGGTCCCGCGTCCCAGTTCGCCGTCGCTGTTGTACCCCCAGCTGTAGATGCTGCCGTCCGAGGCTAATGCTTCTGAGTGGTACTTTCCTGCGCTGACCTGGGTGAAACGAATTCCTGCAGGGGCGTCCACTTTTCCAGGAGTATCGGCTGGTGTGGTGTTGGTGTTACGCCCAAGCTGACCATAACTGCTGCTGCCCCAGCTGTACAGCTTCCCTTCTGAATCAAGGGCTAGGGAGTGATCGTAACCTGCGCTGACCTGAATGAAGCGAAGTCCGGCCGGGGTATCTTCCCTACTTGGTTGCCAGTTGTAGTCGGAGCCATACATTTCTCCCCAGTGGTAGATGCTGCCGTCTGATCCCACTGCCACTGAATATTGGTATCCTGCGCTGAACTGGCTGAAGCGGATGGTTCGAGCCGGAGGTGCAGTCAGGGTGATTAAAGTGTTGCCAGCTGTGGGTCCTTGAGTAGGTGAGAGGTCCCAGACATCACCGTTTTTGGTCCAACGGGCTTCCAGAGTCATGTCGCTGGTGACAGGCTGGCTGAAGTCGTAAGCGGTCAATGTGCCGTTGATGAACCAGCCATCAAACGAATAGTTGGGTCGGGCTGGGTCTGCAGGCCTCAGCGCTTGGGCGCCTTCATTGACGGTTTGATCAGGCGTGGTGGTTCCGCCCTCTGTATCAGTGAACTTGACGGTGTACTGCGCGGCTGAGCGGGCCTGGGGATTTTCGTTGTTCGTGCTTGGTGCGGCGGATGCAGTCGGTTGAATTGGTTCTAGGGGCGATGATGTCTTTAATGGCGATGGGGTAGCTAGTGGTGATTGGGGTGTTTCTGATGTGGCTGTTGGCGTTGCCTTGCTGGGGAAAATGCCGGAATTTTGCTTAGCTACGCGAGGGGTCTGACGACCCCCCCCCCCCCGGTGCCTCCTGTTGTGGCAGGCGCGCTCGCGCCGGACACAGCAGGCTCGCTGGCGGTGGTGCTGGCATCGGCGCTTGTGCCGGCAAGGAGTCCTAGAGGCAGGATGAAAGATAGCAGAAGACTGACGGCCGCGGCCGGTCTGATCGACATGTGCTGATGCTGACACCTATTAAGCATGATCCCCTTCCCCAAAGGCTGACCCACCGGCCCCTACCGGTTGAAATACCCTTGGAGGCTTCTCTGACGTTGTGTATATCCCCATCCCTCTGTGCGAGGGTACAAGCAGGAAGCCTTGCGTCTTTCAACTATACTACGTGCCGATAAGGTTCTCTCAGGTGGAATGTCGGGTAAGCAATTCTGAGTCGGACTTCAACGTTGATCGGTGCATGACTAGGAATGATCCATTGGCCACTGATCAGGCAGGCCAACCGGCAATCAGGGCGTGCAGGCCCTTGCGGTAGCTGGTCTCCATAAGTGCACCTATTCCGTCGTCCGTAGAGGCGAAGAGCGTCTTCAGGTCATCGAATCCTTGGGTATCCTCGGCCAGTCTTTTGGCCAGATCCGTATTGGTCTGGCCGCCCGCACCGCCGACCGGGGGAGAGGCCTGGGCGATGGCGCTGCCAAGGGTCAGTCCTGCCAGACTGTTGAGCAGGTGGATGGTGTCTGAATCGACCTTGAGTCCGTGGGCGGTCAGCTGGTTCAGCCAGGTGTTGACCATGTGGAAGGACTGATCCGTGTTGATGGGGTGCGTGGCCATGAGCGGGAGCGCCCGGGGATGTGAAAGCAGCGTTCGGTGAACCTGTAGCATGACATCTTCAAGGGCTTGCCGCCATCCCATGCCCTTGGGTATGGAGTCCAGGTCGGTGGCTGACTGCCAGATGAGCTCGACGATCCCATCAAGCAGGGCGGCCTTGCTGGGTACATGACGGTAGATGGCTGGTCCTGACACCCCCATTTGCTTGCCCAAAGCGCGGATGTTCAGGGCCTCCAGTCCGTGCTCGTCGACGAAATATAGGGCAGAGCGCAGAATGTAGTCTCGGTTCAGCGTCGTCTTGACGGGTGCCTTGGGTGGGTCAGCCATGCTTCCTCACTCCTTCCGCTGTACTCCTCTCTTGAATAGTACCGTTGTCAGGAGAGCCAGGGCGAGCAGGAAGGCCAGCAGGATACGCAGGTCAGGCCATACATCCGCCATTCCGGCATGGTCGAAATTGATTTTTCCTACGGCATCCATGGCCCAGTAGACGGGGCTGCCCTTGGCCAGCTTCTGCGCCCAGTCCGGGAATCCGGAGACAGGGCTGAGGGCTCCGCCCATGCCAGCCAGGAGCATGCCAAGAATGTTGTTGAAGGACATGGCCATGTTTTGCGAGGACGAGAAGATGTAGAGCAACAGGCCGAAGAGGGTCAGCACAATCGAAATGAGCAGGCAGACCGCGGCCAGGGCCAGGACTGATCCATTGGGCCGATAGTGGTAGAGCGCCGTCCCGATCAGCATGACTAGAGAGACCTGGACCACCTGCACCATGAAGGACACGCTCAGTTTGGCCATGACCAGGTCGAGGAGGGAGACCGCCGACACCCGCATCCTGTCCCAGGTGTGCCATTCATGCTCCTGAAAGAAGAGTTGGAGGACCAGCTGTAGGGAAAACATGGCAAAAAGGATGGCGAACCCAGGAAGCGCCTGCTCGGATCCATTGGCGCCCAGATGCCCCTGGGCCCTCAGCGAGTCCCGGTAGGAGGGCAGCATGAAGGGGATGATGATCAGTGGAATGGCCACGATGACCGCCTGCAGCCAGATGCTTCGCAGCTCGATTTTGAAATTGAGGCGGAATGTCGCTAAATATCCGTTGAAATGCACGGCGTTCACCTGTCTTCCCATGCTCGTGACCCGGCAGGGTCGCTTGAGGATGTGCCCATGACGGTCATGTAAGCCGACTCGATGTCAGGCTGGACGATGGTGATAGATGCCAGACGGGCACTTTTCATGACCGGCTCCTGCAAGAGGCGGGCCAACTCCTGCTCTGGACTGGACACCGGGTGATCGGGCTCCAGGAAGCCGTCTGCCGTCCGCCATCCCGGGACCTGGCCTGGGGCAGGGCCGACGAATGAGATACGCAGGGATGCCCGGGCATATTTATGGAGTACCTCCTGCAGGGAGCCCCGGACCTGGATCCGCCCGTCGATCAGAAAGGCCAGGTCCGCGCCCATTGCTTCCAGCTCCTTCAGGTAGTGGGTGGTGTAGATGATGGTGGTGCCCTGCCGACTCATGGCCTTGACCATGTCCAGTATTCTGGCGCGCGCCTCCACGTCCGCTCCGACCGTCGGCTCGTCCAGGAAGAGCACCGGGGGATTGTGGACCATGGCCATGGCGGTGTGAAGGCGTCGTTTCTGCCCTCCCGATAGATTCTCGGCTGCTGTTCCTGACTGGGATCCCAATCCCATGAGCTCTATCAGCTCGTCGGCCCTTCTGCTGCTCTGCTTGGTATTCAGCCCTTGCAGGCCGGCCATGCCACGTAGGTTGTCTCGGACACTGAGATGGGGATAGATGCCCAGATCCTGGGGAGCAAGTCCGATGACCCGGCCGAAGATGCGCGAGGGGGTTCGATAAGGGTTGCGCCCCTCGACTGTGATGTGGCCTGAGTCCGGCTCGCCCAGCCCGGTCAAGGCCGAGATCAGGGTTGACTTGCCTGCCCCGTTCCTGCCCAGCAGGCCCAGGATGCTGCCGCGCCTGACCTGAAGATCCACACCCTTGAGCACCTGCCTGCTCCCGAATGATTTGCGCACCTGGCGACAGGACAGGGCGTATTCCCCTGAGTTGTTTTTTGCAGGTTGCAAGGTATACCTCCTGACGATTGTTGCTGATTAACAATGTAAACTATAATAACATTGTTAACTACTCAGTCTCACCATGATTCTGTGGGCTGCGCCAGCTCTCGGATATTCTGACGTGGCGAGGCCGGGATATACGCCTTGCATCGTCTTGGAAGTACTATGCTTTCCTTAGCAGTGTTGGGAATCCGATAATTACTCTTCAACGAAGAAGACTCGGGGGATTGTTCAAGTGCGAGCGGGACAGGATGCTGTCTATGCTGCTATGCCACTGCTATGCCTTGGTTGGCCGTAGCCCTGGCTTAGTGATTCCGCAGGCGCCAGCCTTCAGGGTCCCGGTGGGCGTGGCAATGGCTGGTGTATACAGTAGCTGGCCTATGACAGAAGAATGTTGGCCCTGCTTAAGAGGAAGCTCCAGTTGGGGAGCAAAGCAGAAGATTGAAAGAGATTAAAGAAATGGGGTGACCTCGCAATCTTGGGGGTTTGCGGGGCCACCCCGCTTACTCGGGCAAAGAGCTCAGTGGTGGCGGCTGCTGGTTTCCCGCTGGTGGGAGGCTGCTGCTGTGGCGCCTGCAGCGGCGAGCAGTCCTGTGGCGAGCAGGACAAGGAGGCCGGTGCTGCCTGCCATGGGCAGGATGCCTTCATAGGTGTAGCCCAGATGGGCGGTCGTCTGTGCGACTTGGTCGATGGTCCAATCGACGGCCACATCGACGTGTCCTGCGTCGTGGGGTGGGTTGGTGATGCTCCAGGTGCCGTCGTCGTTCCGGTACAGGCTGGTCCCGGGGATGCCGCCGAACTTGACGCCAGTGAGAACCAGAGGCGCCGGATCGAAAGCAACCGCCATGGGGGCCGTGCTTTTGACTTCCGTTTGATTGTTGCCCAGCTGTCCGTACTGGTTGTCGCCCCAGGCCCAGAGGTTGCCATCCTGCCTGATGGCCAGTGAATGGAGTTGACCCGCGCTGCTTCGAACGGCCTTGAATGCTTGGGCCTTGTTGGCGGGGTCCTTGATAAGCGCAGGTTTGTTCTGATTGACGGTGCTGCCAATGCCCAGCTGCCCGTTGCTGTTCCATCCCCATGCCCAGAGGCTGCCGTCCTGGCCGACCGCAAGGGAGTGATTCACGCCCGCACTGATCTGGGCGGCTTTAAGGCTTTGGCTGGCATTAGTGGGGTTCTGCACGGTTTGAGGCTTGTATTTATCACTGGTGCTACCATCGCCCAGCTGGCCGTACCCGTTGTATCCCCAGGTCCAGGTGTTCCCCTCCGTGTCGATGGCCAAGGCGTTCCAGCTTCCTGCGCTGATCTGGGTGGCCTGGAAGGACTGGTTGGGCAGTCGGGCCGGATTGGATGCGTAATTGGTGCTGTTACTGGTGTTGTTGCCGAGCTGGCCATTAGTGTTGTACCCCCAGGTGTACACGTTGCCATCGGCGTCCAGGGCCATGGCGAAGCTCCAGTTGAGGCTGACCTGGACCGCATGCAAGGTCTGTCCGGGATTGCCCGGGTCAGCGGCCGGTGTCGGGTTCTTCCTGGTTGTGCTGTATATAGGTGCCTGCCCCTTGCCTGTGCTTTCGCTGCCCCAGGTGTAGACGCGGCTTTCAGAGTCGATGGCGGCCGAGTCGGCGACGCCGGCGCTGACCTGTACGGCTTTGAATGGCTGGCCGCTGGTGTCTTTGACGGGCTGGGGCTGGTATCGGTCCGTAGTGGTGCCGTCACCCAGCTGCCCGTGATCGTTGCGTCCCCAGCTGTAGAGGATGCCGTTGGATCCGATGGCCAGGACGTGCGAGTCGCCGGCTGCAACCTGGGTATAGGTAAAGCTGGAATCCGCTCCGTCGGGCAGGGGGACTCTGACAGGGGCCTTCTGCATGCTGGCATCGGCCGGTTTCTGAGCCAGCTGTCCGTACTTGTTGCTTCCCCATGCATAGGCGTTTCCGTCGCTGGCGACTCCTATGGAGAAACTGCTGGCGCTCGCGGTCTGGTAGCCTCCGGCGCTGATCTGGTTGAAGCGGATGCCTCGGTTGATTGTGGGCGGGGTGATGGTCACATGTTGTCCGCCGAGCACATTGCCTTTTTCGGGGTTCAGGGCCCAGTGGGTGTCCATCTTGGTCCAGTGGGCGGCCAGGGTGATGTTGCCGGTGACGGTCTGGCTGAAGTCGTAGGCGATCTTGGAGTCGTTGTTGGTGTCTTTGATGAACCATCCGTCGAATAGGCAGCCGTTTGCTTTCGGGTCGGGGGAGGGACGTTTGGCCTGTTTGTTCTCGGCGAGGGTCTGGTTTTGAGGCATCCCGGAGGGTGCAGGGCAGGAGGTGTCCGCACTAGTAAAGGTGACTGTGTAGGAGTCCAGGTACCTGTAGGGGAAGTGAGCGTCCGGCTGTTGGCCGTTCAAAGTCCATGTGACTGCCGTGTCGACTTTTCCTCGCGCATGCGCGGGCGTGTTGACACTCCACGTGCCGTCCGCGTTCTTGGCTATGTTTGTGCCTGCTGACCCGCCGAAGCTGACAGCAGTGATTTTGGTAGTCCCAGGTATGTTTACCCGCACGGGGATATACCGCTCTGTGGTAGTGTTGTCACCCAATTGGCCATCGTCGTTGCTGCCCCATGAGTAGAGGTTCCCATCTGAAGCCAAGCCGAAGGAGGTGTTGTCCCATCCCGAGCTAGCCTGAATCCAGGTCAATCCGGTTGGTGCGTTTTGCGGCGCAGAAACCCGGACAGGAGTGTTTCGTTGCTCAGTGGTGCCGTCGCCTAGCTGGCCGTTTTCATTGCCACCCCAAGAGTACAGGTTCCCGTCATTTCCTATGCCTAGTGATGTTTGGGATCGGTTACTTACCTGTTTCCAAGAGAATTGTGGAGATACCCCGTAGGGTTTGGTTGTCCGAGTTGGACCGTATGAATCTTTAGCAAGCCCATCGCCAAGACATCCGTTGGGGCCAGCTCCCCATCCATATGCGTTGCCATCAGATCCGATGGCTATAGAAGAGTAGTCCCCCATTTGGAATTGTCTCCAGGTGAAATTGGAGGGAACCCCTTGCGGTGTGGCAATTCGGACAGCGGTGAGTATGTCGCTAGATATTGATCCGGTACCCACTTCACCGCGGGTATTTGTGCCCCAGCTGTAGAGCAAGTTATCCGATCCCAATGCCAGAGAATGCCATCCCCAGCCGTTCATTTGCTGCCATGTGAATCCGGAAGGCACTCCTTTTGGTAACTTCACTTGGACGGGGGTATGCCGTTCGGTGGTGGTGCCGTCTCCCAGGAATCCATGTATATTGCTACCCCAGCTGTAGAGATTGCCGTCAGATCCTAGGCCAAGAGTATGCAGGCTACCTGCTGCTGCCTGCTTCCATGTGAACCCAGATGGGACATTCGGGGGCGTGTTAACAGGTTCGGGGGTGTGATGCTCGGTTGTAGTGTTGTTCCCCAACTGGCCATAGGTGTTGTCGCCCCAACAGTAAATTTGACCATTTGATCCTAGGGCCACGGAGAACATGTATCCGGCTGAGGCTTGGACCCAGCTGAAATCCTGAGATACGCCCTGTGGTTTTTTCACTTTAGTCGGCTCGTGACGTTCAGTGGTGGTCCCGTCGCCTAGCTGGCCATGCTCATTGCGTCCCCAGCTGTAGATGTTGCCGTCTGAGGCGACTGCAACGTTGTGTCCTCTGCCGGCGCTAATCTGGCTGAAGCGTACTCCCGGTCCGGGAGGGGTTAGGGTGACTTTCGTGCCACCGGCTACCGGCCCCTGCACAGGGCTCATGCTCCAATTATTGGTCCAATGGGCGGTGAGTTTCAGATCTCCGGTGACGGGCTGGCTGAAATCGTAGGCGACGGGTGTTGAGCCGATGAACCAGCCGTTGAAGAAGTAACCGTCTCGGGTTGGATCCGCTGGGCGCTTCGCACGCTCTCCGTCCATTACTGTTTGTGTCGTGTCGGTGCCTTGGGGACTGCTGAAGGTGACGGTGTGCGGTGTGGAGGCGCGTGCCTGTAGCTTGGCGTTGTCTTTGTCTAGCGAGGGAGCGATGGAGGGGGTCGGCTGTGTGGGATTCAGCGGGGAAGATGTAGCGAGGGGGAATGGCGAAGTAGGAGTTGTTGCTGTATCTGTTGGCTGGGTGGCTGTTGGCTGGGTGGTGATATCGGGAGAGTTACTGGATTGTTGTTGAGCTTCACGATCCGCCTCCTCCCCGCTATTTGCTTGTGTGGTCGGTGCTACCGTGTGGGTTGCGCTGGACTCGTTTGCGGTGTTGTCTGCCGTGGCATAGGTGCAGACTAGGAGACTTGCGGGCAAGATGATGGCCAGCAGGATGCTGATCAACAAGGCCGGTCGAGCCGCTATATTCGAGTGCTGACGAGGCATAAATGGATCCCCTTCCCCAGGAATCGCAGCCGCGTTGTCATGAATCCCCAACATTCGGCGAGTCACGCGCCGAAGACAACCTTGGCTACTTATACAAATTTACCATATATGTGAAAGCAAAGTGAAAATGAAACATGGAAAAATTTCGCCAGTCATATGGTGTATGACTGTATTTTTGCCTCTTATGTGTAAATGAATACGTGATTTCAAGTTGTTAGCGATTATGGATCCATCCTATTGGTCGGACCACTTACTTGATGTAGCCGCGGGCTGTTGCAACAGTCACGGAGAGAAGCCCCAAAAGGAGCTGAAGAAGGATTCCGATGCTGTCCGTATGGCCCGTTGCCCTCCTAGGCATAAGGCTAATTGGGCTGGAGCATGATTGCAAAGCGCTTGAAGCCTACACAACCGTTCCGATGTTAAATGGACCTACATCAGCCCTGCCGCTGATTTCCAAGCCGATGGAAAACGACCGGTTCATACGGGTGCAGGCGAAGAATTGACGACAAATGCCAAGGGGGAGAGTTTCATCAGCTATGCCGATTATGCAATTGCTGTGGTGGATGAGGCCGAGTCAGGCAAACATGTGGGTGAACGCATTTCCGTTTATGCCAAGTAGCTGCATCGAGTTGAAGCCCTTCACTTGAGAAACCGGTATTAATCTGCTTCTTTTCCGACAGCGCCGATTCCGTCGTGAGAAGTTGAAGGAGATGCCTATACCAAGATGTCTCCCAGATGTATCCCATTAGTGCGGTCGTCTGTAAGGCTCGGTCTAAGGTTCAGTCGATGGTCATGTCGACAGATCCTGCGTCGCGAGGCGGGTCGGTGATGCTCCGGGTACCGTCGGTGTTTCGGTAAAGGCCGGTACCAGATATGCCGCCGAACTTGATACTAGTGAGAACCTCAGGTGTCATTTCGAATATCGCTTGGGTGGACATAAGGCTGTTCGCTGCATTCCCGATTCCAAATTGCCTGTACTAGTTGTCAACACAGGCCCAGATTGTAAGCCTCCTACGCTGATAATGGCTGCTGGGAACTAGTTGACTGGCGGAGGGGGGGGGGTACTCCTCTTCAGACACTGATGTATCCCTCATCCTTTTGATGCCTAGTTGGTTACGATAGACAACTTCTCACACGCTGTTTTTGCTGATGCATCCTCTCGAAAAGTTCTGGGGTGTTGTTTGCTTGGTACCCTCGGTGCTGTCCTGGTTGAAGTGGATAAAGGATAGATTGCGCGCGTGGTGGCGTTCAATGTGTGTCCGCGTTTTAGCTGTGTCCATGCCTGCCGATCTGCCGAGTCCGGTGGACTTTGAATCACCATTTTGCGCAAGATCTGACTCTTGAGAACAACATCTGTCCGTTAATATGTTTTGTCTATTTCCAAATAATTGATCAACGTATCGTAAGCGTATGGATAGAAAGATAGTACGAAGCAGAAAAGCTCGAAGAAGGGCTGCACGAAAATGGGGAGCACGCAGGACGATCGTACCGAGCGTACAAGGACGAGTGCTTGATCGATTCAGGGATAGCGTGAAGTTGAAAGGGAAGAGTCGTTCGAAGAAAGCAGAGGCGATAAGCTTTATCAACGATATTGTGATCGCCGTTCTGGCAGGTATTTTGATCGTATTGATGTTTATCTTGCAAGCTAGCTTGGTCTCGCATCTGAGTTACCGTCTCATGATCGCAATAACCTATATTTTACCGCTAGTTCTTCTAGTTTGTCTTTTTCTAACCCTCATAACGCCTATGGACGTGACTGTCGATTTGTCTTTTGCTGCCCACAGCCTCTATGCTTTTTGCCTTACAATTTCTGAAATTGATTTTGTTAATCTATTTGCTGACAAGCTAGTAAAATTGAATCATCAAAAAGGAATCTGCAGCTTTGCTGAATCTACTGGCGCCTTGTATGTGTTTTACGTTTATGGAGTCGGTCGAAATAGTTGCCTTATTTTGCTATTTATATGATGTCGTTCATGGTCGAGTTGGGCGGTCTTGGGCCAGATGGTGGATTCGTACTGCTGCTTAACCCCTTCTGGGTATAGTACTCTTAGTTGTCTTCTGGACAGTGGTGAAGGATATTGGCGAAGCCAGCATTTATAGTTCGAATATCTGCTCTGCATGCATTCCTTCACTTGTTGTCGGCTATCTACTACAGATCATCAACCAACGCCTTGCTTTTAAAGAGGATGCATTCAAGCAGAAACAGATCCACCTGCTCTCTATTCGTTAACCATTGAGATAACGCGGGCTCATTCTTGACTTAAGGTTGGTCAGAATGTTGCTTCACAGACTGATTGTTTGTCTGGAATTCAAGAGTAGAGAATGACTAGAAGCCTTGACGCTCTTTGACGATGGATATTCTTTTCCTACGAGGGTTTCGGGACTCAGCTCAAGGACTATGGTCTTTTCCTGATGGCAGCGAATGATATCGGTAGGTCAGTACGTTACCGGGGTGCATTTCATCGCTGAGGACTTGAATCACAAGGCATCTTCAATAATGCTGGAACCAATACCTACGAGGGTGAAACCAGGGGTTACCAGCATCTTGGCTGAATAGTAATAGCCAACGGTATGAGCAATTTCAGCATAAGATATCACTTTCCCAAAGGAACTCTCAATAATGTCCCGGGTTAAATGGTGTTCTACAGCATGGATCCAGATCTGGATGATGCAAACATCTAGTTCGAAGTGCACAGAGATTCCCGCCCAACAGTCACTACCGAGACGTTGCCCAAGGAGCTTCAACGCGTGCAAAAGGTGACTAATCAGGTCACTTCTGGCATCAATGCCACCGCCGGGGACGAGTGGGTGACCGACCTGCGGATCTCCGTCGCGGCCAAAGTTGGGGCAGTGGTGAAGACTTACAGGCGCGGTTGCCGTTCTTGTGATTCATGGTGGTGGGGAGGCTGGCGGCTGCCTAGCTGGGCGGGCGCGGGTGTAATCCAGGCTGGTCCTTGTCGTCCTGGTCGGACCCCCAGTCGTTGTCGATCTCGGCCATGACGAGCAGATCCTGATCGTCGTCCGTGCCGGTATCCTGCCGCGGATCAACGTCCGACTGAGAATCTTGCTCCTGCATCCAGTCAAGGTCGTCGTTTTCGAGGAACTGCTCCCAGGGAGCTTCGTCTTTCTTTCAGATCAGCTCCGGATCCTTTCCAGTTCTATGATCTTTGCCTCGTCCTAAATCAGCGCTGTTAGATGGCTGCTCGGCAGACCCCTGCTTTCTTTGACCTGGATGAGCCCAAACTTGTTTCAACGGGTCCTGGTGAGGTCCCGATCGTTGCGTTACGAGGATTGTAGAGGGGATAACTGCTCTCTTCTGTCTGCGTTGCGGCCAACCGACAGAGGCAGAACCAGAGCAAAATAAGTTTTTGACACTGTATAAAACAACTAATATAATAAGTGCTGGAGGCGATAAAAATGAAAGAAACAGCTATCAAATCAGTGGAAGAGTCGAGGGGAAACCTTGATGAGGCTATGAAGCGGGCCTATGAAGAGCAGGCGACCATCAAGACTATTTCCGATGCTGCTGGTCTGTCAAAAGCTGAGGTGGAACGAGTGGTCAAAGATATGGACCTGTCCTGGAAAAACGTATCGCTGGTCGTGAAAGCGCTAGCTTGTCAAAAGCCTCTTCGGCTGACTACATACTATGTAGTCGCCAAGGCGCTGGGCAGAAAGGGGCAAGGGGCGATTGCCGTCGGGCGAGCCCTGGCTACCAAAGGTAAGGTGACTCCTCTAGAAGGGGCTATTGTGCTTACTTCCAACTGGAGGAATCCTGACTACGGCGGATACATAGTCCCATTCGAGGAGCCAGGCTGGGACATTGTCCGTGGTTCTAGTTGTTCACGCTACAAGGTGCTTACTGACCACGGCGTCGACGTGCGCGAAGGGCCGGACTCCGACCACTACCTGATCCCTGATGATCTGGTTATCACCATACCTAACGAGTTGCGCAAGATCGCTAAATTGGATTAAAACCGGTAGATTTTGGCGCATTCCTGCCGATCATATGATGGATGCGGGATGGCTGATCTGTCCGTCGTAGTCTATTTCTTACGTGCGTGATGAACAGACTGATCAGCCATCCCGCATTTATATGATCGGCAAAAATCATGATTTACCGATTCTGAAACGGGGCAGGGGTTGATGGCAAGAAGGAGTGTTTATGGCGTATCAGGGAGAGGATGGCGGAGAACCTTCGGGTGGGGGGCATCATCCGAAGTGGATGGTTCCGCTGATTGTCACTGTCGTGGTAGCCGTTGTGGTTGTGGCTGGTCTTGTGGGCTGGCGCGTGTTTGAGTCCCGTCGGCATGATGCGGCGCTGGACTCCTGCAGTGGGGCTGTCAAAGCCCTGCAGGGAAAGACCGGCCCGGCCCGGATGGCCGTTTACCTCGAAGCATCCGGAGTGAGAGAGAATCAGGTCAAGGAAGCTCAGGCCGTCAGGGCCTTGGCCAGCAGCGTGAAGGCAGCCGGTGGGCTCAGGCCGCAGACTGTGCAATGCAAGGCTTCCATGTCCACGGATGCTTTGAACGCTGTCGCCGGCAAGGCGCGCCAGGAGAGCGGCGCATATGCTGCTGTGGGCAGGGATGCCAGGGCGGTTTTGGCTTCCCGGAATGCGAAGGTCCTGGATGCTGCGAAGGCGACCTTGAATGCGAAGAAAGGCGAGGCGGCCAAGCTGCTGGATGATTCGGAGGGGAAGGTCGCTGACAATGCGACTCGTGACGGCTTGCAGAAGGCTATAGACCGGGCCGGCCAGGTCAAGGGGGCTGAGGCGAAGACCTACCAGGATGCTGTGAACGACTTGCAGGTGGCCATCGACCAGGTGAACGCCTCCGTGCAAGCCAAGAGCCAGGCTGACCAGCTGGAAGCCCAGCAGGCGGCATCCTCCAATAACAGCAGTCGAAGCGGCTACACGCCCTCCTACCGGCCGTCGTCCTACGGGCGGGGCGGCAGTTGGTCAGCCCCAGCACCGGCCCAGCAACCAGCACCCTCAACACCGAACGGAGGGGGGTATAATCCTGGGGTCGAAGACTGGATGAATAGTGTTGGGCATTCTGTCTGCCAACAAGGCCAAGCCTGTGGCATTGGGTGATTGATTAAGAATGTGTCAGCTGGACTGGTTGCTTAGGTAGGTCTCCTATCCCGCTGGAGCTATTTGGGTTGGCCAAATTGATCGGTCATCCCCTTTATAGTGCCTGGAGGGAAACATCAATAGTGACACTAGGAAAGATCGGATGTTGGGCCGGACGGCTCCCGCGCCTGGGAACCGGATAGGTCGGCGGGGCGGTGGCTTTTGATGCCGCCGGGGTCAAGCAGATGCTAAGGTGCTAGTGTATTCTTTCGCAGTAGGATTTCAGCCATTGTTTGCTGTACTTGTCCGAGAATGCAATCTGGTTCGAATTAGGTCTGGATGTTGTAGGTGTGTATCCTTTCGCTTGACTGGACCTACAGATCCTATCTTGTTTTTACCTCAAGCCGTAATCCAGGAAGGCCTAGTCAAGGCAAACTGATCGGCCTATGAATCAGTAAAGACCGAATGGTTAGACGATTCATGAATATAGAGGCACTTACTGATAGGACTTGAGCGATTAAAGCCGGAATCGACGTGTCGTAACAGCGCGGAAAAGTAATAACCGGAATTATGCGGCTTGCTTTGGTAGGTTTCGAACGTGAGGATCAAGCAATGCAATCATTTCGACACCATCTGGCTGGTTGCATGAGAGCTTGTGCGAGTTGCCCTTTTTAATGTCGATTTGTGCAAATGGGAAGAAATTCTGCCCGTCGCCTGCAGGATAATTCAAGTTTGAAGAAGATCGCTGCATGGATTGCTCATTTACCTTGCATTGCTCGGGTTTTGCCTGCTTAAGGTCGGCCCGCCGTGCAAGTACATACAGGGTTCCTGATTTGTTTGCAGAGATGGTTTTGACGCTGCCATCACCAGAAACGTCGTACTTTGTCAAAGATGAAAAATAATCGGAGACCTGTTCCACTGACGGCTCTGACTGATTCGCCCCCTGGCAGCCGGAAAACAGTGCCACGCTCATCAATACTGCTATCAGGGCAATTATTTGTTTTTCCAAATAGCCGCAGCCGTCCTTGCTTCGCTATGGAATCGGGCTGGCAATGCCACCAACTGTCCCACGCGTCCATGGGAATCCCCCTGAGATGCCTCTGCCGGATCAAAGTCCGTCTGTCCAAAAGCCTTTGTCTTCTTCATCAGTTCTCCTTAGGCAGGTGAGGAGGGTTCACGACACTGTTAATTAGATTTAAGTTTCATAACCTAGAAGAGCGATTATTAGCTGAAACAGATTTAACTCTCTATTTAAAGTATACAAATATTTGCCGACTTGTATCATCAGTGGTCGAATGCTGGCTATGTTTGCGTGGTATTAGCATGACGCGTTCAATCTCCACCGTCTGCAGACCCGAAGTCACAGCGCCTGCTCAAGGGTCTGGCCGTCGGGTTGGTTCTGGCTGGCACAGGTCATCGCAGGCCTGGCGCTGACCAAGCATTTCAATCTGAATGCCATCATCAATGCCGTCATCACCTTCGCCTTCTTCACGCCGACCATGCCCGACCTGATTCTGGGTGGGAGCGGATCCTCCGGCTACTCCCTCTGGTTGATGCTTATCTACCATGCCTTCATGGATCTGTCCAACCAGCAGGTCTATCTCTTCCCCATCATGGCTGTGGCCTTGGTGGCCCTTGCACTGGCACTGAGTTTTCAGCCGTCGCCTAGAGAGGCAGATGGCGGCATGAGTCAGAAATTCAATATGAGCAGCTCTATCAATATCAGCCGGTCCCTTCGCAGATCATGCATGCATAATGACAGGTTGTGCCTGGACATTGATGGCTGTATGCGCGTCCGATAGTGTTGGCTGTTACAGACATAACTTTCGAAGTCTCCTGGCTATCTGTGTTGATGGCTTTGGGGCTGTGACATTGCCTTGGTCCGGCCGCATGGGAGCTTCATTTCAACGAGGAGGTTAAGCATGCTCCAGATAGCATGGTCTGACGTGGTGGGAGTCATAGATGCCATCAAATGGTATCTGGTGGTCTTCGCGCTCATCGTCATTGCCGCCATTATTGTTGCGGCGCTCGCACATCTTTGGTCCGTTCCGGTCCGCAAACTGGTCCGGTCCAATGCCATAGCCGTGCCCTTGGTGGCTCTGGTTGCTGTGGTCAGCATGATACTGACAGGGCCCATGTCCACGCTGTTGAATCTGTCCATGAACTCGGATGCTGCAGGGAAGGCGAAGATTTCGGATGCGACTACCGCCCAGGCTGGCAAGGTGGCTAGATCCATCGCGGGAGAAGGATTCGTGCTCCTGAAGAACGATGATGGCCTTCTGCCGCTCACCGACACCAAGAAGCTCAACCTCTTTGGCTGGGCCTCGGAGAATCCCGTTTACGGAGGCACAGGGTCGGGCGCCATCAACGCCAGCTATGACATCCAATCCCTCAAGGAGGGTCTGCATAAGGCCGGTTTTCAGACCAATGATGAGTTGAGCTCGCTTTATTCCAAACTGGGCAAACGGGATTCATCCAACAGCACCTTCAACAAAGGCTGGTCCCTTCCAGAGGTCACTGCCGACCGCTACACCGATGATGTCATGGCCAAGGCCAAGGCCTTCTCGGATACTGCAGTGATCACGCTGGCCAGGGTCGGCGGCGAGGGCTACAACGACATGCCCCAGGACATGAGTCAGCTGCCTGCCGACAAATACCGCAACAATTCCGACAAGTATGCAGACTTCCAACCAGGGGAATCGTATCTGCAGGCGTCGCGCACAGAGCGGGACATGATCGATCTGGTCTGCAAAAACTTCGACAAGGTCATCTTCCTCTACAACGGATCAAACCCCATGCAGTTGGGATTCCTCAGAGATCATCCTCAGATTCGTGCCGCCCTATGGGTTCCTGCGCCCGGCAATGTCGGATTCGATTCCTTGGGGGAAATCCTGTCCGGTCGCATCAATCCGTCTGGACGTACGACCGACACCTTCCTTTATGACATGCGCAAGGCGCCGTGGTGGAACAATGCCGCAGCCACGGACTATGAGAATCTCAAAAGCAAGGCCGTCAGCCTGCCGGTGGCTAAGGGCGTCACCTTCAAGCTCAAGCCGTCATACATCAACTACGTGGAGGGCATCTACGTCGGGTACAAGTATTACGAGACGGCCGCCTCCGAAGGTGCCATCGACTACGACTCCACGGTTCAGTTCCCATTCGGCTACGGCCTGAGCTACACCAGTTTCAGCCAGAAAATGTCCGATATCAAGGACGTGGGCGATTCGCTCGGGTTCGCCGTCACCGTCACCAATACCGGATCCGCTTCGGGCAAGGATACGGTCGAGGTGTACTCCAATCCGCCTTACACCAACGGTGGCCTGGAGAAAGCCACAGCCAACCTGATCGCATTGAAAAAGACCCGTCTGCTGGATCCCAAGCAGTCCCAGACCATCAAGGTGTCCATTCCCAAGGAACGGCTGGCCTCCTATGACTATCAGGGTCACAAGGCCTATGTGCTTGAACGCGGTGCTTACGAGATCTCCATCAAGTCCGACTCCCACCACGTGATCGACCACAAGGACTATACGGTCGATAAGGACGTGGTCTATGGAAAAGGCAATCCCAGGCCCAGCGACAAGACAGTGGCGACCAATCATATCGACGAAGTTGCCGGCGATGTCAACTATCTATCCCGCAAGGATCATTTCGCCAACTATGAGCAGGCGACTACTGCCCCTGCGCTGAAGGAACTGCCCAAGAAGTATGTCGACCAGTACCATACGAACGCTGACTTCGACAGGGCTACATACACCCGCAAGCAGGATGCCATGCCCACCACGGGTGCCAAGAACCATCTGAAGCTGGCTCAATTGCGCGGCGCGTCGGCTGATGACCCCCGCTGGGACAAGCTGCTTGATCAGATGTCAGTCAAGGACATGTCCGATCTCACCTCGATGGCTGGTTTCCAGACGGCGGCTGTCGACTCCATCGGCAAGGTGGCGACGACGGATGCGGATGGTCCTGCGGCCATCAACAACAACTTCACCAAGAAGGGTTCGCTCGGATTCCCGGTAGCAGTGGTTCTGGCCAATACTTGGAGTGCGGACCTGGCGCGGCAGTACGGCGAGATCATGGGGAAGATGGCACGTGAGATGGGCATCGTTGGCTGGTATGCGCCGGCGATGAACACTCATAGGACATCCATTGGCGGCCGAAACTTTGAGTACTTCTCAGAGGATGGCGAACTTGCCGGAGTCATTGGTGCCAATGCAGTGGCAGGGGCCAAATCCAAGGGTGTATACGCCTATATCAAGCATTTCGCCCTCTATGATTCGAATGCGATGATGGTCAGCATCTGGTCCAATGAGCAGGCAGCCAGAGAGGTCTATCTGCGGCCCTTCGAGATGTCCGTCAAACAAGGCAAGGCCGACGCGACCATGGTCGGCTGGGACTACGTAGGCACCAAGTGGTCCGGAGAACAGGGGTGGATCAACACGATCATGCGCAACGAATGGGGTTTCAAAGGCATGGCTCTTACGGACTCCTTCGGGGCTGACGGCCGTGGCTTCATGAATGCAGACAACGCTCTGCCCAATGGAGTTGATGCCATGCTTTCGACGTACGGGAATGGCCCCAATGTTGTCGACAATCCCAAGTCCCCGTCCTCGGTGAAGTATCTGCGTCAAGCCAGCAAGCACATCCTCTACACGGTGGTGAACAGCGGTGCCTATGACGACGGTGGAGCCAAGGCGAATGCCATGCCAGCATGGAAGAAGATGGTGATCGGCGTGGATGTCCTCACGGCCATACTCGCGATTGCCGCCGAGGTTCTATTCATTAGACGCTATCTGCGTCGGCGCTCGCAGGCTGACGCGGTCGTCACTGGTCGTGGTGACCTGACGGACCAGAATGGGCAGCAGGAATCCTGACGATTCGGGTCTCCAAGGCGGGGCAGGGGCATGATGGCTCCTGCCCCGCCTTAGTATTGATATCAGAATCGGAGGCTTAACCTTACTTGGCCTGCTTGTTTGGGATCGATGCCCGAGGGGCTCGGCTTTCCCTGGTCTGCACGACATGATTCGGGTATTGGACATTAATTCCACTGCGGTTTCTGAGAGCGGGGTGATGGAGACGACGACCAGCAGGTAGAGGGTGGTCATCCATTGCACGCTGGAGATCCTGATACTGAAATGGCTCATGAGGGCCGGGAAGGTGATGTTCATAGCCGTTTCCACGATCACGCCGCAGAAGGACATGATGCTAGTGGCTACCACTGCACCGATGACCCTGCGGGGGCTTGCCTGGGTTGCGCTCATGAGCGAGACTTCTTTCCGGCCAGGGAGGAATCATCGGAGTTCAGAGTGATGAAATAGGCCAGCATGCGGTCGAAGGCAGCCAGATCACGTTGGTCGAACCGGCGTTCCATGGCTGTTTGCTGCCCGGCTAGGCACCAGTGATCTGACATCTACTTGGGCCAAGGCAATGATGCTGAATCGGGATGGTTTAGGGGAGGGGGTCGCTGACCTTACCCTGATTATTCCTGACGCTGGCTGATGTCGATGACCGAGCCGCGCTGAATCAACTTTGCCGGAATAAGCGTCTTGGTGTTTGTAGGAACGTATTCTCCCTCGCACTGAAGCTTGACCTTGGCGAAGGCCTCGCGCCCGATGGTTTCGAAGTCCATGCGCATGGTGGTCAGGCTCAATCTGGGGACTGTCCCGGTCAGAGAATCGTCGACACCGATCACGCTGACATCCTCAGGTACTCTTTTGCCGGAATCCTTGAGGCCTTCAATGGCCCCATAAGCCATCTGGTCGTTGGCTGCATAGATGGCTGTGCAATCAGCTTCATGCGCCAAGGCTCGCCCTGCCTCATATCCGCTGTCTGCTTCCCAGTCGCCTATATAGGTCGGCGGCACTGGGATGCCATGAGCCTGAAGAACGTCTCTCCAGCCCTTGGCCCGGCTTTCTGCTGCCCGTGAAGTCGAGGGGCCTGAGATGTGGTAAACAGTGCGGTGGCCTTTGTTGAGCAGATATTCGACGGCCGAAGTCGAGCATCCATATTGATCGGCGTCGATAGTGGGGCAATGAGCGGAAGGCTTCTCGGTGATGAGCACGACGGGAAGCTCCTTGCTGGGTCTGAAACGATCAAAATCGCCGACTCTTTGTTCAAGCACCACGATGACGCCGTCCACAGGCAGCTGCTTCATTTGCTCTACGATGTCCGCCAAGGTAATCTCCGATGAGTGGTTCACGACGTGCACGGTCGCCGCATATCCGAATTCTGATGCGGCTTCCACAGCGCCGTCCAGGATGCGCGCATTGCCAAATGTGGTGATGTTGAACAGGACGATGCCAATATTGTTGAACCGGCCGTGTTTCAATGCCCTGGCGGCATAATTCGGTCGATAACCCAAGGCTTCCATGGCGTTCAGCACTTTTTGCCTGGTGTGGGGGCGCACAGCCGTGCTGTCATTGACGACTCGCGACACCGTTTGCGGCGATACCTCGGCAAACCGTGCGACGTCCTGTATCGATACCTGTTTCTTCCGTCCCATGCCTACCTGATCCAGCTCATGGGAGCTTGCCGTCCTTAGCGTCGGTTGCTCCTTGGTGGCAGACAATATGTTTGCGACACCATTTTTTATAAACACCAGTATATCAGAGATTAAGAGAATACTGGATTCTCTGATTCATGCTATTATGGTAACGAAAACATCCGGTGAACGTCCATTGCAGTTCGATATGGTCGGAGCTTGATTGTTTGTGTTGTTGCAGAGCTTCGAGGGAGAAGGTCAGATATGGCTGCTGTCACTAGCGGCGCTGCTACCCAATCGAGTAGTGCGCCCCGGGGCCACATGGGTTCTCGTTGGCGTGGTTGGTTGTTTATGGGGCCGTTTGCGGTGGTGTTTGTGGTGGTGTTTGTGGTGCCGGTGTTGTATGCGGTGTGGATTTCCTTGTTTCAGCATCGGATGGTCGGGGGGACGGTGTTTGTGGGGTTGGCGAATTATCGTCGTCTGCTGGCTGACGGGCAGTTCTGGTCGTCGGTGCGCCGGGTGGTGGTGTTCACGGTGGTGCAGGTGCCGATCATGCTGTGCCTGTCGGCGTTGATGGCCCTGGCTTTGGATTCGCTGCGTCTGCATGGGATGCGGTTCTTCCGTATTTCGACGTTTCTGCCGTATGCGGTGCCTGCGGTGGTGTCGGCTTTGGTGTGGGGGTTCATGTACGGGGCGAAGTACGGGCTGGTGGGCTCGTTGAACGCGTGGCTGGGCACGCATGTGGACGTGTTGCAGCCGTCGGTGCTGCTGGCGGCGATTGGGAACATCAATACGTGGGAGTTCACGGGGTATAACATGCTGATCTTCTATTCGTCGCTGTCGACGGTGCCGCGCTCCTTGTACGAGGCGGCGGCGATCGACGGGGCGAGCGAGTGGCAGGTGGTGCGCCGGGTGAAGCTGCCGGAGCTGCGGGGCTCGCTGGCGATCACGGTGATTTTCAGCATCATCGGCTCTTTCCAGCTGTTCAACGAGCCGAGCGTGATGCAGAACATGGTGCCGGGCAATGCGATCACGACGTATTACACGCCGAACATGTATGCGTATAATCTGAGTTTTTCGGGCAATCAGTCCAATTATGCGGCTGCGCTGGCCATTGTGATGGCGGCGTTGACGATGCTGGTGGCGTATGCGGTGCAGCTGCGGAGCATGAGGGAGCAGATGCGATGAGCGTGCTGGATGCTGGGGGCCGCCGGGTGCGGGCGGCGGAGCGTGCGCGGGCCAGGCGGGTGGCGGCGGACGAGCGGGCTGAGCGGCGTCGTGCGGCGTCGAGCGGGTTCTCGAACCCGTCGAATCCGCGCCGGTCGGTGTGGCTGACGCTGGCGTGCGGCGTGTTCGCCCTGTACTGCCTGTTCCCGTTCGCCTACCTGCTGGTGAACGCGACGAAGACGCAGGCGGATTTCACGAGCACGTTCGGCCTGGGGCCGGGCCGTTCGTTCGCCTTGTGGGACAACATCCGGGAGGTGTTCTCCTACCAGGACGGGATCTTCGCCCGCTGGCTGGCGAACACGCTCATGTACGTGGTGGTGGGCGCGGGCGGCGCCACGCTGCTGGCGGTGATGGGCGGGTACGCGCTGGCCAAGTTCCGGTTCCCGGGCCGCAAGGCGGTGTTCGCGGTGGTGCTGGGCGCGATCAGCGTGCCGGGCATCGCGCTGGCGGTGCCGCAGTTCCTGCTGTTCGCGAAGCTGGGGCTGACCAACACGCCCTGGGCCATGATCATCCCCAGCCTGATCAGCCCCTTCGGCCTGTACCTGATGTGGATCTTCTCGGACCAGGCCGTGCCCGGGGAGCTGCTGGAGGCGGCGCGCGTGGACGGCGCCTCGGAGTGGCGCACCTTCCGCACCATCAGCCTGCCCCTGCTGGCGCCGGGGATCGTGACCTGCGCCCTGTTCACGATCGTGGCGACCTGGAACAACTACTTCCTGCCCCTGATCATGCTCAAGGACGCGGACTGGTACCCGCTGACCATCGGATTGAACCAGTGGAAGGACCAGGCCAGCACCGCGGGCGGGCAGGCCATCCAGAACCTGGTCATCACCGGCAGCCTGATCACCATCATCCCCCTGGTCATCGCCTTCCTCCTCCTGCAGAAATACTGGCAATCCGGCCTCGCCGCAGGAGCCGTCAAAGAATAAACCAAAGAAACCAAAACCGTGCTATAGGCCTTGAGCCATAGGACAGTGAAAGATATCAGTAGTCATGCGTTGTTGCCAAGGACAACAGAAAAGGAGATAGGGACAATGAGGTTCGAAAAGATGACGAAGGTCATAGCCCTGACAGGTGCTGTGGCCATGGCGTTCGGACTCGCCGGCTGCGGCGGATCGGGCAGCGGTTCCTCTGCGTCGGGCAAGGGGGGGAAGACCGAAATCTTGGTCTGGTCCTGGGATTCGACTCTTCCTCGGACAGTCAAGGGATTCGAAGCCAAGAATCCCGACATCAAGGTGAAGGTCACCAATGTCGGCACCAACAAAAAAGAATACACGGCCTTGAACAATGCCCTGTCCGCCAACAAGGGCGCCCCTGACCTTGCACAGGTCGAGTATTATGCACTGCCCGAATATGCCACTCAGGACAAGCTGCAGGATCTGTCTGACATGGGCGCCTCCGGGTACAAGAGCTTCTACACGCCAGGCACTTGGGATTCAGTGAATTTGAATGGGGGCGTCTACGCGCTGCCTATGGATTCCGGCCCCATGGCTCTGTTCTACAACAAGGAAGTGTTCGACAAGGCCGGAGTGACCGAGGTTCCAACGACATGGGATGAGTATTACGAGGCAGCCAAGAAGATCAAGGCTGTTGGTTCCTACATCACCTCGGACTCAGGCGATGCAGGATTCTTCGATTCCATGACCTGGCAGGCCGGCGCCAAGCCCTTTGCGACCAGCAAGGACGGCAAGACCGTCACCATCAATCTGACCGGTGACCCCAAGGTCAAGAAGTGGGACGACTACTGGCAGAAGATGATCAACGAGGACTTGATCAACACGAAGATTCCCGGATGGTCGGACGACTGGAACAAGGGTCTCAATGACGGATCAATAGCTTCTTTGCTCACCGGCGCTTGGATGCCCTACAACCTGCTGTCCGGTGCTCCTGATGCCTCCGGCAAGTGGCGTGTGGCGCAGATGCCGACCTGGGAAAAGGGCGGAACAGAGAATTCTGAGAACGGCGGGTCTTCGCTGGCTATGATCAAGACCAAGGACGATTCCAAGAGCAAGGCTGCATATAAGTTCTTGGAATACGCTTGCCATAACGCCGAGGGCATTAAGACCCGTGTCGATGGCGGCGCTTTCCCGGCTGACAACAACACGCTGAAGTCCAACGAGTTCCTCTCTATGACCAGCTTGAAGGATGCCGACGGCAAGGACAACGCCTACTTCGGCGGCCAGAAGTTCAACGAGGTCCTGTCGCAGGCCGCCAAGAACGTTCTGCCTGGCTACAAGTTCCTGCCCTTTGAGGTCTACGCTCGTGGAATCTACGGTGACAAGATGACCGCTTTCACCTCCAAGTCGGCCACATTGGATCAGGGGATCGCTGCTTGGCAGAAGGATCTGCAGAACTACGCCAAGCAACAGGGCTACACGGTGAAGGAGTAGGTAGCTCTCATCGAGTCAGCGCTGTAGAGCAGGTTCCTTAATAAGGTATACCGGCCAGAGGGGTCCCGGGGTATTCCCTTGGCTTTCCCTGGCCGGTTTTTTCATGCACATCGTGGTGCTCTCCCCGCGGTCTTCTACAAGACGTAAAGCGGGTAAGACTTTTTAAGAATGATCAATACCAGAATGTTCCACATTAGCAGTGGTCATCTGTTCGATTGTTGTCGTGCAACGAAGAGGCAACGTCGGCAATTCCTTGTCTTCAATGTCTGAAGAAGGATAAGAGGCATACTTATGAAATTCATGCGAACTATGGCGGTTATCATAGCGGCAGCGGCAACTTCGACGGCTGTAGGCGGTCTCATGCCTGCCTATGCCGAGCCTTCCTCCCCAACAACAGCGACGGTGCGTCCTAACCCGTGGTATGCCAATGGTCCCTTCCAAGGTTGGGGCACTTCATTGGCCTGGTTTGCCAATGCCACAGGCCAATACGGTGAACCAGGGTCCATTACCCGCAGCAGCGGAAACTCCGTTACGGATGCCAAGGCACTGGAGTATGGCAAGCAGCTGCGGGAGAAGTTCTACACAAGTATTTTCGGTAAAGAAGGACTGGGGCTGAATAAGGCCCGTTTCAACATTGGCGGAGGCAACGCCTCAGACGTGGCTTATGGATACCCCTTTATGCGCCAGGGGGCGGCAGTTCCTGGATATTGGGCGGAAGATCCTGATGGAAGCAAGGGGCTGTATGGTGGCGTGACGACCAAACAGTCCGATGGGAATGCCTTGGATCAGGCCTTTGATCCTGCATCGGAGGATTCATATGTGTGGGGCCCCAAGTCTTCTAAGAGCGATGCCGCCGAGTCCGTTCAGGCGCAGGAATGGTGGCTGAAACGCGGGGTCAAGAACGGCGACATTACTCATCTGGAGGCTTTTGCCAATTCAGCCCCCTGGTTCATGACCGAAGATGGGTACGCCACTGGGGGTTTTCGATCCGGAGACAACAACCTCAAGGATCCTGAGAAGTTCGCCGCATACATGGCCAGCGTGGTAAGTCATCTGGATCAGTTGAAGGCTGACAACGGCAAGAAGGTAAAGATCAATACGGTCGAACCCTTGAACGAGTCGGAGACGGCCTACTGGGGGACGCCGGGCGGAAGGGCCTCGGACGCTTGGTCCAGGGATCAACAGACCCTGATCACACGTTATTGGGATCGATACTATGCGGATAAGGACAAGTCTGTCACGCCCTATTCAAATGCGGTGAAGAAGCCTCAGGAGGGGATGCATGTCGACAACGCCCAGGCTCAGCAAACTATGCTGGCCTTGGCCAAGGCGCTCAAGTCAGAAGGCTTAAAGGATGTCAAGGTCTCTGCGACGGATGCAACCGACTCCGGACAGTTTGTTGATTCCTATAATCAATATCCGCAGAATGTGCGTGATGCCATAGGGCAGTACAACACGCATTCATACGGCACCAATCGTCAACGTGTGGCCAGGGACATCGCCCAGGGGGACGGCAAGGTCATGTCCATGAGCGAGGTAGACGGCTCCTGGCAGAGCGGGGGATTCAACCCTTATGGCTTCGACAACGGCTTGGGCATGGCAGGCAAGATCAACAGTGATGTCTATGCACTGCAATCGCAGGATTTCACTTTCTGGCAGGTGGTCGAGGATCTGTACAATATGTCGACCGGGGACCAGGATGTCAATGGGCATCAAGCCAATCCCAGAGGGGAGAACACCAATTGGGGGACCGTCCTGATCGACTTTGACTGCACTGTTGCTGGCAGTGACGGAAAACTGTATTCCGAGCGTGCTGTGGACAACAATGGGGGTACGACCAGAGGCATCAAGCCTTGCTCCGTCGTAGTCAACTCCAAGTACAACGCGGTCCGGGCCTACACCCACTTTATCCACGAAGGGGATTCGATCCTAGCCAACGATGCCACCAAGGATAATATGACTGCTCGTTCGGCTGACGATAGGACGCAAACCATCATCCATCGCAATGACAGCGACAATAAACAGCGCTTAATCATTGACCTATCCAACTATGGAAACATTGACAAGAATGCCAGCGGCAAGCTCTTCCTGACCACTGCGCCTGAATCCAAAAGCGATCCTTACGAGGCCACCATGGATTACATGAACGGGTACTCCAACCAGGAGCGTCCGGGAGCAGTCCATATCGATACAGTCGCCAAGACGGCCACTGTTGAATTGCCGGCCCGTTCGATCGCCTCCATTCAGCTGTCTGGTGTGAGCGGCCAGTCTAATCAGGCAGGCGTGCAGGATGGTGAGAGCTACCAGCTTGTGGGGCAACAATCCGGACGTGCTCTTCAAACCGGGAGTGATGGCAGCCTGACCATTGAGAATCCGGCGGCAGATTCACAGAGTGGCCCAGCACAGACCTTCGTCTACCATCAGGTCAAAGCCTCGCGAGAACGTCCTGAACTCAAGCTGTTCATGATCACCGATCCCACCGGGAAAAAGGTATTGAACGATCAAGGCAGAATGGTCGCCGGCTCCATCGACACGACAAATCCAGATCCGCGGCAGTCTTGGATATTTAATACCGAGGATGGAACCACATGGAGTATGGTCAATGCAGCGAGTAAGAACGCACTTGAAGTGAGTGGGCAGGCCACTGCCGCTGGTTCGCCGGTCGGTCTTTATTCTTCCAATGGTGGTGAAAACCAGGCATGGACTCTGAGGTCTACCAAGCCTTCGGGCGTGCAGCAGGTCTATGTTCAGGCCCGAAAAGGCGGACATTTGACTATGCCGACGACGGTCACTCCCTACTATCCTTGGGGTCTCGGGTCTCCGGTCCCTGTTCAATGGGATACCAGTATGATCGACATCAGCAAAGAAGGTCGGTACCAGGTGACTGGGCAGGCCGTCGATGTGTTTGGCAATTCCATCGCATGCAAGGCTGAGGTTTACATCGGCGACTTTACAGTAACTGATCCGGTATCTGTCACCCTCATGGTTGGTGCAAGCCTTCAGCAGGTGGAGGATGCAATCAAAGCAGCCCCGGTTCATGCGCACGTTGGTGCCTCGGAGGCTATGGATGCAGACCGCACAGCTGTGAAGTGGGACTTTTCCCAACTGGATGGACAGCTTGCCGATGCGCACGCAGGCGACAGACTGACAGTCAAAGGACGCTTGGGGTCAGTCGGAGACGGCGGGCTGCCAGTGACAGCCTCGGTCTATCTGATGCAGGCCAAAGAGCAGAACATTGCTGACACCAGCAGCAACCTGACAGTCACTGATCAGCAAACCGAATACGGCAAGGCTGAACAGTGGAAAAAGCTGACAGACGGGGATACCTCCGCAGAGGCCTGGGTGACATGGAACTCCGCAGGCGATTACTCACACAAGCCCACTGCCACTCTAGATTTCGGCCAGGAGCGGGACTTAGGCTCACTGGTCATCACCTATGGTGACCACGCTCCAATCAGTGCGCTGGCTGAATACAGCTTGGACGGTCGCACCTGGCTTCCCTTGGGAGCAGCTGCGAGTCCAAAGCCGGGACAGACTGTGACATTCAAGGGCAATGCCCAGGTCAAGGCCAGGCAGGCTCGAATTGTCAATACGGTGCAGGGGGACTTCATGAACGCCTCCGAAATACAGGCTTGGGCCATTCCCAAGGCTGATCCGGTGCACAATATCGCTCCGTCCTCCAGCTCTCACTTCAAGGTGAATGTGCAGGAAGGTTCGACGGCTGCAAAGGCCATAGACGGCGACAGCGGTCACAAGGGCTGGTCCACTTGGAACCAGGCGGGGATTCCGGTTGCTACCTTCACCTTCGACAACCTCCAATCCATCAGCGAGGTCAAAACTACCTTCTTCAGAGACGGCCGTGCTTCCTGGCCTAAGTCCCAGACTTTGGAGTATCAGGACGACAAGGGTGTCTGGCAGAGGGTCGGCGTGAAGAGCGGCTGGTATGTCCAGCCAGGTTCCGGTGCGGATACATCTACGGATGAGGACACTCCTGTGGCTGACTTCCGCATGTCTACACCCATAGTTGCCAAGGCACTGCGTCTGACGAACACCCTGCAGGATACAGGCGTCTATATCAACGTCGCGGAAATCGAGGTTCTGGGAACTCAGGCGCAAGTCAAGGCTGAACCTATGCCCTCCACTGATAAGGCCTTGGGCGATTTGCGGTTGGATGGCAAGACCATAGACGGATTCCTTCCTGACAAGACTGATTACACGGTACAGCTCCCGGTCGGCGCGGAAAGCAATCCGAAGCTACAAGCCTTTGCCCGCGATACTGCCGCTACGGTGAAGGTCAGGCATGTCAATGCCGAGGAGTCCGTCAAACGTGACAGGAACGTTCTAGGCGGCAAGGATGTGATCACGGTAAAAGCGGCTGACGGCAGCGGGAGCTCCGAGTACACCGTCAACTACGTTTCTTCCGTTCTTCAGAAATTGTTGGTCACTCCACCCAGCAAAACCCGATATCTGCTCAATGAGCGACTCGACTTATCCGGCATGGTTGTCAAAGCTGTGTATTCAGTGCCGAATGAGGAACCTGTCAAGGTGGATATCAGCATCAACGACCCTGAATTGCTGGTGAGCGGTTTTGATTCAGCACAGCCAGGCAGGAAAAATGTGACCGTGACCTACCGCGGTGTCAGTGCGACCTTCCAGGTGGATGTGGTTGATGGCAATGTCGGCAACGCTGATTCACAGCCCGGCTCGGGTCGTGGTCCAGGAGCCCTCGCTCATGCCAAGCAAGAGGGCGGCTCAGATGGCAGCAGCGCCTTGAGTCAGACCGGCGCGAATGTGATGCCAACGATTCTAGCGATCGTAGTCTGCCTGCTATGCGCAGGATCAGCATTAGCGGCGGCTCGCCGTCATCTGGGATGATGCGGAGAAGAGGAAAGCGATGAAGCTCAATCGAAGAAATATATTGGGAATCGCCGCGGCAGTGGTCGCCTTGGCACTCCTATCGCCCGGATCTGCGGCTATGGCCGTACAGGACAAGACAGAGCAATCCGGTTCCGCCGGATTCAGCCGGCTGAAAACCGCTCAGGATGATGATCTCCGGACGATATTGGATACCACGAGGGTTGAGGATCTGCAGCCACTGGCTTCAGGTCATCGATCCGATGATCAGAGCACAGCGCCCTATGATCATGCAGAGCCTAACAAGGACGACGTGGACAGGTTGAAGCATGCTCGGTCTGTGGCCGAGGGAGTCCTAGGATCAGGCTCTGCCGATAGAGGCGAGAAGGATCAGGCCGGCAAGGACTTGAAGCAGGCCTTTGCCGCCGTGCGCTTCATCTATCATTACACTGCCGTGACAGGCACTAATGGCGACAGGATTTTTGACAACAAGGGTGATCTGCTGCAAGCGCATGGTGCCGGAATTCAACGGGTCAGTGCTGCTCTTCTTCCCGCTGCCGATCGGGGCTTGGATGCGGATGGAGACGGATATGTCTACGTCATGTGCGGCGAGGACAAAACTGATGGTCTGATAGCGCATGGCGTGCGGATATACTACTCCGACGATCTGTGCAACTGGGTAGATAAGGGGCTGGGCTTTCAGACCTACCAGGGCGACAAGGATCTGGCTGGTAAATTGGCGGGCTCTGATCGCGTCTACCAGCGTTATTACAATGTGGCCAACCTTGAATCCGATCCGGATTACGCGAACATCTACGGCCAGGATTTCAAGGCATTCTCCAAGGATACATCCAATGCCAACATCTCCGGCCCTCAGCAGGCCTTGGACTATCTGCTTTGGGATTTGAAGGCTCTGAAGGGCGACGGATCGGATCCGAAGAAGTCCAGCTGTGTCTTCGAGCGTCCCAAGATGGTCTATAACCCGACCACCAAACGCTGGGTGATCTGGTTCCATGCGGATGGGCCACGATATGGCAACGAGGCCACTGCAACGTATTCCAAGGCAAAGGCCGGAGTCGCCATTTCTGAGGGTTCCGATCCTGCTGGGCCATACAAGTACTTGGGATCCTTCCGCATGAGTCCCGGTGCCAATGCCGGTAACCCTGGCATGGCGCGTGACATGAACCTGTATGTGGACACCGGCAAGGATCAGAATCATGACGGTGTTGATGATGCCTATCTGGTGTATTCCAGCAACGAAAACCGCGATCTGACCATCTCGCTTCTGGACAAGACCTACACCAAGCTGGTTGAGCCAAACGCTCGACAGCAAAAGGGCGTCGATGTCTCCGCAGGCGACACCTACAACATCGTGGCCAGCAATAGCAAGGAGTCGCCGGCTCCGTTCAAGTGGAACGGCAGATATTACATCATCTATTCAGGCACTACCGGCTGGGCGCCCAATGAAAACAAGTATGCGGTCAGCCAGGGTGACGATTTTCTAGGGCCTTACTCGGAGGTAGGATCGCCTTTCGTCAAGGGGGAGGGGTGGAACCAGAACCCGGCCAATTCCTTCTCAACCCAATCCAGCTCGGTCATCCCCTATGACCCCGCGCACGGCGTTTTCCTTTATTGGGGCGACCGCTGGTTCAATCCTGACACCGGGAATGACATCAGCCAGTCCAGGTATGTGATGACACCGATGCAATTGGTGAACGGGCATGTCCAGGTGCTGCCGGCTGCGGACTGGAAACTGTCTGGTATGGACAAGTATCAGGCCATCGATGTGGTCAATGCCAATCTGCCGACTGAAAGCAGTTCGGTCAGTCGAATTGTTGCTGCGCTGCCCAAGAGCCTAGGCATCAGAGTGGGCGGTCAGACAGCCATCCGACAGGCCACGGTCAACTGGGAGCCCTACTTTGGCACGGACCGTCCATACGGGCAGGTGACGTTCAAGGGGAAGCTGCCTGAATACCAGAATGCGCCTATCAGCTTCACGGCTTCCATCTATCCGGAAAACTCCCGTCTGTTCATTGACGCGGGTTCGGCCCCTTCGAATGAATCGAGTTACTACCGGAAGCTGAAAACCAAGGCTCCACGACTGATGAATGCAGACCGCAGCGACCAGGAATACACTGCTCAAGGCAAGTGGGGTCTGAGCAGCCGCATAGGTGCCGATGTCGAAGCATACGAGACCAGCCAGAACGGTATCTACGAAACAGGCTACTGGGCAAAATCCGGCAAGGACATACGGTATCAGGCGGATTTGCCAGCAGGTACCTATACAGTGCAGGCGGGCTATCAGGAGTGGTGGAACAACAAGCGCCAAACTGAGTTCTCGGTCGTTTCCCATGACAAGACCATAGACAAGACGAATATTGTGCCTGTTCAGGCCGGGAATGCCACCGATCCGATCACTTTCACCTTGGAGCATGCCGACAGTGTGACCTTCCTGACAAGATCCACAGGCGGCGGCGATCCTCTGCTGAGTTGGATCGGGGTCTCTGCGCAGGATGACGACCAGGTGGTTTCAGTCCAACAGGTTCAAGGCATCAGAACATTCAAGCAGGGCAGTCAGCCCGGGCTTCCAGACAAGGTGAGTGTCAGCAAGGCGAATGGAAAAAGCGAGGAGCGGACCGTACATTGGCTAATTGATGCGTCGAGTTTGACCCTCTACGCGCCCACCGAGGTGCTGGGCACCGTTGAAGGCACGACACTGCCTGCCAGAGCCAGCATTCAGGAGGTGGAAGATGGGCTGTCCTATTTCATTGATGTCAATGGAGGGGAGTCCTCGCCCACCTACAAGGCGCTGACTACCTTGTTTGATGGCAAATTGGCCAATGGGTCTGCCGACCAGGGCTTTGATGATTTGTGGGGCAATACCTCCGGTAACTTTGGAAAACAGGCTGACGGCAATGCTGATCCCTATAAGTCAGGGATATATGCCGGCGCTAACGGCAAGAAAGATAAACTGTCTTACAGGGTCCTACTGGCACCTGGCGAACATCAGGTTTCCTTCGGTTTCCATGATTGGTGGAGCCAGAGCAGACCGACTGTGATCAGCTATTCCTATGACGGTCTTCCAACATCCCGTGCAGAGAATCGACTGACGACCGCGACCGTTGATGGCGGACGAACGATCGCCTCAGGAAAGATCAAGATTCCGCAGGGCTGGAACAAGGTAGTCACTTTCACCTTGGATTCCTCTACGGGCACTGGGCCGATACTTAATTGGATTTCCATAAAGGGTTCGCTTCCCCTAGGACCAGTGCCTGTGCAGCAGCGGCCCGTGATCTCGGGGGCCTCCAATGTGAAAATCGATCAGGGTTCCAACTTTGATCCTAAGGCCGGGGTCACTGCAGTGGATTCCTTGGAAGGTGATCTTACCGGGGCGATTCAAGTACAGGGGTCCGTGAATAGTGCCAAGGCCGGGCAATATGCGCTCGACTACACGGTTGCTAATTCAAGGGGCAAACAGGCCTCTGAAAAGCGGATAGTCACGGTCAGCCCCGTTGGCGGCAGCTCTTCCAACAAGCCTCGTGATCCGGCTGACAGCTCCGTCATCAAGCCCGGTAAGGGTGCCGGTGTAAAGCACAAGACTGGAACTCACAAGCGTTCTGAGGGTTCGAGGCTTTCAGAGACGGGGTCGAACACGGAATTCTTCCTAGTGATGGCAGCTCTAAGCATGCTGTCGGCCCTGGTTTGTTTCGGGCTGATTCCGCATACCCGTCGGCACAGGATGGAAGGTAAGGGATAGCGCTTCATCCCAGTACGATGTGAAATGCTGCTGCTCCTATCCTCAGGAATAGGGGCAGCAGCCAATCCGATGGACGAGCTGCCAGGCTAAGCCTGACCGTGTTCGTACTTGCTCGGTCAGGCTTCCTTTCTGGCTGTCATCGAGAAGGTCAGGGGGACCTGAGGTTGATTGTGTGTGATCCATCCCTTGAGATCAGGACTGTATTTAAGCATTGGCGGTGAGTGCCAGTCGTCCAAATTATGCTCGCCGATGGTCTCTATAGCCAGTCCGGCCAACAGGGCGCTGCTTATTTCCTGGAAGTAATGAGCCCAATTGTGATTGATGGTGTGCGTAATCTGAGGTTTTGTCCCATCTGCGAGCGAGCCGGATGCTGACGTGTAGGTTTGATTTGTCTTATAGGTCGTTTCCGTTCCGCCAAAATAAACTTGAACCATTGACATGCCCTCATTGTTCAAGGCGAAAAGCAGGGGATGGTTGTCGCGGATCATAAATATTCCACCGTCTGCTAGCAGGGAGGCGATTGAACGAGCCCTGTCCTGCAGTTCGGGAAGCCAGGTGATGGTGCTGGTGACGATTACATCAAATGAACCTTTCTACTCGGGCATGGCACTTGTAGCGTAGCGAGCATCACCTTGAACATAGGTTATGGATGCGTCGGCTCGTTCAGACAGATTCCTGGCATAATCCAGCGAGGTGGGAAAGAAATCCAGGCCATATACGTCTCGTGCACCCAAGCGCCACCAAGACAAGGTATCAGCGCCTATATGGCATTGCAGATGCAAAAGGCGTAACCCTTTAATGCTGTGCTCGGGCAGATGGGGCTTCAAAACTTCCAGATCGCGCAAGGTCACTGCCGACAGCGCTGATGGGTCATCCATAAAAGCGTCAAGGTTTCCATAACCACCGTTGGCGTGTACAACTGCCCTATCATTCCAGTTAAGGAGAATCCTGATCCTGGTGAGTTTTATGAGGGATGGCGCTGCTTTCGGATAGATGCCTATCGAGGTGATCGAACCAGGAAATGCTACAAGTGCTTTTTCAAGTGCAGATTTATCGGTCATGCACGAATATGCGACCCTGCTATATCCTGAATACCCGCTTCCTTGGTAAATACTGGGTGCCCCGGATGCGATTCGAACGTTTCTGTTTTGCTAGTCAGCGTTGGCTTTTCCTTTACCTCAAGCAGTCTGTTGCGTTACAGCTTTATTATTAGGAATTCTATTCGTAGTAGAGATATTTGATATATCCGTCCATGTTATTCGCTTGCATTTGATAAGAGTTTATTCAGAGGAGGAAAATCACGGGATGCGCGCGTTCTCAGCGTTTTCTCGATAGGTACACTTTAAGGTACACCCCCAAATTATTGACTCTTTTGCAATCTCGCGGTTCTCTCTTTCATGTCTTGTTCCGTAGAAGTGATGAGAATGAAAGGGGAGTTATGACCCGTACTCGCAGTACGTGGGGGAGTGTTTTTCCAAAGAAGGACAGGAACGGGCGCGTCACCGCCTGGCTTGCCAGGTATCCTAATCCACTTGACCACAGCAAGAAGGTCAGTAGGCAGTTCGGGCCGGAATACAGTACGGAAGCACATGCCTGGCTAGAACAAGAGCATTACCTGGTCATACTGCACAAGAAGGGAATACGAGCCTGGCAGCACCCATCAGAAAGAAACTCCAGGCCAAAGGAGGGCGGGCAGGTACTGTTCGAGGATTATCTGCAGGAGTGGTTGCGCCATCGGAAAAGGGATCTGCGTGGTTCGACGAAGAGGAACCTGAAAGCGGACATATCCCACTTCCTGCCGTACTTCAAGGGGAAGGCGATTGCGGGGATCACGACCGCTGACGTGCGGGCTTGGTACGAGGCTGACCATCCCGAGGGCCCTTGGGCGTTTTACGGGGCATGCCAGGTGTTGCACTCGGTCCTGGAGGAGGCCTCCAACTCTACCTACGGCCCTGCTCTGCTGGACAGCAACCCGTTCGTCCTGCCGATTAGGGAGCCCGCACCGTCCAAGCGACGTGAGCAGGAGCCGGTCACCCGGGAACAGGCCGGCAGTCTGGCCCGCGCCATGCCCGCGCGCACCAGGCTGAGCATTTGGTTGGGCCTCTTGGTGGGCGGACTGAGGATAGGGGAGGTGTGCGCCCTGCAGATCCGGGACATCGATCTGGACCATAGGCTCCTGCATGTGCGGCATTCGGTCTGCAGAGGGCCGGACGACGTCGGCCCCTGCAGGCTCGGCCCGACGAAAACCCTCTCCAGTATGCGGATCGTACCCATTCCCGCTGGACTCATCCAGGCCATCCGCGACCACATCGACCGATACTGCGTCGACGAGCCGGAGGCTATGCTCTTCCCGGCCGTCAAGTCACCCGGCGGGATTATGTCGCCGACCACGCTCAGCCAGCAGTTCCGGAAGGCTCGTGTGAAGGCGGGCAGGCCGGACATCACCTTCCACTCGCTGCGCGCCACACATGCGACCATGCTCATGATTGAGGGCGGCACCCTGCGGGAGGCCATGGACGAGCTCGGCCACATGTCGGAGAAAATCGCCGTCAGGCATTACCAGCGCATCGTACCCAAACACCGGATCCAAGTCGTCGAAAACCTCTCATACGCCTACCTGCCAGTATCAGCAACATCCCTGACCAGCCAGATAAAACAACTCAAGGAACAACGGGATAGGCTGAACAGCAAAATACTGGAGCTTGAACAGATCCAAATCAGGCAACGCGAGGAGGCAATCGAAACGAGAGGTCGTCTGCCCCACATCCTGGCGACCTGAATCAGGTCAATCATTGGCTGCCACACGTCTTCAGAGGCAAACCAACGTGACCCAAAGACGTCTTTCCATGAACTGATTCAGACTCGAAAGTGCGAGACAGGTATTTTGTCTATACCATGGAGCAATCCTGTTTATTCGTCCGCCATCTTGTGGAGGACCTTGCCCAGGCACTCATTGCTGGATTCGATCTCGACCTGGTCATTGCTGCCCGGCGCTTGAAGAGGTGTTGGGCAGACAGCCGATGTGTATTCCCAATAGTCGAGCAGGACCTTCTCGTATGATCCCGCAGGTTCGCCCTGGGTGCCTGGGTTCGACCATTGCCAGGTTCCCAGGGCCTTGTAGACGAAGGTGTCGATCACGATGCCATGCAGGGTATAGCTACTGAAGCAAGTGTTATGTACGTAGCGCATATGTCTGCAAGTGTCCACCAGCAGGTGGTTGGAATCGGCGTCCTTCTCTCTCATCGCGTCCTGCTCGACTTTCGGGTTGGTCGGCAGCCAGTTGCCTCCCATGTTCGCGTCCGGATAGACGTAGGTTGTTGGGCCGTACAGTGCTGGTCGCTCGAAGGCAGGCAAGATCTCGAACCGTATACCATCGCTGAAGTTAATCTTGACCACCTGCCCGTCCGCTTTGATGTCGCTAAGCGGGTATGGCACTTTGACGGCGTCTTTGACTGATTGCAGCAGGCGTGACTGTCCGTTGTTCCCGTACTGGTCATACCGTTTGTACTCGTCCTCCGGCAGGATCACCATGATGTCCAGGTCACTGGTGTCGATGGCTGTCCCTCTGCCGTAGGAGCCGACGTAGAGACTGTGCATCGTATTACTGCTGCTGTCGTAGAACTCGGTGTTCACTGCCTTCGTGACGACCTTGTATCGCTTGGAGATCAGTTCCCTAATGTTCTTGTTGATGCTGTGGTTGTTCCTCCTGACCGGTGAGCTCATCCGGGTTTCCTTTCCTTAGTAATGGGGGCAAGCCGTTGTCTATTTCTTCATTCGTGATGTTGTCGTCGTTCTTCGCCTTCAAGGCACGGCTGGCTCGGCGGACCGCTCTGTCGGTTGTCTGTGGTGCCTGGGCGTTAATGTAGTTGACGGACTCATTAAGCTGGGAAAACTCCTCTGCGAGCCGCTCAACGGGAACCGTCCGGAAACGGATTTTCATGAGCAGGTTTTGGAGCCGGTCCTTCACCGCCAGATAATCGACGGCCGCCTTTCTGTGTGTTTTGATACGGTCGGGCAGGTTCAGCTCCTTGGAAAGCCAGATGATGGCTGTCGATACGAAGGATGCCAATGTCGAAATCAGCTTCAGCCAGAACCGGTCCACGAATATGATTGAGAAAAGACCGACCGAAGTCGCCGCAGAGAGTGTGATGTTGGTCAAGGTCATCGCCAATGAATAGTGGGATTGGATGTCTGCCTGCTTCTCCTGGATCTTATGGGACCACATGACGCGGCCGAAGACGTTGCGTACGCAATCCTCCAGAACGTCGTATTTGGCTTCTCCATCCATCCTGAGCAACCCCTTCCTTGGCAACATCGTCGCAATATAACATGATACAACCTGTCATCTTTCTCTCATTTGAACTGTCTAATGCGAAATCGCAGCGCTGGGACTGAAAGAGCCCGGGAGCACACCATGGATGCGAAGTCTTGCAGCGCGGAACGTGAAGCGGGGCGCCTGCCCCGCACCCCGGCGACCTGAATCAGGTCGATCATATGCTGCCGCACGTCTTCAGAGGTAGACGCACCTCTGAAGGCGCTTGCCAATATGCATGAGATTTGATCGAGTAGGTTGTGTGCGTAGTTTGGTACCTGCCGGAGTTGGGCACAGAAAGAGCTGCAGGCTATGTGCTCGGATCTGCTTCGCTGATAATTACCAACGCGTGTCCTTCTTTATGCGGATCTAATTTCCGTCAGCAGATTCGAAAGCTGTGAGATTCTTTAACACGCACTTTCGCTTCTCAAAAAAGAGTATTGGGGCTGTAGCCATATTAGAGGATAAAGATTTCGCCTAATAACTTCTTTCTGCTTTGCCAGTATTACTTGTTGCAACAGGGATTCATGACGATGACTTTGGAAATAGAACAATACGGCACATTCCACATTACATATCGGTCAAGTAGTCTGAGAGCAAATTTAACCATAAATGCAGGTTCCGTGATGCGCCGTGTTGTATCAAGTTGCTTCGGTGGGTGATTTGTATACTGCTCTTACAATTAACGAGCAAGCAGATGAACGTAGACCGGGTGATTTGATAATTCGGTCTGCTTTGTTAAAATATGTATATCTATAAGTTTGGAATAGCGTAATTCCTTTCTGACTGTGATTTCATAAAGGACATGAAAATGGGAAGAACCAAGCGGTTACCTGACGAAGAAGTTGCATATAATTACTTTAAAGCAGTGCTAAAAGAGAATAATCAGGATTGCACAGGGCAAGAAGAAGACCAAGCTTTTGAGTCGTTTTCTGCTCATTTGGTACTTAAGGGGTTTTCTTTACCATATACGGATGTTGAAGACGGAATCGTCGGAGGTCATGAGGATGGGGGCATTGATTCTCTGTATGCATTGCTCAATGGTCAATTACTGTCCAATGGTTCCCTCGGCGAAATAGATACTCATTTTCTGTCTAAGCGGACGCCTCTTGATCTGTACTTTATTCAATCAAAGAACAGCTTTTCTTGGAGAGCCGACGTTTGGCCGAAAATGGGTTCCGCGTTGAAGTTAATGCTCAGTGACCTCTCGCAGAGCTCTAATCTGCATAAGCTAGAAAAGAGCGGATTTAGTGATGTCATAAAAAGGTTCGCAATCAATTTGAACGAGACGCGGCATGCCCTAGATGGCGTTATGCCTTTAATGCGAGTTCATTGTATTTATGTCTCATTTGCATCACGTAGCAAGCTTTCGGATCTGGCTCTCTCTAGAGGAGACATATTAAGAAATGCAGTTAAGAAGTTACTGCCAACAGATTCTGTAGTCGAAGTGGACTATTGGGATTGTATACAAATTGTCCGAGCTGGATCACAATCTGCTAATCACAAGGTTACGTTGCATATATACGACCAAGCCATAATAGAAAATGATCTAAAAGGAAATGGGAATGGGAAGAAACCCAAAAACTTTGTCGCTTTGGTTACGTTAGAGAACTATTTGAATTTCATTCAAAAAAAGGGCGGTAACGGAATCGATGATGATATGTTCGAAGAGAATGTTAGGGGTTATGCAGGTCATGCGGTTGATGTTAATAAAGCGATTCAGAAAACGCTGACAAGGGACAGCGATACACATTTTTGGTGGCTAAATAACGGAATCACTATTTTGGCAGATGAAACTTATGACAATACCAATACAGAGTGGGTTATAGAAAATCCTCTGATAGTTAATGGGTTGCAAACCTCTTATACCCTCTATGATGCGTTTGCTGAGAAAACGATAACTGCAAAACGACTCCAAGAATATTTATTAGTGCGAGTAATAACCAGCAAAGACGAAGGAATAAGACAAGATATCATAACAGGTACAAACAACCAGAACTCTATTCAAAAGCTGCAGCTTCATGCAAATGATGAGTTACAAATTCGAATCGAAAACTATTTGTCTGGTTATGGTTGGTATTATGAGCGGAGGAAATACCAATATAAGAATAGTCACAAGCCTCAACGTAGGATAAGGAATTTAACTGAGCTAAGTCAAGCTGTTATGGCTTACAGGCTTCTTGAACCTGATCAGGCAAGAGCTCGTCCTACGACTTTTCTGAATAAAAGTGGAGGTAAAGGTTGGGATTTGGTTTTCCCTGAGGATGTAGATATTACTTTGTATTTAAAAGCTCTGCAAGTGCAGGATAAGGTGGATACTTTCTTGAAAACTCCTGAAGCGCTGAATATATCATCTGATTCAACAAACGCCCGATTCTATTTGAATTCATGCTATTCTTTGCAGAGCTCGAATGTAAATAGTATAGATGCCTATAAGCGGTTACGGGTTTCATCTTTAAAAGATGATCCAACTGACAGTGTTCTTAAACAGCTGTTACAAAAATTTGTGAAAGTATCAAAGAATTTCGATTCTTCTACAATGAAAAACGATCAGCTTTACAAAAGTACCGAGTTTAGAGACAAACTCTTTGAAGAGATACTGAACGGTTAACTTGATGTTCTGCTATGTCGGCGTCCTTTATATCGCATATGGGGGCTGAAGGAACAGCGGGGGCATAGCACCCCCCATATTTGTAACTTCAGTACCAGTTGTGGGAAAGCCAGAAGCTCTTGGCGCCACAAGGATTGTTGTACCGACCCTGGATATAACCCAGCCCCCAGGTAATCTGAGTAGTCGCGTTCTCATGCCAGTCCGCACCAGCCGACGCCAGCTTGTTCGCCGGCAGCGCCTGCGGTATCCCATAAGCACCGGACGAAGGGTTCTCTGCATTCCACCGCCACCCCGACTCATGGTCCCACACCCACACCAGGCATTCGTACTGGTCATCACCCCAACCCTTGACCGGAAGCATCGACCTGGCGATCTGCTTCGCCTGCTCCGGGCTCGCATGCGTGCCGTCGGTCGACACTGCAATCGCCGAAGTCGTCGATGAGGACGCACACTGCCACATCATCCTGCCGCCCTTGCCCTGACTATTCGACCTGGCCGGCACCGTGGTGTTCATCGACCCCGTGTACCGATAGGCCTCCGTCATTCCCGGTGAGGTGGGCCCCACACCGATCTCCTCGTTGGCCCCTGAACCCTGATCTCCCGGCCGGCCATCCTCGATGCCGCTCGGGAACGCATGCCTGGCGCCCACGAAACTGCCACCGCCACGATAGATCTCAGTATGGGCCGCAGGGTTCACGACGATGTCCCCCCGTTGCAGAGACTTGGCCGCGTCGGCCATGTTCCCGCTCCAGGAGAAATGCGTGAACCCCATGCTCTCTAATATCGGCCCCATGTTGAACGTCGTGAACGGCCAGCCATCACCGACCGGGAAACCGGCATGCTTGATCGCAAACCAGTCCAGGCTCGAACAGTCGTAATCATGCTCCGAGTTGCGACGGGCCTGGCTGTACCCGTGAGACTGATCAGCTGCAATACTCTCCGCCCACGAGACATACGCCTCAATCGTTGGATTGGGTGAACGCCCCACATCCCCGGCCGCGACCACAGAAGCGCCTCCGGACTTCTTGCATCCCGCGAGGAAGTCCAACACATCCAAAGGGGAACACGCCGACAGGATCAGCAGGGTCAGGACAGAGACCAGCATCGCCACCGGCCTTCGGGCCGTCCGCCACCGTCGGCTCATTGCGCTGTCCCAGAGCTGCCGGAAACCAGCCAATACGGGTTCTGACCGGATACGGCGACATCAACGACGTAACAGGGCGTCTGCCTCGTCCCGTAGGGCAGCATCCCTGCACCCATCGGCGTGTACGGGTGACGCGCGTCATCGGGACCCTCGTTGCCCTCGCGATCCAGATGCACGCTCCTGACGCTGGCCGGGCAAAACGACGTCACCGCCCAAACGCCATCATCCATCGGCACATATAGGGTGTCGTACCCGACACGGACGATTGACTGAGGATCCGTCCGGGAATCGACCTGCATGCCCTCCGGCACCGGGAATGCCGTTTCGCCCAAGTATCCATTCGACAACACCATCGCATCACCCGCAGGCCGATCCCAGGTGTCCCCCTGGCAGGATGGGGCGGCCGTCGCCGAACCAGAAAGAGGCTGGTTGCATATCTTGGCCGGCGTGTACCGGCGCTGGGTCAGCCACCAGCGGGGCGCATCACCCGCAGGACGGGCCTGCCCGGACGGGTCGGGGCGGATCACCTCGGATCTCTTCTTCGCATACGCGGAGTCATCGGACTTCGGATCCAAAGTCGCGTCAAGCGCCTTCAACGCCGCACCCGCCGGACCGAAACCATCATCCCTGACGACAGCATTCCCTGTCTTTGACTTGACCCGCATGCTACGCCACTGGCCATCTACCGGGATGCCGGCCGCATCAAGCCCCGGCCCGTCCAACGAGTAACCGCGGCCCTTCCTCCCGGTATCCCCGGAGTGGGACGCGACGGGCTCCGACCCGTCCCTGCCATGCACCTGCTGGTTGACCATCAGCCCCCCAAACACCACGGCGAACATCACGACCACCAACACGATCCAGCCCCGGACCGGCAAGAGATCCATCCACCCTCCACGCCGGCCGGCCCTTCTACTCTTCGCCATGACCCGCCCCTGCCCCCGCCTCGGCGAGCCTCGCGATCGTGGACTTCCTGACCGCATCCAGGTCCCTTTTCGTCACCAGGGATCGGGCCGATTCAAGAGCCGCCTCGCACTCCTTCTCCCGTTCGGCCAGGGCACGTTGTGCCTCATCCACCGCCACCAGGGCAGTGATGTATGCGGTCATCGCATCGTCGCGCGCCTCCCGGTCGGCCTTCATGTCGGCCATCACGCCACGCAGTATGTCTCTTTTCTTCATGCTTCGGATCCTTTCGCAATGCACAAGGAAAGAGTCTCACGGATCCGCGCACAAGTAGGGGGACAGGAAGGCCTTGGAAACCCTCCCTGCCGTCCCCCTACTTTGCGGCCGAACCGGAACAGAATGGGACCTGCATCTAGCGCATCTAACCAACAAAAGGAGAACGCATGAACACCATCACCGCCGCCGGCATTACTCCGGACAATGGCATCGGAAAGCTGATCCACAGCCTCGTCTACATGCCCAACTGGCTCCAGGTCACCATCGTCCTCGGTGGCGCCGCCGTGGTCCTCCTCCTCTGGAGACTGGACACCAGGAACCGGATCGATCCCGAAACCGGGGAACCAGGAACGAACGGGACACTCCATATCATCTTCCGAATCCTGATTGTCGTTATCACCCTGATGGTCATTGCCACCCTGCTCGCAGTGCTTGCGGGCACCTTCCTGATCACCGTCAACCGGACCTTCTGAAGGAGGACGCGACATGCAACTCATCATCGCCGAGAAACGCAGCGTAGCACTGGCCATTGCCCAGGCACTCCCCGGCCCGACGACCAGGAGGGACGGGTACATCTCCGCCGGCGGCAAAATCATATCCTGGGCGCAAGGCCACCTGGTCGAACTGGACATGCCCGAACAGTACAAAGGCCGCCCCTGGGCGACAGGTGCATGGCGCATCGAGGACCTGCCCATCGACCCTGGTGATGACTGGCAATGGCATGTCGGCACAGGGAAAGGGGAGGGGCAACAGTACCGTGTCCTTGCCAACCTCGTGCGCAGGAAAGACACCGAACTGATCATCAACGCCTGCGATCCAGACCGGGAAGGCGAAGCCATCTTCCGTAGGATCATCCACAAGGCGGGATGCACGAAGCCCGCCAAACGCCTCTGGGTGGCATCGCTGGACGAGAAAGCCATCACCGGGGCGTTCACGCACATGCATGACGAAAGCTGCTACAACGGGCTCGCAGATGCGGCCGATGCAAGAGCCAAGGCTGACTGGCTGGTGGGCATGAACGCATCACGCGCCTACACGATCTTGTACGGCCGGAGGATGAGCGTCGGCCGCGTGCAGACTCCCACTCTCGCTCTGGTCGCCGACCGGGACCGGCAGATCCGCGACCATGTGGCCAAACCCTACTGGACCGTACAGGTGGACATGGGCACCTACACGCTCAACAGCGAGCGGCTGGATAGCAGGGACAAAGCACAAAACCTGCTAGCCTCCGCCGTGTCCGAAGGATTCGACATCGAGGACGTCGCCCGCACCAGGGAGAGGACGGCCCCGCCCCGACTCTACGACCTGACCGGCCTGCAGAAGGACATGAACAAGACCTCGGGGATGACGGCAGCCGCCACCCTCAAAGCGATGCAAGCCCTCTACGAGGCCCAGCTCGTCACCTATCCACGCACCGACAGCCAGTACATCACCCACGACGATCTGGACAGCTTGCGCAATCTGACGGCCACCGGAAGACTCGTCGAAGGGTTCGTCGACAAACGGCCCGAAACCACGGAACCCGAGCTCGTCGTAAACGACGGCATGGTGCAGGGGCACACAGCCATCCTGCCCACGACCAGACTCGACGCGGCCGCACTCGACCACCTAGACCAGGACCAGAAGCAGGTGGCCGTCAGGATCGTCCGGCGCATGTGGGAGGCCACTGGCGCCCCATACGTGCACGACCACACCGAGGTCAAAGCGCACGCCCGCACGCGGGAGGACATCATTTTCACCGCCACCACGGACACACCGGTCGAGCAGGGCTGGCACGCCATCGACCCCAGCTTGCACCACCGGAACAATAACGAAGGCCGGCAGGAGATCATCCCGGACAACCTGACGGCCGGCATCCACGCGGACACCCCATGGGATCCAAACAACAGCGTCGGCAAGGTCGCGGAGGGCAGGACATCCCCGCCCAAACGATTCACCGAGGCCACCCTCCTGGCAGCCATGGAACATGCCAGCAGATTCGTCGAAGAGGACCACCTCAAGCAGGCCCTCGATGACGACGAAACCCACTCCGGCGGCATAGGAACCCCCGCCACCAGGGCGACCATCATCGAGAAACTGGTCAGCTCAGGCTATATAACCCGGCACGGCAAAACCCTCGAAAGCACACCCGAGGGGCGAATACTCGTGGACGTCGTAGCCAAGGAACTCACCGACGTGAAGACCACGGCAGACTGGGAGGAGACGTTCACCCGCATCGAACGCAGCGAACAGAGCGAGGACGAGTTCATGCGACGGATTCGCACATACGTCGCCCGGATCCCGAACCAGGCTCGCGCCCACCTCGACACCCGCCATGTCAACAGGCACCCAGAATCGGAGACCTACGGCACTTGCCCGCGATGCGGGGCTCCCGTCATCCGGAGGGGCAAAACCTGGATCTGCTCCACCAACCAGCGCGAACGCCGCGCCGACGGCAGCTGGGTGCAGACCAGGGGATGCGGATGGCGGATGTTCACCCTGATAGCAGGCAAGACCCTCACCGACCGCCAGTGCCGCCGACTCTTGAACGGCAGACCCGTCAAAGTCTCAGGACTCAAAAGCAGGAAAGGAACCAAGTTCAGCGCCACCCTGCGCCTCGACAAGGACAGGGGAGTGGCCATGAGCTTTAAATGACCATGCAGGAAACACGCCCCACCGGGTGCAGGAACACCGCACCCTGGGGGCTTGAGAACAGCCCCTACGACCAACAGGAACAGCAATGAACAAGACCCGCACCATGACCATCCACATGCCAGCCGACATCCTTGACCGGACCAGGCGAAGCGCCGCCGCAAACGGCACGACCATGGCCGCATGGGTCCGTGGCCTGGTCGAAGCACAGCTCGGCATAGAACACATCAAGGACCAGGACGGCCGCCTCGCCGACGACGGCCACCCCATCGATACCGGCACCATGCCACGCCAGCCCATCAACTGGAGAGGGCAGGACAAAGCGACCCTGAAGGTCAGGCTCACCCCCGACCAGGGGCGGGCCGTCGACCTGCTGTGCGAACGCTTCGGCCTATCCCGCAGCGCCCTCGTCCGATCACTCGCGGAGGTCCAACCAGAACCATGAGAGTACAAAGGGTACAGAGGGTACAGAGAGCACAAAGAGCACAAAGGGTACAGAAACCAGAGCGGAGCAAGCTAGATGAATCGTATATACGATTCAAGCTTGACCCCACGTCCCGCCCTCCTACAGAGGGCGTGACTGTCTACCCGAGGGCCGAAGGCCAAACAAGCCGGCATAATACGCCGGCCGACCAGGGAAAAGCATCCGGAAAGGGGCGACGATGAGCCAGGGCAGGCACGGCCTGACCAGGAGCGGCGCCGTCCGGACACGCGCCAAGGCGGCCACCCCCAGGACCAGACTCCTGACGATCAGGGTCAACCAGGACGAGCTCGACGAACTCCACCGACAGTCGAAGACCAGCGGGCGCAGCATCGCCAGCATCCTCATGGGTGGCCGGCGAGACCTGGGGCCAGGCCGCCACCGCGAGGAGGGAAACGACGCCGAGGCGTTTGAGCTCGCACGCATCCGTATGGAGATCCACCGCATCGGCGTCAACGTCAACCAAGTAGCCCACCTAGTCAACGCCAGGCTCGAAGCCGACCCAGACCAGGTCGCCGACATGGCGGGCGCCACCAGGCGCATCAAAGAACTGCTCGCCAGGGTCGAAGCCTGGCCGCACAATCCAACACAAGCCGGCTGAGAACAGCCGATACGAAACACGGCCGGCATGAGAGAATCGAACCAGGACGGGAACGGAAGGAAGCACACCCATGAGCGGCCAAAAAACACTGAGCACCAAACAACTCGCCGGGCTGCTGTACTCGATGGGACGCACGTTCGACGGGCTCCAGTCGACCTTCATGGCCACCGAGGAGTTCCTGCGCACGGGCAACCCCAAGGTCGTCAACTCGAAAGCCGACTACAACCTCCTGCTCGATCTCCGGCAGGCCGCGGAGCACACCCTCCATTACGACTACGCACACCACCCGATCGACCTTGAGTACGTGAAGAGCATCAACGCGCAACTGACCAGGACCGCATCCATGGAACCCGGCAAGCTGCGCGACGAGCACACCCCCGTCATGGTCAACACTCCTCTGGGCAGGTACGAGCCCCCCACACCCGACCCGGAAGCCATCTCCACCCTGATCGACAACGCCACCAGGAGAGGGACTGGCGACGACCTGGACGGGGCCGTCCGCCTGTTCGCCGGCCTGGCCAAGATGCAGCCGTTCGGCGACGGCAACAAAAGGACCGCGCTCCTCGCTGCCAACGGCCTGCTGATCGCCGGCGGGAACAGTAACCCGCTCACCGTGCCCACCAGCGACAAGGACCGCACCTGGTTCAACCGGGAGCTGGCCGCCTACTACCTCAACAACGACCAGACCATCATCAGCCACCTGGCCTCATGGAACAGACAGCAGACCGGCCGCGAGGAGGATCACGCCGACACCCTGTTCCAGATTCCCGACCAGGCGCTCGGGAACCACCAGGGCGGCCCCACCCTGTAAGTCCCCCCACCTTCGGCCGGACCGTGCCGAGAATGGTGGGATGATACCGAACATCACCAGGGGCTCCGACCCGGCCGGCCTGCTCAGATACCTCTTCGGCCGGGGACGCTCAAACGAACACAGCGACCAGCACATGGTGTGCGCCAGCCCCGCCATCACCGACTGCTTCGACCTCGACGGGCGGCCGACGACCCCCTTCAGCCGGATCGCGTACGAGCTCGACAAGTGGTACCGCCGCCTGGCACAGGACGGGCAGTCCATGCCGCCAGACATGCGAGGCAGGAGGAACCCCGGCCGCAAAGCCGGCAAGAACCGCATCTGGCACTGCTCGCTGGCCATCAAGGCCGGCCAGGGGATCATGGACGATCAACAGTGGCGCCAACTCGTCGAAGACTACCTGACCAGGATGGGTATACTCGACGACAGCGGAAGCGACGTCAGATGGGTGGCCGTCAGACACGGCCTCAGCAAGAACGGCAACGACCACGTCCACATCGTCGTCGACCTGGCCACATCAACGGGCTGGATCAACCCCTTCCATGACCGCATCCTCGCCCAGGACTCCTGCAGGGCCATGGAACGGGACAGGCCCGAGCTCACCACGCTCCTGGACGACCCAACACGATCCATGACCACATGGGAGTACCGCCAATGGAGACGCTGGGCCACATGGAAAGCCGAACACGACTGGACCGGCGCCGAACCGTTCGACTCGCTCGACGGCAGGACCAGGACCGCCCTCATCAACCAGGTGGCCGTCGACACCATGCCCAGGCTCTCCCTGTCCCGCCTGGTCGAGGCATGCGCCAGGACCTCCCGCAGCGAGGACGAGTTCATACGCCGCGTCAGACGAGAGGGCCTCATGATCGACCCCAGGCTGCGCAAAGGCGTCGGCAAGGGCGGGTTCATGTCGCCGGACCAGGTTGTGGGCTACCGAATCACATGGCGGTCCAGCGACGGATGGAAGGAGACCATCAACGCCCACTCCATGGGCGACGACATGACCCTTAGGCAGCTCCGGCGCGGCTGGCACGGGTCCGGCTTGGCCGCAGTCAGGGAATGGCGCGCATCCATGGAACACAGGAGGCCCGCCATCGACGATGGACGGGAAAAGGATCTCACGGACATCTCGGCCATGGACGTCACCCGCATCCTCGACAGGGCGTTCAGGGTGGCCATGAACGTCAGGGACACCCAGGGCGACGGTCCCGAGTACGAGAAGGCCATGAGCGAAGGGCTCAAGGAGCTGGGCCTGCTGGAACGCGACTATGGCATAGAAAAGGCGCCCATGTCCTTCGGCACGGACGCCCTGGCCGATCCCCGGGAGGAGCCCGGGCTCACACGCTGACGTGCACCCCCCGCCTGCTTCTCGACCGCATGGGCGCCTCGACCGGTTCCGTCAGTCCCTGGGCCTGCGCCGCCCGTCTGGCGGCCGCAACCTCCTGGGCGGGGCTCAGCTCGCCGAACACGTCCCCGCCGGCCCTGACATGCACCGGACCGGAAAGGGTCGACGGGGACGGCTCGTTCCCCATCGCGCCATCTGCCGACACGGCATCGGCATGATCAGACGCCAACACCTGCCCGGCCGTGGACGGATCCCGGTCGTCAGGTGACCCCTGTGGACCATTGGAGGCCGAGGCCGCCGCCACAGGCTCCTCCCTGCCGGGTTCGCGGGCATCCGCAGCATCCACCCCGGCGGGTTCCTGGATGGCTGGCACGCCCCGGCGCAACTGGTCCACCCGCGCATGCGGATCCGAGACCGGGCTCGTGAGCACCGCCTGGGCGAGCCGGTCATTGTCGATCCCATCCCAGGATCCGGTCAGTGTGGTGCTCACGCTGAAGGACTGGCCGTGATGCTCGCGGATGAACCCCTCCGCCTCGGAAGGGTTCACGAAGCTGACGGGCTCGATAACGGCCCCAGCGCGCTGGAACGCCTCCATCGTCGCGTCTAGGCCTTCCGACGGGCCCGTGGCCGTGATGGACACATGGTTGGCCAGCCCGTCCGCGAACTCGCTCACGGGCTGCTCGATGCCCCTCTGGGACCATTGACGCTCGATGAACGTCTTCGCGTCCGCCTTGTCCTTGATGAACCGCACATCGTCCATCTGGTCGGCCACCATCCAGGCCCTGGCCAGGTCGGCCGGCGACAGGCGAGCCGCGTCCTGCTGCACCGACGGGTTGAGGACGGTCGCCCTGAGCACGGAATCGAACCCCCTGTTCAGGGTCGCATGGTTCGACGACTTCCACGCCGCAAGCTGCCTTCTGTCGAAATCAAGCTGACGCGCCCTGGCCATCCTCTCCGAGGTGCGCTCCCTGCGCAGCATGCGCAGATCGCTGTCGATCCTCGTCGACGTCTGCCGCAGGGACTGCGCCACCGCCTGCCATGACTGGACCATGACACGGTCCAACTCATCCTCCTCAGAAGCCATCGGGGCCTCCTTCCTCCGGAACATCCGGTTCCTGCAGGCCCTCCTTGGGGCCGGCGCTCAGCACATGGAGTGTCTCCTGCCGCCATCCGGACGCCGGATGGTCGCACGGCAGAGGTTCACCCTGGACGGTCGTGGACTGTTCCGCGTTCAGGGAGGCCACGATGCCCGAATCCTTGTTCAGGATCAGCGACAGAAGCTGGAATGTCTGGAAATACCAGCCCTCCATGGCCCCGGGCCTGGCCCTGGCCGTCTCGTACCCCCTCCAGATTGAATCCAGGGGGAAGACCAGGGCCGGATAGCGGTACCAGTCCCGCACCCACTCGATGGGCTTCGTAGCGTTCTGGTGGAACGGGAACACGTTGGCCAGAAACTTTTCCACAAACTCCTCCAGATTCGGATAGAACGTGGTCTCCTCGTCGACCGGTTGGCCAAGCATCCCCTCGTCTACGGGTTCCTCCGGCAACGAGTCGGCGTCCATTCCTCCCGTATCCGGAGCGGGCTCACTCCCAAGGGGCTCCCGCCCCCCGTCCATGCCGTCAGGGGGATCCCCCGCAGGGGAGGGGATGCCGTGCCGCTCCATCTGCGCGTCGAGCGACATCTCCAGGAAGCTGATGCCTGCTGCCGCATGGCGACGGTAGATATCAAGCACCTCCCGGTAGTCGAAGTTCTCCCCCTCCGGATCCGGCACGGCATCGACGGCCGGCGAGGTCAGGGGCGCGGCAACAGCACCCTCAGGACCTGGGGGGCCGGCGGTCGACGGCTCCCGGTCCGTGGGCTCCGGCAAGGGTGCCTTATCCTCGATCGCGGACGGATCGCGAGATCTGTACCGCCCCGAAAGCGGGCTGTCATGCGGCAGGGGCTTGAACTGACGTGGCGCTGGCATTGTCCGCGCTCCTTTCGTTTCGTGTCTTCGTTTTCTGCAGGGCCATCCACCTGGCATTCGTAGTCCATGGCCGGGTATCGACGATCTGGGAGCGGCACTGCGAAGCCTGGACCAGGGCACGGCCGACCGGCCATTCCGCCAGCCTCGACACCGTGAGTATGTCATCGGACTGGACGCTGCGCTGCACGCTTCTCTTGCCCCCCGCAGTGTCGCTCAGACTGCTCCTCAACAGTTCGTACCGGCCGATCTGATCGGACAGGTCCTTCAGGAACTTGGTGTCGCTGATGCCGCCCAAATACACCTTGACGTTCGCATTGTCATACAGGGACCTGAAGCTCGTCTCGCCGAACGCACCAGCACCCTGCGACGGGTTCTGCCAGATCGTCATGATCGGTATGCCGGCCGAACCGAAATACGAGTAGATGTCGCTGAGCTCCGGCCACCTGCAGATGTTGGCCGCCTCATCGAGCACGCAGCACAACGGCACCGGCAGGCGCCGGTTGTTGTCCTGGAACTCGCTCTGCGCACGGGTGAACGCCGAGAACGCCACCATAGCCGTCAGTGAGGCGGTCAGCGCCGTCGACGGCCGACCCTGCTGGCTGAGCAGGTAGAGGCTGTCCTCGCTGGTGGCGAAGTCGTACGCATCGAACCTCGGTCGGGTGTCCCCGGGAGGCGCATAGATCCAATCCAGGATCGCGGGGTCCGCCAGGAACGACACCATCCGGGCAAACGACCCATACACGCCTGACCTGGTCTCCGGGGTGAGGCCGATGACCCCGTTGATGCGGTCCGCCACCAAGCCCCAGCCAGCCTGCGAGAGGATGTCGGCCGGCGTGGAGTCACGCTCATTGGAGGCCCATTTGAACACATCAGCCACCGATCGCTCGCCCACGGCCGCAGCGAACAGGCAGTCGGCAAGCTGTTGGGTGGCCGAACCGGTAAAGTAGTCGTTGCCACCGTCCTCAGGCTGTCCGGATGCGTACCGCCAGCACGCCGCGATCCGCTGGGCATCCGACATGTCGGAGATGGACCCGATGATGTCCCACACCCAGGGAGCCTTCTTCAAGCCCGGATCGACGATGTGCTCCGGATCAAACACCCAGCACCGGCCCCTGGGGTGGTCATGCATGCGCACTGGCATCGTCACATCCACGATGTCGCCCTTGTTGGACGTGGCCAGCAGTGGACCAGGCGCGCTCAGGCACGCGGGTATCGCGTAGCACAGGGATTTACCCGTCCTGGGGCCGGCCAGTACGATGGCCATGTCCTCCCAGGACGTCGAGATCGGGTCATGGCTGACATGGTTGACGCCCAGGGGATACCCCGGCGCCATCCGCGACCCGTCATAGCCGCGCACCAGCCGTTCCGCCATCTGACGGGCATGCGGCAGGGAAACCTTCTCGACCGCCTGTCCGAAACCCATCGACTTCGCGTACGCGTCCACCCTCGTGGCCCCCTTGGCGACGACTCGGCCCCGGTCGCCGCCGGGGCCGAACCAGCGCATGGCCAGGCGGATCACCAGCATCAGGGCGGCCGAAAGAACCACCATGACGGCCAACGGCACCAGAACCGCCGCCCCCGCTTCCCACCGGCCGGTGGCCAGGTAGATGATGGCGCCCATAGTAAACTGGTGCCCATCGAACGTGCAGGCCAGGCCCGTCAGAGCCATCAGCACGGCGACCACGCCGAGCAGCGCAAGCTTGGCCTGGCTGGATGTATGAAGCGTCGCCGCAGGATCCTTGATCCGGTTCGTCTCAAGACGTTGTCTCATATGCACCTCCCGTGAAACCGGCTTAAAGCCGATAAAGGGCCCGGATGCCATGAAGGTCTCCGGGCCCACTCGATGCGCCGATGTCTCAGCGTACAAAACCAGCTTGCTGGCCAGCCTGCTGAGGGTTGAAACCGGTTTGCGCCTGAACCCCGTACCCGTCGTATGGATCCTGGTAGCCCTGGTCTGCGGTCTGATGCCGGGTTGCAGTGGCCGCCGCCGTCGAGGCGTACTGGTTCTGCGGGGTCCCGCCCTTCAGGGCTTGCGAGGTTACACGCATGGAATCGAGGCACACGGTGTCGCCTATTATGACGTTGCGCGCCCGGATCTTCCCATCGCGGGTGGTGAACGCCTCAGGCTCGCCCAGGCTGCCCGCCACGCACACCGGATCGCCCTTGTGGAAGTTGGAGGCGTTCACCAGTTCGGCGTCACGGCCGAAGAACTTCACGCTCACCTTCTCAGGGCCCTTGGGCGAATCGGCCCAGGACCCGTCCGGCTGCTGAACTCGGTGGTTCTGGTACACCTGTAGTTCGGCGAACGCCTTCTTTGCCGGCGAATCGGCCGTGGGCTCCCGGGCCGCCATGTATGTCGGGTCCGCTGCGAGATTGCCTCGCATGGTCTGCATCATTGCTGGCATATTGACTCCTTTTCTGGATGGATGCTACTTCTTTCGACTGCACTTTCTATTCAACCCAACAGGTGCGGGCAAGTAGGGGGACGGGCACAGTCCAGTCCGTCTCATCTGGCGAGCGTGCCGGCCCCGTATGACCACGGCAGCTCCATGCTCGAGCGCCCATACCCGGCGGAATCGGATCCGGAGGCGGGCCAGGTTTGCAGATCCTCTGCTGACGGGCCATACGCCGAAGGGTCTTCGTGTAAACGCTCGTTGATGGTCACGAACGGATCCACATCGGGGCTGCCTGATGTCCATCCCAGGCCGTCGCCGGGGAACTGGTGTTCGTCTGTGCCCGCGTCGTACTCGTAGACGACATGGTCGTCCGGCGCCAGGATGCTGTACGTCTGACGGTCCTCCGAGAGGCCGGCCGTCCAGCCTTCGGGCAGGCTGGCGCTCCATCTCGAAACCAGGGCAGCCGCTTCCCGGAGTCCGCTTTTTAGGCTGTCAAGGTTCTCGTTGATGTATTCATGGGCGGCGTCGAAGCAAACCCTGGGTCGCTCGCCATCCGGATCGGCCCGGAAGGCTGCGGATATCGTGGCTTGCTCGACGTACGGCTGCAGATCCTCCTTCAGATCCCCGCTCCTGTCATCAAACCCCTCTTCGGCCATGGTCAGCAGCGCCCGGCTGACGCAGTCTGCGCCCTTCGGGTCCTCGCGCATGAACCTGGCCAGAGCATGTGCCCTGTTTTCGTTTTCCTCCTGCATGATATTTCACTCCTTTGTTGGATAGTTCATCTATTCGTTCAGCTACTCATGCCATTTCTGGTTGGTGTCGTTGAACCCGGAGAGCTCCAGGTCGCACAGCCTCAGGTTGAAGGCGATCCCGGGCAGGCCGCCTATCTTGATGAGGAACTTGCCGCGTCCCTTCCTTGCGGCCTGCGACTGGTAAGACACGGGCGTGGTCCAATCGGAGAGCAGGTCCTCCTCGCGTTGGAAGATCTGAAGCCCTGATTCCTTGCGTAGATACTTGTCGACCTCCGAGCTGGTGAGGGCGCCCAGGATCTTTATGGCGCTGCGCTCCACGAAGCCACGCGCCTTGTTGTTCTGGTCCTCGGTGGCCATGGACAGCAGGTCGGCGAATGTGTGGGTGATCATGATCTGGCCGAACCCCCACTGACGGTTCAGCCTGGTCAGGAGGTCGAACTTGTCGACCATGAGCGGGCTGGAGCGCAGCGCCCGGTGCATCTCGTCCAGGACCATGACATGCACCCTCTTCGGCTCCAAGCCCGCTTCGGCCAGCAGGTCGGCCGCGTTCTTCGCGGCGAAGGCGCTAGACCAGGTGGTGGCAAGAACGGCGGCCACCACCGCGTCCTCAGCGCCGGCAAGGGAATGGATGTCGTAACAGACCGGCCGGGACACGTCGATCGAGTCGCTGGTCTGCTGGCAGAACATGCCCCCGAACTTGCCGTTCGGGTTGGCCAGGCCGTTGAGGGAGGCGATCAGGCTGTGCGTCTCCTTACGATAGATCTCATCATCCTCGGGATCCTCGAAGGTGGCTGCCGACCGCAGCTCGTTCTTCACCGAGCCGGGAGGGTTGGCTATCAGATCCCGCAGATCAGCGATGATCGGGGGCCGCTTGTCGTTCTTGGTCTTCTCGTACAGCACCTTCAGGGCCGTTGACAGCACGTTCGACTCCACGTCGCTGAGCGAACCCCCTGTCGACTGCCGCATGATGCCGATGATCACCTCGATGCCTGAGAGACGCCGGTTGTGGTAGTCCTCCATAAGGTCATCCCGCAGGGTGCCGTTCAGCAGCTTCAGCTTGGAATGCACGTCGCCAGGGTCAAGCAGATTCACCGACCCTTGGTGAGTGCCAAGGGAGATGACCTGGCCATTGAGCAGACGGATCAGCTCCGTGTACTCACCCTTCAGGTCCCCGGGGATGATCGCGCTGACTCCCATCGCCGACATGCCCCACACAAGCCGGCGGACCAGGGTGCTTTTGCCGATGGCGGGTAGGCCGAGCACGAACATGCTCGGCTGAGACACGATGCCGTCCCGGAACCAGGAGATGGGATCACAGCAGACGGCCGCGCCGTTCCCCCGAAGCTGTCCCAGCGGCACCCCCGACACGGGCAGCACCATGTCAGTCGAGAACGGCCAGAACCCTCCCGACACCTGACTGGACACCCCGAAGAACTCATCGACCTGCGGCAGTTTGCCCGCCCACCCTCCGTTGGGCCTGTAATATCCCCGGAAACCTGGCTTGGCGGGCTTCCTCGGCCTCACCGGCCGTGGGATGGCGTGGCCATCCTCCGGATCCATCTCGGACCGTCCCCGTCCGATCCATGGAAGAGTGAACCTCATGACCGTCCCTTTCCTCAGCCCAGACCGAATGCACTGTTGAACTTGTACAGGCTCATGTTGAAACCGAACGGCAGGCTGGCCGCAAATCCCGTGTCCTGGGCCGCGTAGCAGGGCCTCAGGTTGACGTTGGCCGCTCCCGCCGCTCCCTCGACCGCGCGGGTCGCCCGGTCGAGCCGCTCCTGCTCGTCGTCGCCGGCCTCGATCGTCGCCGTCACCAGCATCCCGAAGAACACCAGCACCGACCCCTGTACCGCCTCGAACGCCTGCCGGTCAGTTTTGACCACGTTCGACTCGTTGTCCACGGTCGAGATCTTGTCCTGGCCAGACCGCGCCCGCGCCTTCTTCCGATTGAGCTCGGTGAACTCCTGCGTATCCTTGGGCGGCAGCAAGTGGAAGATCACCGTGACCCTCTTGCGGTCGCAGGCATCCAGCGGCTTGAACAACCTGGCCATCGTGGTCGAAGTGATTGCGCTCCTGGGCGGGTCGCACATCTCCCAGGTGCGGGAAATGCCGGAATCATGCCTGTACCAGTCCCAGCCGGCCTCCGCTGTGGTCGGGCCGGCATCCTCCCAGCACAGCGAGCCCGACGGCCGGCCTTCCTCTGAGTCCTCCTGGGCGGTGCGCTCGACATCCTTCTGCGATGCAGGGTCCATGCACACCCTCGCCATGGCCACCACTTCGTCCATGGTCAGCGCATGTGCTTTCCCGCCGCCCGAGTTCGCTATCCTCTCTTCAAGCTCGGGGATGACCAGGGCGATCATGTACACCGCGTCCTCATCCTCGGCCGCACGGCCCTTCATGTCCTGGAACTTGAAGGACACCGTCAGGGTGACATCGCTGCGGGCCCCGCCGCTCGTGTAAATCGCCATGACCTGGGCCATGGCCCGTGACGCAAGATCGGGCGCATCCTTGACCAGGTGCCGTTTCAGGGTCCTGCGAAACCTGAGCCCCGAATCGGGGGACGTATCCACGGTGGCCGAAAGCTGGGTCACGCCCTGCTGGTTCGCCAGCCATTCCATCAAGGCCGCCCAAGAGGCCACATACCGGTCCTCCACATCGTCATCGATCAGTGCGGCGCCCTGGGAGCTGCAGGCCATCATCAGCGAGTACTCGCCCGTCCTGCCGTGCTTTAGCAATGCGAACGGGTAACCGTACCCGTCTCTGGCCTCGATGATGCTCACGCGCGACAGGATCCCCGGCAGGCTCGTCTCGCCGCCGCTAATCGGGGACAGCATGCCCGAACGGTACAGGTTGCGCCTGGAACGCACCTGGGCCCGGTACGTGTACTTTTCATCGGCCACCTCGGGTTTGGACCGGCCCTCGGCGTCCCGTCTTGAAAGGAAGAAGATCACCCCCAGGCCGACCACGGCGACCCCGAACGAGATGAACGGGTTGAAATTGGCGATAACGACGGCGGCGCCAAGGACGACAATGCCGGCCAACGTCAGCCCCATGCCTATTCCATGGAAACCCTGCTTGATCGGTGACAGGTAGTCTCCGTATGTGGTGTTCGATGCCATCAGAACTCCTTCCTGTTCCTGCGTGCCGAGGATCTACGAGCCCCGTCCGGTCCAGCCGATCCCGGACTGCCCGGGGAGGACGGGCCACCCGTGTCAACGGAACCCGGACCCGGATCAACACCGCCCTGGTGGCCGGACCCGTCCGGCCCCTGGTCGAACGACCCGTCCTGATCGGAACCATGCCCCGCTCCGTCCGGCCCCTTGTAATATGAGCCTCCTTTGCCTGATCCGTCCTGGTGCTGCCCGGCTTCGCCGCCACGGGTCCCGTCCGGACCTTTGCCCCCTCCACGTGTGCCTCCGGGCCCTTTGCCCCCGCTGTTCTCCTTCTTGCCCTGGGACGACCCGTGGGCCGGCGACTTCCCGCCCCTTGAACGGCCACGGCCGCCACCACGACGGCCCAACAGGCCCCCAAGGCCACGGAATGCCCCGCCGCCCATACTCGCCGCGCCGCCGGCGGCCCAGGATGCCATGCCGGCGAAGAGACCACCGCCGCCCATGCTCATCCCCTGAGCGGCAGGGACGATCCAGCGCACAAGCAATGGGAGCATCGCTATCACCCCGATCTGCAGGAACACCGTGATCGTCGCGCTGTCATCCCCCAGGCCGGCAGTGACCATGATGGCCGATCCGGTTGCCATGAACAAAGCCGCCGCAGGCTTGTACGCCAGGAAGGTGGCCAGCCATCCCAGGACCTTCTTGAACGAACTATCGCCGGCCTGGGTGAACGACATGACCGAGAACACTCCCGCCAGGGCCACAAGCACGGGCAGCATGCCGGCACGCAGGTACGTGAACACCTTCATGACCATGCCCATGATCCAGATGAGCAGCACCAGTGCCACGGCGAGGAAACCGTCAAGGCTGAAGAACTGCGACGCATTCAGCGCGTTATGGTTCCAGGCATCGTTCATCATGCTCGACGAGGCCTTCATCAGGCTCGCCGTCCACGAGTCTATGGTGTCCTGGAACACCGTGATCCCGCCCGCCAGCAGGATGTTGCAGGCAAGCCCCTGCATGAAGGCCTTGCCGATTTTGATATAACCCTTTCCGGAGCCGGTCACTGCCGCCGTGATGCCGGACGCCATGACACCGACCACAGCCGCGATGATGATGATCGGGTCCAGTTGTGCCCGGATCCAGTCTGACAGGTAATAGGTGGTGTCACTCCCGGGCGTCCAGGATGGCTCATGCAGGCTGCCGTCGCTCCCGTTCGGCATGAAGAACACAGCGGTGATGGCGCCGGCCGAGGAGGCAGTGAAGGCCCCCAGGAAGATCCATGTCAGCTTATCCATGATCTGAGAATCCTGGTCAGCCCGGTTCGCCTGCTGGGCGAGCCGCACGCCCACGCACATGAGCGAGATGACCGCCACGATCGTGCAGACTCCCAGCAGGATGTTCAGATAGGGTCTTGCCGCGCTGCCCCATTTGTTGTAGTCGACGTGGGTGTTCTTCTTCAGCGTCTCTACGCTGTTGGGGCTCGCCTTCAGAGTGTTCCTGCTGGTGGTCAGCCAGGCGAAGTTCTCCTTGGACTGTTTTTCGTACTCGCTCCACAGTGTTTTCTCCAGCCAGGAGAGCTCTCGTTGCTTCACGCACGAGTTGTCCTGCAGTTTCCAGGTACCCTCCGAAGGCGAGGTCGACTGGCTCGTATGGGAAAGCGCCTGGCATTGCATGACCGGGTTGTCCTTCAGCTCGTCGATGGCGCCTGCCCGATCCAGGGGGATCTTCTGGGGAGGCGCCGCCGGGGAGGCGGTATTGGGGATGAGCTTCCCTTCGTTCATCATCCACTTGATCTGATCCTCCCGGATCAGGCTCCCAAGTCCGTGCGAGGGGATGCGCATGGTGTCGGTCACCTGGGTGTCCGATACGGTCTCGTCCCCGAACTTCAGCTCATTCGAGAAGTCCCCGAAATCCGGTGCGCTGCAACCCGCGATCAAGGGCGTCAACAGCACGCCCAACAGGATCACGGCCTGCAGGCGGAACCGGCCGGCCCGCCCACCACGCCGAAGAACGGACACTGCCGCAGCGACCCTCCGGTCCATGCGATCACCCAAACCCATCTTGACCCTCGTCAGTAGCGAATACGAACCTTGTCGATAATCAGCAAGTGGAGCTGATGTCCATGCCGAGCGCGCTCATCATGGAACCCGCAAAAGCAATGATGAAGACGGCCACGGCCCATCCGTACAGGCTATTGGTGGTCTGGTCTCTGTCGGGCATGCCGTCCCCCTGCTGTTTCATAAAGCTCCGGCCGATGCCCCACATGGCGATCAGTCCCAGAAGCAGCGCGATCGCCTTCACCCATCCCAGGACCTTCGTCATCGGGTCGGCGAACCCGGGCGGCAGGCAGGCCTTGAAATCGGTCAGGAACCCGTCGGCCAGGAACATGTTCGCTCCCAGGCGAGCCGCCCCGGGCATCGAGGAAAGGGCCATAGCGCCTTCCTGCTGAAGATGGATGGCCGCCATGCCCAGCGATGTCGCTGCTGATGTGATGCTCATTGTTGTTCTCCTTCACTTATCTGTTGACTGGTTGGGTTGGTTTGCTGAGGAAGGCAATGCCATCGCCGTCAGGGACGACAAGGCCTTGGACATGTGTAAGTAGGCGCGCGGGAACTTCTCTGGCACCCCGTCGATATCCGTATCCGGGATGAAAGGCAGGGGGAACGACCGCCGCCGCTCCACGACCGAGCAGACGAGACGACGCGACCTGACCAGCACCCTCGGGGTCCTGCGCCGACACGCTGTCACCGCCAAGCCCATCAGCGCCGAGGCTCCGAACCTGCCCTCCCGCCACTCCCTGACCAACGCCTGCAGGGACTCCAGGCCGGGCGACGTGCACATTGAGCACAGGACGATCCTCGACGGGTTTTCGGGATCCACACTGACAGGCAGGGCACGGCCGGCGTCCGCATACTGGTCCGGCGAGGAAGCGTATATCGTCGAACACCCGGCCCCTCCATGTGCGGCGACCAGCCATATGCGATCAGTGGCCGGCGCTTCGAAAGCCGGCAGGAGAGCCGAGGAAGGCTCGGATGTGGGCAAGGCGGCCATTTCATCCATGATGATCCTCACAATCCTGAAATATGCCCGGGCAGGCCGGTATCCGGGCCGGTGGGGGCCGGGACCGACCACCCGTTGCCCCTGGGTGGGTTCTGAGGCTGCGGTACGGGCTGACGCTGCGGCTGTGGTCTTACTGGCGTCTGCGGAGCCGGGACGACCGGCACGCCGGCATTGGGGACAGGGGTCTCCTGGACGGACTGGGAAGCGGCCGCCTCGGCGTTCTGTCGATTCTTGGCATCCATACTCGCCCGGACGGCGTCACTGGCCGCCTGTAAGGCTGTGGTTGCTTCCTTGATCCGGGCCGTATCCGTTGATTTCAGGAGACGCCCGGCACGATCGACGGCCTGCTGCAGGGCGACCCTGGTCGCGTTGTTTGCCACCTGGCCTTCTGAATCCGTGTACAGTCTGCCAGCGGTTGCATGACAGTCCTTCAGGCCGGTTTGCGCGTCGGTCAACCGTTTCTCCTTCCGTGAGGCCTTTACCGCCTTGGCGGCCTTTTCCACCCTTGCTGAAGCCTCGGTAATGTGCCTGGAGGCGCCATCAGCGCGGGCCGCCTCCGATTCCAGAGTCTGCCTGGAATGGGAAGAGGCCCGGCAGGAGACCGGCGGAATGGCCTTCTCCGCGTTCTTCATGGCTGCATTCAGCTCATCGATCGTCTTCGGATCAGCCACGGAGGATGTACTCATGTCCAGGGACTTCACTGATGACATCGCCCTCTGCAGCCGTCGACGGGACGACCTGACCTCCAGCTCGGCGGAATCGCAGGCTGAACGGGCCGAAGCGAACGCATGGGCCGCCCACCACTTCGAGCCCCCGAATCCAGCCAGACACACCAGCAGTACGCAAGCGGCCACGGCCGCGCGTCTGATCAGACCAGCATCCGGACGTCGGACGGAAGAGGGCGCCGGATGCTCCGCTAGTGTCACCTGGGCAGGAGGAAGGACCGGATCGCCCACCGGCTGCACGGACGCGGTCTCCATGGGGATCAGCGGAGCTGCCGAGAAGTCCCATTCCGGACGTTCCGCAGTGGTCGGCCGTGTCTGACTGGCGGCCGGGAGTGACGGAACCGCCGTGGCGTCCTCCCGGACGGCCACGGCCGCCGCCTGGCTCGAGGCATGACCGTCCGAACCCTCCCACCATTGCTGGGAGGGAATCAGCAGCGGTCGTACCCGGTTCATCAGCGCAGACGCCGACCGTTGTCGTCGTTGGGGACAGTCGTTGGATCACTGATGATTCCGGTCCCGTCGCTTTCGGAGTAGTGCTTGTGCCGATCGGGCGTATCCGCCAGAATCGGCGTCAGATGCGCCTCCCGGTTCTCCTTGGCTGCTTCCATCCAGGCGGGGTGCTTGTCATACAAGCAGATGCTCGACATGCGCGTGCCGATGCCGCACAGGCGATCGGCGTTGATTGCGTTCGCCGCATAACCGTTGGTGACCGAAAGGTCGTCGCCCTGCGCCCAGGACACGAAAGCCGCCACCTCGAAAGGCCCGGCCGCGAAATCCGGAGGAAGCAGATAACCCATCGACTCCATAAACACCGGGATGTCCTGCTTGTAGGCGCTCAATGCGTCCTGTGGATCATATGAGGTGTCATTCCAGCATGTCTCGTTCAGCTTCTCGAACAGTGGGATGACCTCTGGGCTGTCATCACTCGTGACGAGCTGGGCCAGACGGCCTGAATCATCCCGAAACATGTCGGGCTCCAGAAAATAGCAGATGATCGAATCCCTCAGCCGGTTATCCAGACTCATCATGCCCAAATCAGCCGCCATCGACAGATCCATCTGATCGGCGCCGTCGATCGGCCACGGGGCCGTCTTCAGCTGCTGAAGGCGGTCGTAGATCCTTTTAGCCGCTTCTACACGGGCCTGTGAAAGGCTCTCGTTGCGCCAGGTGTCGGCGAACTCGCTGACCCGGGCCGCAAAAACGTCGCTAGCCATCCTGAAATACTCCAATCGACATAAGAAAGAAGAATGATGACGACAGACCGGAAGAAAGGGTATTTAGCCAATCTGCCGCCATCTTGGAAAGCCGTGGCCGGTTCAAGGAATAGGACCGGACACGGCCGGATCCATCATTACCGATCCTTTGCAGGACCGGAGTATTGACGATGCAGCCGGCGGCGGGAAGGCAGCCCGCCCGCCACTGCATCCGGATCATCCCCGACAAGGGATGACTGCCCCGCCGGACCGAGAAAACAGAGGCAACCAGAAAAGGCAGAAGGCAGCCTAAGAAATCCGGAGGGGAAGCATTGCAAGGAAGGGGGCGCACCCCTTTGCATGGGTGCGGCTCGTAGACCGTCAGCGGGGCTGCTCGTCACGCGGGTCGTCAGGCTCCGGCGCTCCGGCCTGGGCCATGACCTGCTCGCTGAACGCCAGGGCAGCCTCATGGTTCTCCACATGCCGGCGGCGCATCCACCGCCCGCCCTGGAAGGACACGAAGCCGCCCAGGAGCAGCAGCCCGGCAGCCAGGAGCGCCACGGCGACCTGGGAGCCGGTCACAGGCAGGGCCGGAGGCTTCACGCCGTTCCAGTCGTCCGTGTTGGACTCCACCGTGGTGTCCCCGCACAGGGCCACCCCGTCGACCATGACCGCATCCTTGGGCGTCTCCCGGCCGGGCTTGGCGTCGGGATCCATGGGGTCGAAGGGCTTGTCGTCGCCGGGGACCACGCAGGGCGCCAGCGGCCGGCCGGTGACCTTGGCCCGGTTGGTGTGGTGCTCCGTGACGCCCTTGAGGGTGCCATGCACATCCACATGCTTGCCGGGCTTGAGCTGGTAGTCGGCCCAGCCGTCCGGATACTTCCAGTCCACGACCTGGCCGTCGCCGGCCACGGTCCTGTCCTCCAGCTTCAGGTCCCGGCCCAGGAACACGTAGCCCCGGCCCGTGTCCGGATCGATGCCCGAATCGTTGTAGATGCGAACCGTGATATCGGTGTCGCCGTCCACCGTCAGGGCCTCCTTGGGGTCGTTGCGGTCCCCCTGGGGCAGGCCGCTCCTGGTGTCGAACTTGACGATCCTCAGCCTGGGGGTCATGTCCGGGGTGCGGGTCCACACCACGTTCGAGGGGTTCACCTTGTCGTTGTAGTACTCGGTGAAACGGTTCTCGTGGCGCTTGGTGACGGCCAGACGCTTGCACTGGATGTAGGCGCGCCAGCCGGCCTCACGGTCGCCGGACGCGGACACCAGCGCCAGGTAGGCGGGCGTGGCCTGGATGGTCACCTTGCCCGACTGGTCCTGCTCCAGGGTGAACAGGTCCCCGCCGAACGGCGAGGAGTCCACGCCGGAGCCGGCGATCCGGTCGCCCTTGCCGGCCAGCACCTTCCCGTCCTTGTACAGGTCGCGGGTGGCGTACACGGCCCACTGGCCCGTGTACTGGTCGAACTTGGGGTCCAGCTGGTCCTCGATCAGCCACCGGTCGGCCTGGGCGTATGCCCGGTTGGCCGGCAGAATGCTGCTGTCAAGCTGGTAGAGGAAGAGCCGGTCCTTGTACACGCTCTTGCCGTTCGTGCTCTCCCCGTTGACCTTGACCACCACATCCTTGCTCGGGTTGAGCGGCTTGAGCGGGTTGGACACCTGGTTGGTGTCCTTGCGCAGGTCGTTGATGATCTGCGTGGCCTTGTTCTTCACCACATAGCCGTCCTTGACCTTGATCACCTTGTAGGGCAGCACCAGGTCATAGGTGCGGCCCAGCAGGCCCTGGTCGATGGCGGGCTCGCGCAGCGGGTTGTGGCCCTTGGCGGCGGCGTAGGCGGCCAGGTCGGCAGGCTGCGGGTCGCCCTTGAGGGTCTCCCCGGTCGCCGGCACCCTGGTGTCCACGGTCCTGGCGAACGCGTAGACCACGCCGTCCCTGACCTGGATGTTGAACGCCTTGGTGTAGTCCTTGCCGTCCGAACCCTGCACCTCGATCCGCGAGGGGTCGATGGACAGGTACTCGTCGTCGAAGTCGTCCACCAGGCCCAGCCGCCACACGGCGTACGCCTGGTTGGTCTGCCTGGCGTCCAGGGTGACCCGGTAGTAGCCGGTGTCGCCCAGCAGGAGGGTCTTCCCGTCGATGCTGACGCTCTGGTCCTTGGAGCTGACGTCCTTCTTGAGGGGGTTGAAGTCCGGCGGGGTGTTGAACACCTCATTGCTGGGGGTCAGGCTGTTGTTCAGGGTCAGCATCCACTGGTTGTTGACCTTGTGCCCGGCAGGGGCCTTCCCGTCGACGGTGCCCTCGAACCGCAGCTGGATGCGCGGGTTCCTGCCTGCCCTCCACTGGCCGATAAGCGCCTGGTCGGTGAAGACGACCTGCACCAGGTGATGCCCGTCGTCCCACTTCGTGCTGTACCGGCTCTTGGGGATCACCCGGCCCGTGTTCAGATCCATCAGCTCCAGGGTCTGCTTGTCCACGTTCAGCCACTGGTCGTAGGTGTCGGTGATGATCACCCGCTCGCCCTGGTAGGCCAGCAGGTCAGGCAGCTTGGGCTGGGTGGTCAGCTGGTATTCGACCTTCTGGCCGGGGTAGACGACCTTGCCGTCCACGCTGTCCTGGTCGCCTCCCTGGCTGGCCTCGGACACCACGTCCTTCTTGACCGGCGGCACGTAGCCGCAGATCTTCGGCTGGTTGGAGGCCACGGTCTGCCCGTTGACCTGCTCGGAGCCCTTGTTCGTGAACTGGGGGGCGGAGCCGTCCGGGCTGCAGAAGGTCAGCTCGTCGCCGGGCTTCCTGTTGTGGTCCTTGCGCGCCTGGGCGGCGCCCTTCCCGTTGGCGAAGTTCACCGTGAACGGCACCAGCATGGTCACCTGCAGGCCCTGGCCCATGTTCTTGAGCTTGGCCAGGTAGGCGGGCTTGGCCTTGGCCACGGCCCGGCTGCCCGAAACCGTGATCTCGAACTGGTCGGTCACATCCTTGCCCTTGGCGGCGATGTCGGCGACGCTGGTCTGCCGGTAATGCCCGTCCGCGCCTGGCGCGGCCTGGGCCTCGTACACGCGGATCCGGTCCCTGCCGTCCTGGTCCACCAGATACTCGGCAGCCGACCAGTCGTCCGTCAAAGCGAACGAATTCGGCGCATCGATCAGATGCGGGTCCACAGTGCCGTTGACCACGCCGGCCACCTTGTCCCCGTCCAGGAACACATGCTCGTCGGCGCCGGTCGAATTCGTGCGTGACGGATCCACCACCGCCTGCCACTTGCCGGCCGTCTTGTCCCACAGCACCCAGGACTTGTCCGGGTTCGGCCTCCAGGTCGGGAACTCATGATCCGGGGTCTTCTGGTCCGCCTCCTTCGAGGAGCCCTTCCAATACACCGAGCCCGTATCCTTGATCAGGCTCGTATCCGGATTATGCGGAATCACATCCAGCTCATACTGCCAGTTGTGATTGCTGGGGATATCCCCGCCCTTCCACGTCGCCGTGGCCACATTCCCCGCCGGCGTGCCACCGTTCGGAGTATTGAAATTGAAGGATCCGCTGATGTCCTGGCCGGTGCTGGTGTCCACGACCTTCTGATGGTCGATCACATACCCCTGGCCCTTCGGATCGAACGTATCACGGAAGACGAACTGCTTGCCGCCAACGCCGGTGCCCGAACCGATGATCGTGTGATTGCCCATCGAATCAGCGCTCGTCCCCGGCTGCACCGTCTTGGACGGCGGAGCCGGCGGCACCTCAGCAGGCTTCGGCTCATACTGATTCAAAGCAATAACCACAATACTGGTCGAATCACGAGTGTACTGATCAACAAGCACATCAATCGATACACCGGGCTGATCGGCGAAGAAATCTCCGGTTTTATAGCTTGCCCCATGGTTGCTGTATGTATGCCCAACCACAGTGTCCGCCCAGGCATTCATCCAGTCGTCCTTGGTGTGGTGGACTTCGCCGCTGAATGACTTGTTGGGTCCGGTCATGACGCCAACGCCGGTCACTCGGCATTGGGCCTGGCCGTACTGGTCGGGGTGCGCCTCGTTGAAGCGGTCCACGCAGTTGCCGTTGGCCTCGTTCAAGGCCTTCTGCGCATGGCCCACGCCTTCGGGCTGCATGGACACCCCCATGGCCGAGAAAGCACGATAGATGCTGTTGAAATCGGTCGAGGAGCCGTACGCGCCGTCATTGGCGTCCTTATAGGTCCAGCTCACCTGGGAGGCCACGGCTCCGCCGCCGCCACCGTCCGAACTGCCGGCGCCGCCGCCGGCAAACGCCGGCTCGATGCCGATCATCAGCGTGGCCCCGGCGGCTGCCACGGCCACCGCCCTGGCGGGCCATCCGGATCCCAGACGCAGGAGCCGTCCGGCCCAGCGTCCGATCTTTCCTGGTGTCATCATTGATGTTTCCCTTCCGGTACTATGAAGGGGACGGCCTCATGACCGCCCACAAGTAACGCCAGCGGGATAGGAGACCTACCAAGCAACCGGTCCCGCTGGCAAATTCTTCAATTTTCTAATCAGTCAGCCGATGCCACAAGATCCATCCGGATTGCAGCCATTGCCTCCTGTGGTATTTCCTTTAAGCCTGTCACGCCAATTAGACCCTCCACCTTGGGGTGCGGTCTGAGTCGGAACCCCACCGCCGGCATTGCCTCCGCCGTTACCGCCACCCTGGTTGTATGAGGGCCGGTAGGTAGGCCTGTACCCACCGCCACCCCCATAAGAGGGAGCCGCCTGCTGTTGCGCTGCGTACTGCTGCTGGGCCTGCTGGACCGCCTGCGCTGCGGCCTGCTGGTCGGCCTGGCTCTTGGCCTGCACGGAGGCGTTCACCTGGTCGATGGCCGCCTGCAGGGCGTGCGCCGCATCCTGGTAAGCCTTCGCCTTATTGGACTTGACCTGGCCGGCCTGGCCGATGGCCTTCTGCAGGCCGTCACGGGTGGCGTTGTCGGCCACCTTCCCGTCCGAATCGGTCAGCAGCCTGGATGCCTCGCCCTTCTTCCCGTCCAAAGCCGCCTTCGCATCATCCAGGGCCCTCGCATCCCGGGAAGCCAAAACCGCCTTAGCCGCCTTCGCCACAACAGCGAATCTGCCGTCGATCCGCCGGGCCTTGCCGGTCTCCGCATTCAGATCAGCAGTGGACATGGAGACCTTGCACTGCACAGTCTGCCGTTTGAGGCCCTCAGCGTCCTTCACGCTGCGAGCCATGGCCAGCACGGTCTTCGCATCCTTGACCTGGTCCGCCTTGATGCCGGCCGCCTCGCGGTATTGCGCCATACGGTCCGAGCTGGTCTTCGCCTGCACGGCCTTCGCCGCCTGGGTGCAGGAGTCCAGCGCCGCATCATGCCGGCGGGACTCAAACACGCGCCAGCCCACAAGGCCAGCCACAGCCACGACAACCACCACGACAGCGGCAATCACCGGAACCAGCCACTTCGTGCGGGATTTGTAGTTGCCGTCTGTCGGGTCATGCGGCTCGAATGCGGGAGGCTCCTGCTCAAACACCTCTGGGTCGTCCACTTCCTCGACGCCAGGCTCCTTATTCTCGTTCATAACGCCCTTTCTTCTGCTCATTTGAGTATCACATGTTTCGTCCACAAGGTGGGGGGACAAGCCGTGTATTAATTTCCGCTGCTCTTCGAGTGCTCCTGGATCCATAGGCTGAGCAACTCGGACAGCTTCATGTTTTTCTCCAGGGCCATGATCTTCATGGCCTTGTGCTCCTCTTCGGTCAACTGATATGTGTACCCGTGTTTTTCAGGTCCTGCCTTGACGTTCCGTACCGTAGACGTGAGTTCCTTGGTTTTATGGCCCTCGTGGATTTTCATGCGCTCCTCCTAGGCTGCAGGGGCCGTGAGACCCTTTAACGTTTTCCAGTTTTAATGTTTACCAATTTTAACATTTTCCAGTTTTAACGTTTTTCAGTTACTGTCCTATGGATTCCCGACCAATGAGGTGCTCCATTCCGTCCTCTCCATTCAGGCTTGGATCTGTCGACGGTTGTCGAGCTCGTCTAGCCCCAGGGCAACCTTCTCCGCAGCCTTTCCGCCCTCCCTTATGGCCACTCTCGATATTGGTCTGAATCACAATTGCTGCCCGGTTTTCCGGTTTAAACGGTTTCCGGTTTAAACGGTTTCCAGTCTTTAGAACGCTTCGACCAGTTCCGTTGCGGCTTCCTGGTAGCCACTCATAGTTGGCAGAACATTCGTGCCGGAGGCGCGTAGCGTCGCCTGCAGGTTGGGGATGATAGTGCTGAAACCCATCAGGTCGGCGGCCTTGAGCTTGTCCACGGCGGCCTTCAGGGCGATGGTACCGGGACGGGCCAAGGTCATGAGCACCGTCAGGGGACGGTCGATGCATTTGGCCATCTCGATGAGGTGATCGGTGTCATGGCGTCCGGGGGAGGTGACGAGAATGACCAGATCGGCCGCGTCAATGCCTGCCTGCACGATCTGCATCTGCTCCGGCGGGGTGTCGATAAGCACCCAGGTGTCCGGATCGCTTTTCGCATCGACGTTGCGCATGTTGGCGGGCGTCACCACGAAGGGGAGGGGAGTGCCTGCCCTGCTGGCCGTCTGCGCCCATTCGGTGGCGTCCCCGGACGGGTCCAGGTCCCTCACCTCCACCCTCAGGCCCCTTTTACACAGAGCCAGGCCAGTCATGATAGTGGAGGTGGTCTTGGCCACCCCGCCCTTGTTGTTGGCGAATGTGATCGTCGGCATGATATTCCCTTTCTTCCTTATTGAAGTCCGTCTCAGTCCTCGAAGAGCCCAGGCTGCGACATGCTGCCCTGGCCGTCCCGGCCGGTCTCGCGGTGTCTGTGGAGTGCCCTCTTGCGGCTGGCCATCTTCCTGCTCGTCTCGATCGCGTCAGGGTGAGCCTGGAGCCATTGCATGAAGTTCGACATGAGGGTGCGCCGCTCCTCGTCCGTGAGTAGCCACCTGCTGCGTCCGGCTGTGACCTCGATGCCCTGGCTTTGGGCGAGGTGTGCAACGTAGCGGCGTTCCGTGTCGTTCAGTCCCCCCATGATGCCTACATTCTTCATGCGTTGCACGACCGCCAGGGCCAGGCACTTGTCCTTCAGCGGGCATACCCCGCACAGGGCGCGTGCGGCGGCGTGGAGCCGCCTGTCCCTCGACGCCGACCTGGTGTCGTCGATGCCCCACATGTAGTCCACAAGCGGGGATTGGACCATCGAGCAGGGCGCCGCCTTTGGCCGGCTCCATTCGACCGTCTGCCCGGCTGCTTTGTCGTCGGTCATCAGCCCTGCCTCCTTTCGATGCCGTGGGTCTCTTGGTTGCGGGGATCCTGGCCGCACACCGGGCAGGATCCCGGATCCATGGGCCGGCCCGACATGGAGTCGAACGCTGCGAAATGGTCGCGGATACGCTCTATCCCCTGATCCCCATACACCGGGCGCTTCCTCCCGTCGGCCACGCTCGTGACCATGTGGGGACCATCGGTGGAGCCGGACCGTACCCGTTTGAGCGCGGACGTCCCCTTCGGGTCGCCCTGCATCTGCCGTAGGATGGCCGGCCAGTTCTTCTCCAGTGAGCGAGCTCCGGTCAACACGGTCCGCCAGAACCCGTCCTGTCTGGAACGGAACCCGTCGCTGGCGGGGGCCGTGCACCACTTGACGACCGCGAGCACCGAGTCGACCCCATGCTCCCGGACCAGCCGCGTCGCGGCTTTCGTGTCGCTGGGTCTTGGATTGATCTGGAGTCCCAGGGACATGCGCAGGGCGTCGGTCACACGGGTGGCGTCCCGTTCCACGTCCGGTTCTGGATCCTTCCGGGGGACTCCCTCGTCAGAGGGAGAGGGAGATGGTTTAAGTATTACTGGTTTGTCTGTCACCGGTGACAGGTCAGAATCTGCATGGGTGACAGGTCTGACTTCGGGCGCTGTCTTTTGACCTTTCAAAATGACAGGTCTGGAATCGGCTTCATTTCGGGGTTTTCTCTGACCTGTCATTTTGACAGGTCTAACCTCCAAGAGGCACTCTTCTGCCTCTTCGACCTGCTCAGCCGGCACACCCATATTCAGGTCCCAGACCACCGGACGGAACTGCGGCGGGATGACCTTGCCGTGTGCGTTCCTCATAGCCATGGACTGGTCGCCCCTGGAGATGATGCCCCGGCCCTCCAGCCACGCCAACTGCCGGCGCACCGTCGAATCGGAGATATGCAACTCATCCACCAGGGTCCTTACGCTCGGCCATGTATTACGCCCGTCGACTCCCGCCCTGTCGGCCAGGCTGACCAGGATCAGCCGGGCCGTGGTATTGCCGCCGACCGGAGCCTTCCTCAACGCCCAGGAAGTAGCCTGCCAGCTCATCTGCCATCCTCTCCGTCCGCCACCTGGCCGTCCGTGAGGCTGTGCTGAAGATATCGGCGTAGGTCGGCAATGTCGTACAGGGGAAGCCTCGCCTCCAGGGAAAGGCTGAAATCCATGCTCCCGTCCGAGGGGGCCGAGGCCAGATGCGACAATTCGGTCCTGGTCAGGTCACGGCAGTAGTCAAGGATCCAGCCCGGAGTGGAACGGGAGGGGTGAACGACCCTAGAACGGATACGCGAGGATGTCCCCCCACCCGTATCCGAAAGGTGTGTACCATGAGTATCGCGCGCTGAGAAAAGCGTGGAATTGTTAGAATCGGGCATGTGAAATGCTCCTAATGTCAGGATGTACCCGGGGTCTTGGCAGATTGGCCGGATGCACCAGTGGTCATTTCATCAACGGCTTCCCGTCTATTACAGATAGGAAGCCGTTGCTTATACTGGTTGAAGGTTGTCTGATGTATCGCGGAAGCCGAGGACAAAATCCGCAGAGAGGCCGAAACGCTCGTTCAAGGTGCGAAGATCCTTCGGTTGCCAGCTCACAGTCCCATTCACCTTCTTGCTGACTGAGGAAGAAGAAAGATTCAGGATCCGGCCTAGCGCCCGGTAAGAAATATGCTGATCGGCCAGCCAGCACTTCATGACAGACGATGTTTCGTTCGTTTGTTGAATCATATTCTACAGAATAGCGTTTATTTTGATGAAGCGCAAATTATGCTCTATAATCGTTCAATAAACAACGGGATTGTCGAAGGGATTGATATGAGCGCTGCACAAGAGTCAACGCAAGAGGTATTTGACGCAAAACAGGTTGAAAACGTCATTTCATTTAACGTTAAAATCTTGCTCACCGCTAGAGGTAAGACACAAACCGACCTTGCGAGCTATCTCGGATTGCAGCGCTCGACAATTTCAGTGAAACTGAAAGGAAAGTCGGAATGGTCTGTCCCTGATCTTGTCAATACGGCCAACTACCTCGGAACCACTCCAACAGCTCTTTTAGATGACTCTATGATGAAGACAATGAGCAGAATGGGTACACTTCAAGGTTCGCACAATCAAGGTGGAATCACGGAACCGCGTTATTTCCTTATGCCTGAGCCATCAGGGTGCCCCGGATGCGATTCGAACGCACGACACCTTCTTTAGGAGAGAAGTGCTCTATCCCCTGAGCTACCGGGGCAACGGAAACTACTGTACCACGAAGTGCGACTCGGGCAGGTCGCTGATGTGCAGGCTAGGACCGTGTGCCTCCTGGAGAACATTAGCCTTTTATCCCTGCCCGCCATACGGTCATGGTTTACAATTGCTCAACGGTCAAGCTGACTGTGTATCCCTTGGGAGGAGACCATGGCGAAATTCAGACAGTCCTTCCTGGTGAAGCATGTCTTTGGGTGGACGGCCAGACTGCTGGCGTTGGTCGGCTTGCTGGCCCTAGCGGCGCGTGCCTGCCCGGCATGGCTGTCAGCGATACCCTACCTGCCTGATCTGGCTGCTCTGACGCCTTGGTTCATCCTTTTGGGCCTACTGGCTCTGGTCCTGGCTCTGATGGCTTCGCGATGGTTTACGGCTTTGGTGCTTATCGCCGCCTTGGCCCTGAATGTTTACTGGCAGTATCCTTTCTACCAGCAAGGATCCGAGCTCAATGGGCAAGCTGATCAGCTCATGGCCCTTGAGCATCCCGATCGGTATGACAATGTGGCCCGGGTCATGACGCTGAACGTCTACAAGGGTCAGGCCGATGCTGATCAGATAGTTAAGACCGTCAGCGACAACCGGGTCGAGGTGCTGGCTCTGCAGGAGGTCAGCGAGGATTTTGTGGACCGTCTGCACAAGGCCGGCATCGACCGCTATCTGCCCCACGAGCAGCTTTCCACATCTTCGAAGGAATACGCCAATGGTCTTTGGACGGCTGCGCCAATGCAGTCACCCTCAAAGGACGACGTGGGTTCCCGCTCTTCCATGATGCCGGCGGCCAGCATCGACTTCGGCAGGGGCAGGACCAGTGTCAGATTCGTCTCGGTCCATACCACCTCGCCGCAACCGGGCAGTTGGAATGCCTGGCGACGCAGCGTGTCCGACCTGGGAAAACTGCGGAAGCACGAGCACACGCGGTACGTGCTTTTGGGGGACTTCAACGCCACCTATGATCATGCAGTTTTCCGAGACATGCTGGGGGAGCGGTTCAGTGATGGAGCACGTCAGGCCGGGCATGGCATGAGCATGACCTGGCCAGCCAACCGAGCTCCATTGCCCAGGTTGGTGGCCATCGATCATGTGGTGGTGGATCGGGACATCAGGGCCAATCGGCTGCAGGTCGTACCTATCGCGGGTTCGGATCATGCGGCCCTGCTGGCCACGGTGATGGTGGAGTAGTGGATTTTCAGGCATCCAAGTTGGACTGGGTGCCAGCCTGGGCCCCGGCGCTGGCCTGCTCCTGCTGAGCAGCATCAAGTTTGGCCCGCACTTGGCCCAGCAGCTCCTGGGCCCGCTTGGCCAGAGCCTCGCCGATCTCCCACTGACGCATTGAGGCATCCAGATCCAGGCCGCCGGCCTCCAGCGCCTGAACCGCTTGGATCAGCTGGTCCCGGGCCTGCTCATAGGGCAGTTTGGCGATGGTTTCGCGTTCCTTCTGGCTCAGGGCCGAGGCCAATACCGGCTGTTCCTTGCACTGCTCCTCATCGGTGTCGCTCATTTATGCTCCTCTTCTTATATAGCGCGTTATCAAATTCCTGATGATTATATGTGGCTGACTACGTGGGATCGGTCACTGCCCGCTGACGACCCTGGTCTCGATCCTGCCCTCTTTGACGGTCAAGGTCAGATCCTGATCGGCCTGAACCTGCTGTGGGCTGACGACCACCTTCCCGTCCAGAGTCTGCACGACTGCGTATCCGCGGTCCAGCGTGGACTGGGGAGAGAGGGCGGTCAGCGAGGACTGGAGCTTCTCCACGGTCAGGGAGGCGTCGTCCACGATCCGTCGCAGGGCGATGTCCAGGCGGACCAGCGACTCGTCAACCAGCCGCTGGGGCTTGTCCAGCATGGTCTGCGGCTTGGTCAGGCTGGGGCGGTTGGCGTATCCCTCAATCAGCCGTGTCTCGCCCTCGACCATATTTTGGATGCGCGCGTTTATGCGCATCCTGGCCTCTTGGATGATCCCCTCCTGCTCGACCAGGTCGGGCACCACCCGCTTGGCGGCGTCAGTGGGGGTGGAGGCACGCAGATCTGCGGCCAGGTCAATCAAGGTCCAGTCGTCCTCGTGGCCGATGGCCGAGACGATGGGAGTGACGCAGGCTGCCGTGGCGCGGACCACGGACTCGTCCGAGAAGCCCAGCAGATCCTCGAAGCTGCCGCCGCCCCTGGCCACGATGATCACATCCACAGCCGGATCAGCATCCAGCTTCTGGATGGCTTCGACCACTTCGGGCGGGCACTGGGGGCCCTGGACGTGGGCGTGTACCACGGAGAATTCGATGGTGGGCCAACGCAGGCGGGCGTTGGTGATCACATCCCCCTCGGCTCTGGCCTTGGGCGCGCAGATCAGGCCGATGCGCCGGGGGAATTCGGGCAGGGGAACCTTGTTTTCCGCATCGAAGAGGCCCTCGCCCTTGAGCTTGCGCCTGAGCTGGTCAATCTGCTCTTTCAGGTCACCGGTGCCTACGCGCTTGATCCTGTCGGCCATAAAGCTCAGACGGGTCTGTTTGATCCACAGGTCAGGCCGCCCATGCACTACCACCCGGTCGCCCTGACGAAATTCCCTGGCCTGGGTGGCGAAGGCCCGGAAGCCCATGACGTTGATGGAGATGTCCTCGAAGTTGTCACGCAGGGTCAGATATGCCGAGCCGCTACGGCGGGTGTTGATCTCCACGATCTGACCCTCTACCCAGGCTCCGGGCCAGCGGGCCACGGCATCGTGGTACTTCTGGCTGAGCACGCTGACCGGCCAGGGATCCTCCTCGGTGGTGTCACGTGCCAGGCGGGGCAGCTGATCCAATGGTTTGGGAGCCAGTCCTGACGGTGCTGGGCCAGCCGGCGCACCCATCGACCCGCGCATGTTCGAACCCATGTATGCTCGCACCTGATACCTCCTGACCATCGGTTCCGCCAGTCTGACCAACCTATCTGGCAACGGCCTGTACAGGATGGTATGCGAGCTGGTCGGTGAAGGAAACGTTCTCTCAGGGTCTCTCAATACGGGGACAATTCCCTATTCCCTGTAAGTCCTTCGCAGGCCTACTGACGACTGCTCCTGAGCCGATTTCGCCAAGGGCACAGCGGCTTTTCTTCCATTTGCGGGCAGGCTGTCATTGAGGCGAAAGCGTGGAGGACAAGGGTTGCAACCAACGCCTTGATGCACCTGTCCCAGTCTGTGGCTTGCCTGCATCGGTGGCGGTTCTGCTGGCGGCTGTGTCAAAGGAGACAGTCTTGATTCCCTGATATTGCAAAAGTTATTCACGCTCTGGCGGTAGCATAAATAGGGTAAGCCGGATATGATGTGGTGTCTGCTTTTTGGACCCATCATGCGGCGGTCTCACGGATTGAGGTTGTTTCATGTCTGATGGCGTCGACATAGCGGGTCGATATAAGGGCACAGGACCGCGGGATCTCCTGCGTGTGGGTTTGGACATCGGTTCCACCACAGTCAAGGCCGTGGTCCTTGGCGCAGGTGACAGGCTGGATCAGGCGCTGTTCAGCGACTATCGCCGCCATCATGCCAATGTGCGGCAGTGTGTGGCCGAGCTGGTCACCGACATCAAGCTTTCCCTGTCACGGGTTGGTCTGGCAGGCAATCCCATCAGCCTGGTGATCACCGGTTCGGGCGGGCTGGAACTGGCCAGCCAGCTGCAGGCCGAGTTCGCCCAGGAGGTCATTGCCGAGACCGAGGCCATCAACGCCACCTACCCCGAGGGGGACGTGATCATCGAGCTGGGCGGCGAGGATGCCAAGATCACCTATCTGAAGCCCACGCCGGAGCAGCGGATGAACGGGTCCTGCGCAGGCGGGACCGGAGCCTTCATCGATCAGATGGCCACCCTGCTCAACACCGATGCTTCAGGCCTGAACGATATGGCCGCCAAGTACAAGACCATTTATCCTATCGCCTCGCGCTGCGGGGTCTTTGCCAAGTCCGACCTCCAGCCCCTGATCAACGACGGAGCCGCCAAGGAGGATCTGGCTGCATCCATATTCAATGCCGTGGCCACACAGACTATTTCTGGACTGGCCTGCGGACGTCCCATTCGTGGCAACGTGATCTTTTTGGGCGGGCCCCTCTTCTTCATGAGCGAGCTCAGGGAAGCCTTCAAGCGGATCCTTCAGGACAGGGTCAGCCGTTACATCATCCCTGAGAACGCGCACCTCTATGTGGCCTACGGCGCTGCCATCATGGCTGGCCGCCGCGAGCAGGACGACCAGGACAGCGCTGCGCAGGTCAAGACCGACTATTCGCCAGAGACCGATGTGAACGACCCCTTCGGCCCGGCCTGGGGGCTGGATCAGGCGGAGGTCGACAAGGCACGGTCCGAGAAGGCCTCGAACCTGGACAAGATGGCTCTGCAGGATGCCATGCAGGACGGCCGCACCACCACCTTGGTGGACGGTGAGCATAAGGCTCCCGCGACCGAAACCGCCAAGGATGCCAGCCACAATCAAGACATGAACTTTGACCTGACTTCCTTGGATGGCGTCCTCTCCGCCCTGAAGGGCCTGGAGAACATGCCCTCCACGGCCAGAACGATCCGCCCGCTCTTCCTGAACGAGGAGGAGCGCAGTGAGTTCAACGACCGGCATGGGGCCCAGGTCATCCCCACCGGAGACCTGTCAGGAGCCAAGGGGCCGCACTTCCTGGGCATCGATGCGGGCAGCACCACCATCAAGGCCGTGCTGATCAACGACGACAAGACCATCGTCTGGTCCACCTACGGGGTGCATAAGGACAGCCCGCTGATCGCCGCCGCCAACATCGTCAAGGAGGTCAGGAAGTCCCTGCCGGAGGGGGCCTACATCGCCCGTGCCTGCGCTACCGGCTATGGTGAGGGCCTGGTCAAGGCCGGCCTGCATGTCGACGAGGGCGTGGTCGAGACCATGGCCCACTACAGGGCAGCCGAGGAGATCAGCCCCGGGGTCACCTCGGTCATCGACATCGGCGGGCAGGACATGAAGTACATCGCCGTCAACGACGGGGTCATCGATTCCATCTGCGTCAACGAGGCCTGCTCGGCCGGCTGCGGGTCCTTCCTGCAGACCTTCGCCCAGTCCATGGGCATCAGCATCCAAGAGTTCACCAAGCAGGCGTTGGCTTCCGAAGCCCCGACCGATCTGGGTTCACGCTGCACGGTCTTCATGAACTCCTCGGTCAAGCAGGCTCAGAAGGAGGGCGCCTCCCCGGAGGATATCGCCGCCGGGCTCTGCTACTCGGTGGTCAGGAACGCCCTCTACAAGGTCATCAAGCTGCGCGATGCCAATGCCCTGGGGCCTGTGGTCGTGGTCCAGGGAGGCACCTTCCTCAACGATGCCGTCCTGCGGGCCTTTGAGCTCCTGACCGGTCGCAAGGTGACCAGGCCCAACATTGCCGGTCTGATGGGAGCCTACGGCGCCGCGCTGACGGCCCGCATGCACTGCCCGCAGAATGAAGAGGTCGAGGATCTGACCGCTGTCGGCTCTCACATGGCCGACGGGGTGAAGTCCGTGGGCAGCACGCCCACCACCCCCAATAAGGCTCCGACTTCTACCAAGCCAAAGTCGTCACCGGCCGCCGTCAACAAGATTGCCTCCAAGAACGACCAGGGGTTCAAGGCGACCTTGCCTGACCTGAAGGTGCAGGACGGCCATGTGGTCAGCTCCATTCTGGCAGGGGACGATCTGGACAACCTCTCCATGACCACCACCCACGATGTCTGCAAGCTCTGCCAGAACCACTGCAAGCTGACCATCACCGAATTCGAGGACGGCGGCCGCTACGTGACCGGGAATCGCTGCGAGCGTGGCGGCGATAAGAACAGGAAGCGCTCCGACAGGCCCAACCTCTACGACTTCAAGTACAAGCGGGCCTTCGCCTACCGCCGTCTGACCCCGGACAAGGCCACCAGAGGCGACATCGGCATTCCTCGCGTGCTCAACATGTACGAGGACTACCCCTTCTGGTTCACCCTGCTGACCTCCCTGGGCTTCCGGGTCATGATCTCCGGGCGGTCCAACCATGAGCTCTTCGAGAGCGGGATGGAGTCCATCGCCTCCGAGAACATCTGCTACCCGGCCAAGCTGGTCCACGGGCACATCCACTCCCTGGTCGACAAGGGCATCAAGACCATCTTCTATCCCTGCGTCACCTATGAGCAGGAGCTGGTTCCCGATACGGACAACCATTACAACTGCCCCATCGTGGCCAACTACCCGGTGGTGATCGAGGCCAATATGGCCGAGCTCAAGGAGAACGGCGTCCGTTTCATGCGGCCCTACTTCAACCTGTCCAACAGGGAGAAGATGGTCGAGCGGATCGTCAAGGTCTTCGACTGGGCCAAGGTGAGCGAGGAAGAGGCCAGGACGGCCGTCCAGGAGGCCTACCGTGAGGATGCCCGCTTCAAGGAGGACGTCCGCCAGGAGGGGCTCCGTGCCCTGGCCTACATGCAGGAGTATGGAGTCAAGGGCGTGGTTCTGTCGGGCCGTCCCTACCATGTGGATCCCGAGGTCAACCACGGCATTCCCGAGACCATCTGCTCCCTGGGCATGGCCGTGCTCTCCGAGGACTCCATATGCGAGCTGGACGTGCATAAACTGCCCAAGCTGAGCGACTACATCATCCCGGCGGCGGGGGAGCGGGCCCTGGCCTCCAACAACCCCACGGCCGCCAAGTTCCGCAAGACCGTGCCGAGCTTCGGCGACGACCATCAGAAGATGCCTTTGAGGGTGACCGACCAGTGGGCCTACCATTCCAGGCTCTATTCCGCAGCCAGGTTCGTCTCCGAGTATCCCGACCTGCAGCTGGTTCAGCTGGTCAGTTTTGGGTGCGGCGTGGATGCCATCACCACTGACCAGGTCCAGGAGATTCTGGCTGACAAGGGCGATGTCTACACGCAGCTGAAGATCGACGAGGTCTCCAATCTGGGTGCAGCCAAGATCCGTCTGCGCTCGCTGAAGGCTGCCATGGATGAACGCCATCAGCGGGATATTGCCCAGGAGGAAGCCCCGGCCAAGGATCAGGCGCCTGCCAAGGTCGCGGTCAAGGATGCTGACCCATTGCCTGACCTGGTTCAGGCGGGGGATTCATCCGATTCTCAGGAACCTCAAGGGCTTACCGGACATATCGAAGCAGTGGATGCGAATGCGTCCGACCATCCGAAATCCGATGGGTTCCGGTCCACCAACGCGCAGAAGATCAGCCTATCCCAGCGCAAGGCCGACATTGTGGCTCTGGCACGGTTCGTGGCTCTGCACGACAAGAGTGATCAGGGTCTGATAGGTCTTCACCCTATGGGCATCCGGCCCATTCGGGAGACCATGGCCTCCCGGCAGAAGGAGCAGGAAACTGACAGTAAGTCGGCAGACACTCCCGCCGAGCAGGGCAAAGACGTCCAGGCTGGCGGGGCCGCCGCCAAACCGACCCTGTCCAAGTACGCCACTGAGCATCGCTTCACCAAGGAGATGGGGCACAAATTTACAGTGGTCGCGCCGCAGATGTCGCCTGTGCACTTCTCCCTCTTGGAGGCGGTCTTCTCCAGTGCCGACTACCACTTTGAGCTTCTGAAGCATGCCACGGCCGAAGACATCAACACCGGGGTCAAGTACGTCAACAACGATGCCTGCTTCCCGGCCATCATCGTGGTGGGGCAGCTGGTCAACGCCTTCCTGTCCGGCAGGTTCGACCCGCACAAGTGCGCGGTCATCGTCACCCAGACCGGCGGCATGTGCAGGGCCACCAACTACTATGGCCTTCTGCGCAAGGCCCTGGCTGATGCGGGCTACGGCTACGTGCCGATCATCACGCTGAGCGTGCAGGGGTTCAAGGCCAATCCGGGCCTTCAGGTAACCCCTGCCCTGCTGCACCGCGCGGTCAAGGCCTTCTACCTGGGCGATGCCATGATCGAGTGCCTGCTCAGGGTCCGCCCCTACGAGCAGGAGCCCGGCTCGGCCAACAGGCTCTACAAGCTTTGGGACACGATCTGCAAGGAGACCATCGAACACCACGGGTACTCCAAGACCGCCAAGAAGGTCTACGGTCATGGATATCTGCCTTACCGCACGCTGATGAAGCGGATGATCCGGGCCTTTGACCAGCTGCCCCTGCGCAATATCCCCCGCAAGCCTCGAGTGGGCGTAGTCGGAGAGATCCTGGTCAAGTACCATCCTGATGCCAACAACCACGTGGTCGACCTGATCGAGAGCCAGGGCTGCGAGGCTGTGCTCCCCGGTGTCTGCGACTTCATGGTCAACGGCATCTCCAATGCTGAATGGAACGAGGAGATGCTGGGCACAGGCGGACCAGTAGGCGTCAAGAAGATCGTCCTCAAGGCGGCGGATGCCTACCGTGCCCCCATGATCGCCGGCTTCAAGGCCTCCCATGGGAAGTTCGACATTCCCGCTCATATCACCGACCTGAGGGAGAAGGCCGCATCGGTCACCTCCCTGGGCGTTCAGGCCGGAGAGGGTTGGCTCCTGACCGGCGAGATCATCGAGCTGATCCAGTCCGGCGCCCCCAACATCGTCTGTGCGCAGCCCTTCGCCTGCCTGCCCAACCATGTGACAGGACGCGGCATGTTCGGCAAGATCCGTAGGACCTACCCTGAGGCCAACATCGTCTCCATCGACTACGATCCTGGCGCCTCGGAGGCCAACCAGCTCAACAGGATCAAGCTGATGATCGCCGCCGCCAAGAAGCCGGGCGGCCAGCAAAAGCTCAGCCAGGACCACAGGGCCAACGTCGAACCCCAGGCATCTGGATCGACCGGTCGGGATGCTGGGCAGGCAGCAGCACCCGTCCAGGACGAGGAGAAGGTTCTGGAGAGCCTGTAGCCGCCAGGCCGAGGCCGGTTCCGGGGCTAACCCGCCGGCCTTGGAGCTGCTGAACCACGAAGATCAAGGAAAGAGGGGCTTCCCATGACCAGCCGCGAGGAGATCAAGGCTCTGCTGGACACCGACCAGATCTACATTGCCGATACACCCGAAATGAAGCAGGTCCAGGACGCCCAGCAGGATCTGGTCTTCGAGTTCAACGCCTGCCGTCCCAGCCAGGCGGAGAAAAAGCGGGACCTCTGCAAAGAGATGTTCGGTTCATTCGGCGAAGGCAGCTGGATTGAGGGGCCAGTGCGGGCCAATTGGGCCTGCAACACCTACTGGGGGAGCAAATGTTACGCCAACTTCAACCTGGTTCTGGTCGACGACGGACGCATTGACATAGGCGATCACACCATGTTCGGACCCAACGTCACCATCGTCACCACGGGGCACGCCATTCGCCCCGATATACGCGTATATGGAACGCCCCAGTTCTCGGTTCCGGTCAGCATAGGCAGGAATGTGTGGATCGGAGCAGGCGCCATCGTCATGCCGGGAGTGACCATCGGCGACAACACGGTCATCGGGGCAGGGTCCCTGGTCACCAAGGACATCCCCTCTGATGTGGTCGCCTACGGCCACCCCTGCAAGGCCGTCCGTCCCATCAACGACCACGATTATGAATACTTCTGGAGGGATCGGCGGTATCAGGTGCCTTATGATGCCAGGCCTTTCAGGATGGATCAGGAAGGCTGATTGGTTGCTGCTTCCTTGGATGTCCCTGTCGGCTGGTGTCCGGCAACTGCGGTTTGGCCACTGCAATGCCTGTGCTGATCAGCAATATCCATCCCAGAGTGGTGAGGGAAAAATCAGCGCTTTGAACCGGTCCCATTCCTGGATGTAGTCGATTTTCGGCTCACGCAGCAGCCGCATCTGTATGCCGTCCATGACTTCCAGACTCATCCTCACCTTGTCCTGCATGTCTGTCGCCCACGCAATGCCATCAGGAAGCAGCCAGGGGAATTCAGAATAGCGCTTCCAGACCTCTGCCGGCCTGCGGATGAAATAATCATGCAAGGGGTGGCTGGCCGAAATGGCCTCTGTCTCTAGGACCGTATACAGCTGTGTGAGTTCGGGCTGGTCGGCATTGTGGGCGACCAAATAGTCAAAATAGGCCGGAAGATGCGGATGTTCGGGGTCGGACCCGGGAAGGCCGGTCTGCAGGAATTCCTCTGGCGTGCCATCGGCATCATAGATATCCGTGACCAAGAGGGAGAGCAGGCCTTCCTTGCTGCCCACATAATGGAGGACGCCCGGTTGCGACATCCCTACCATGTCAGCGACGTCTTTGAGCGATATGCCGTTGTACCCATGTTGGCTGATGAGGCGGGCAGCGGCCTGTGTGATTTCCGCGCGTCTCACCTCTGGTGATTTTCTGGTACGGCTCGTCATTTCCTGGTATTGCGGCTCCTTTTCACAGCTCTTGGATGCCTGGATCCTCCCGGTGGTTTGATACTTATGGTACATGGGGGCGTATCGGCAACAGCAAAAGGGGTATGGCTCGCCTAAAGCAGGGTTCCGACTCGTCTGGGAAGAGCAAAAGAAGTCGTGGCGCTCGCGGCCCTGGATGGAGCCGATGACTTGACAGAACCGTTGAATACCTGTTAGGTATATCATTATCTAACGATTAGTAGATATGGCTTTTCCGCCATTGGAAGTGTCAGAGAAGACTAGTTGAAAGATATCGGCACCATGAGCGACTCGACAACCTTGGCATTGGATGATTCGGCACTGCTGCAGGCGCATAAGGCCGTCTCGGAGCCGTCAACCGATCTGGAATGGACTGGCAAAGAAAGCCAGGGCTTCCTAGCAAACCTGGAGCTGCGATCTTTCAGCACCTTCGCCCTGTGAATTGAGTCCTGCGAGTCAAGATTGGAGTTCATCATGTCAGACAAGGCAGTCCGAACCAAGGACCACTCAGCTTCGTCAGGCGGCACGTGTCTGCCGGACAGGCTCATCTTCGGATGCGCCTACTACGACGAATATATGCCCTATGAGCGGGTGGACAAGGACATGTCCATGATGAAGTCCGCCGGCATCACCACCATTCGTATCGCCGAATCCACCTGGAGCACCCTGGAGCCCCAGCCTGGCGTATTCGACTTCAGCCATGTGGATCGGGTGCTGGAAGCGGCTGGACGTTTCGGCATCCAGGTCATCGTGGGCACGCCCACCTATGCGGTCCCCTCCTGGCTGGTCGCCATGCACCCGGATGTTCTGGCGGACACCCCCAAGGGCCATAACCGATATGGCGCCCGCCAGATCATGGACATTGTCAACCCCTCCTACCGGTACTATGGCGAGCGCGTCATCCGCAGGCTGATGAGCCATGTGGCCGACAACCCCCAGGTGATCGGCTACCAGGTCGACAACGAGACCAAGTACTACGACTGCGTATCGCCTGACATGCAGCGGCTCTTCGTCAAGGATCTGCGGCGGCGTTTTGACGATGATCTGGACCGTCTCAATGCGGCCTTCGGCCTGGACTACTGGTCCAACAGGATCGACTCCTGGGAGGACTTTCCCGACCTGACCGGGACCATCAATGCATCCCTGGGGTCGGCCTTCGACCGCTTCCGCCGAAGCCAGGTCAGCCGCTATCTGGCCTGGCAGGCTGACATCGTGCGCGAATATGCCTGCGAGGACCAGTTCGTCACCCACAACTTCGATTTCGATTGGGGTCCGGGCTGGTCATACGGCGTCCAGCCGGCTGTCGATCACTTCGAGGCGGCCGAGTGCCTGGATGTGGCCGGGGTGGACATCTACCATCCCACCGAGGATGACCTGACCGGCAAGGAGATCGCCTTCGGCGGGGACATGACCCGCAGCCTGAAAGGTGGCACCAACTACCTGGTCCTGGAAACCGAGGCCCAGGGGCAGAACGGATGGCTGCCCTACCCGGGCCAGCTGCGGCTGCAGGCATACAGCCATCTGGCCTCGGGGGCTGACGGGGTCATGTACTGGCATTGGCATTCCATCCACAACTCCTTCGAGACCTACTGGAAGGGTCTGCTTTCGCACGACATGGAGCCCAACCCCACCTATGAGGAGGCCGGCCGGTTCGGCAGGCAGGTAGCGCAGAAGGGTGTGGGGGAGCGCCTGATCAACCTCCGAAAGCGCAACAGGGTCGCCATCATGGTGGGCAACGACTCCCTGACCGCCCTGGACTGGTTCTCCCTGGAGACCGGCTTCCCCCGTGAGCAGGGGCAGATCTCCTACAACGATGTGGTCAGACGGGTCTACGATGCCCTCTTCGAGCTCAACATCGAGTGCGATTTCATCAGCGAGGAGGCTGACCAGTCCCAGCTGGGCCGCTATGCCATGGTCGTGGTCCCTGCCCTCTACAGCAGCAATGAGGATACGCTGAAGGCCCTGGCCGACTACGTCCATCAGGGAGGTCACCTGGTGGCCACGCTGCGCTCCTTTGTGGCGGACGAGAACCTCAAGGTCTGGCATGACAAGGCTCCGCACCTGTTGACCGACGTGTTCGGCATCGACTACAACCAGTTCACCCGTCCCGGCAAGGGGCTCACCCTGGATCTACATGGGTCCGACCAGGCCGGACCGACCTGCCAGGGGCTGATTGAGTTGCTGAATTCGCGAACCGGAACCCAGGTCCTAGCCTCCTATGACCACCCGGTCTGGGGGCGATATGCAGCTGTGACCCGTCATGATTACGGCCACGGCAGTGCGGAGTGGATCGGCACCCTGCCCTCGGCCCAGGGCATGCGGCAGCTGCTTTCGGATGCGGCGGATGCGGCTGGCTTGAGCGGTCCTGCCCGGGATCTGGCTGGCCTGGTCACCGTGCGTGAGGGCATCAACGCCCTGGGGGAGCAGGTCGCCTACCTGCTCAATTATTCGTCCAAGGAGGTCAAGCTGGACGCGCCCTACGGGGGGCATCTGCTGGTGGCTGACGGGCAGGCTGATCCAGGGGCTCATGTGGACCAGGGACAGTCCATGACCATCGGACCCTGGGACCTGGCAATCATCGTCCGGTAGACCGTCTCCAGCCTGATCGGCTTCAGACTGACCGGATATGAAGAAAGGAAGGTGCCCAGATGGCATCAAGAAAGTTGACGGAGGACCTGCCCTACCGCAATCCCGACCTAAGCGTGGATGAGCGAGTGGCCGACCTGGTGGGCCGGATGACCCGTGAGGAGAAGGTGGGCCAGATGATGCAGCTTGATGCCCGCTCGGGAGTGGACAAGGAGGTGGTGGATCAGCACGCCGGGTCACTGTTGCATGTCTCTCCGCAGAACATGATCAAGGCTGACAAGGCCGTTCATCGCACCCGTCTGGGCATTCCTCTGCTGATCGGCGATGACTGCATCCACGGCCATTCCTTCTTCCGCGGGGCCACCATTTTTCCCGAGCAGTTGGGCATGGCGGCTTCCTTCGACCCTGAACTGGTTCAGCGGATGGGGCGGGCCACAGCCCAGGAGGTCGCCACAACAGGCGTCCACTGGACCTTCTCCCCGGTGCTCTGCATCGCCAGGGACACCCGCTGGGGCCGGGTGGATGAGACCTTCGGCGAGGACTCCTTCCTGATCGGCGAGATGGCCTCGGCCATGGTGCGCGGCTACCAGGGCGGATCGGCCATGACCGGGACCTTGCCCAAGGATGCTGTGCTGGCCACGGCCAAGCACTTCGCTGGCTATTCCGAGACCCAGGGCGGGCGCGATGCCTCCGAGGCGGACCTTTCGCACCGCAAGCTGCTGTCCTGGTTCCTGCCGCCCTTCGAGCGCCTGGCCAAGGAGGGCGTGGCCACCTTCATGCTGGGCTACGAGTCCATCGACGGGGTCCCGGTCACCATCAACAACTGGCTGCTCAACGAGGTGCTTCGAGGGGAGTGGGGCTACCAGGGCACCCTGATCACCGACTGGGACAACGTGGGTCGGATGGTCTGGGAGCAGAAGGTGCAGCCCGACTACGCCAGGGCCGCTGCAGCCGCCGTCAAGGCCGGCAATGACCTGATCATGACCACGCCCGGCTTCTACCAGGGAGCCTTGGATGCACTGGATGCCGGGCTTCTGCACGAGGAGGACCTTGACCGGGCGGTCAAGCACATCCTGGCCCTGAAATTCCGCATGGGGCTCTTCGAGGATCCGCGTCTGCCCGACCCCGAGGCCCAGAAGGCGGTCATCAACTCACCGGAGCACCAGGAGCTCAACCTCCAGGTGGCCCAGGAGTCGGCAGTCCTTTTGAAGAATGACGGCATCCTGCCCCTGTTCGGCGGGGTGGATGCCGATGGCCGTCCTGGCGATGATTCAGCCCACAGCATCGCCCTGGTGGGTCCACTGATCGACGATGCCCAGAACCAGCTGGGGGACTGGGCCGGCGGCTCGGGCCAGTGCGACTGGATCAAGGATCAGCCGCGGGAGATGATCTCGACAGTGGCCGACGGTCTGCGCCAGGAGCTGCCTGCAAACTGGCGGCTCAACTGCGAACAGGGCGTCGACGTGCTCCGTCTGGTCGACGACCCTGCGGGTCCGCTCTTCCCCGATGGCCAGCCCAGGCCCAAGGTGGCGGCCCCGGCCAGGATCGATCAGGACCGCTTCGACAGGGCCGTAGACCTGGCCAGGCAAAGCGACCTGGTGGTGGCCGTGGTCGGCGACGTGGTCCAGCTGGTGGGCGAGGGCCGTTCGACTGCCACCTTGGAGCTCTATGGTCCTCAGCGCGACTTGCTGGATGCCCTGGCGCAGACGGGCAAGCCCATGGTCATCGTGCTCATGTCCTCCAAGCCGCTGATCCTGCCCCCGTCCGCACAGTCGGCCAGGGCGCTGATCTGGCAGCCCGACCCGGGCATGCAGGGCGGCCGTGCCCTGGCCAGGATTCTCACCGGCAAGGTTGAGCCCACAGGCAGGCTGCCCATCACTTTCCCCAGGCATGCCGGCCAGCTGCCGGTCTACTACAACCAGATCCGAGGCCAGCATGGTGACCGCTATGCCGACCTGACCCAAGAGCCGGCCTTCGCCTTCGGCCAGGGGATGGGCTACACCACCTTTGCCTACGGAAAGCCCCAGATCGATGGACCGGATGCCGTCGGCCCTGAAGACAGGGTCAGGGTGACTGTGGACCTGACCAACACCGGCCAGCGCCCAGGCACCGAGGTGGTGCAGGCCTACATCAGCGACCTGGTGACCTCCGTCAGCTGGGCCGACCGCGAGCTCAAGGCCTTCCAAAGGATTCAGCTGGATCCAGGGCAGACCCGGAAGGTGATTTTTGATCTACCGGTGTCTGAGTGGGCCCTGGTTGATGCCGACTGCAACCGCAGGGTCGAGCCCGGTCAGTTCCAGGTGCTGGTGGGATCCTCCTCGCGCAGGGAAGACCTGCAGGCCGTGACGGTGACCGTGGGCTGAGCCTGAAATCGACCGGGTTGCGGTTGCTTTAGGTTGTGGTTGTTCTGGATTGCCGCCGGTCGACTGACCGATACCTTGTTGTGGAACTCCTCGCGTGTTGGTTGCCCATGGCCCTCGGCCGCTCTTACCATGACAGCATGAGGAAAAGCGTAGGCGCTGGGTATGCGCACCTGTTGACGGTCCCAAATCCTCGGCATGTGGCCAGCCTGGTCGACTACTTCACACGCGGATCCAAACCACGGTCCCAGTGGCGGTTCGGTATTGAGATCGAGCATCTGCCGGTGCGCAATGATGGTTCCGATGCCCCGGTTCCCTATGAGGGAGAGCAGGGCATCGAGGCCCTGCTGTCTGCCTTGGAGCCCTGCTATGACGGCGATGCAGAATACCGGGAGGATGGTCACCTGGTCGGGCTGAGCAGGCCGGGTTGCGTGGTCTCCCTGGAGCCCGGGAGCCAGGTGGAGTGCTCCCTAGGTGTGGTACGTGACAGCCGAGAATTCGAGGATCTCTACCGTCGCTTCCGTGCCGAGGTCGACCCCATCGCCGAGCGACTGGGGTTCCGTCTGGTTGAGTACGGGTACCGTCCGGCTGGGTCCTATGCGGATGTGGGCGTCAATCCCAAGGAACGTTATGCGGTCATGAACACCTACCTGGGTCGCATCGGCCAGTGCGGGCCCATGATGATGCGCAGCACCGCCTCCACCCAGATCAGCATCGACTACCAGGACGAGGATGATGCCATCGCCAAGATCCGTCTGGGCACGGCCATCGGGCCTATTGTGGCCTACTTCTTCCGCAATACTCCGATCTTTGAGGGGAAGCCCAACCGCATGCCCCTGCGACGCCAGCGGATCTGGGATTGGCTCGACACCCAGCGCACAGGCCTGATTCCGGGGCTGTTCGAGGACGGCTTCGGCTGGGAGGACTACGCCGTGGATATGCTCTCCACCCCGCTCATGGTGGCGGATGTCTCCCACACCCCTGAGGTGGACGGGCCGCAGGGTCGGCAGTTCTTCATTGCCTGGCATGAGAACGCCGGGGAGATCTATCCTGACCGCCGGCTCAACGATGCCGAGATAGCGCATATCCTCACCACGCACTTCAACGACGTCCGTTTGAAGAATTACATCGAGCTCAGGCACTGGGATTCCCTGCCCATGAAACGTGCCAGCCGACTTCTGGAGATCGTCGGCGGTATCTTCTACGACTCGGATCGATTCGCCGGACTTGTCGGGCTTTTGGACGGGGTGAGCGAGGAGGACGTGCTCCAGGCCAAGGCCGACCTGCAGGCCCACGGCGGGCAGGCCAGCCCTTATGGGCACTCTCTGGACTTCTGGCGGCAGGCGCTAGGTGCCGAGAACACTCTGGATGATCTGCCGGGCGATCCGCGCCATCCTGAACGCTTCCAGTCCTGACGACTGTTTCGTTATGCGAACGGGCGGGTCAGGTTTCCTGAGGATGGTATAATCTGGTCACCAATGGGCCTTGATCCGTTATCAGCGGGGAGCCCTCGGAAGAACGGGCTCGCTTGCGGCGATCCTCAGTAGAACCGACGGGCGGGCCCGCATAGCCCAGTTCAAGCGGTCCGGCGCAGGTCATTGGCCGGGCAAGCGAGGTGGTACCGCGGTGGGCCCCATAGGTCCCTCGTCCTCGACATGGCGACATGAACGACCAGCGAGGAGCGTGAACGGTGAATCAGACCACTGATACCTCAGATGCGACAAAACGGGATGGCGCAGTCTATCCCAAGGCGGTGGTGGACCCGGCTCTGGCCAAGGTGAAGCCCAATCCCTCCTTCCCCCATATGGAGGAGTCCGTTCTGGACTACTGGGACCATGACGACACCTTCAACAAGTCAGTGGATCGTCGCCCTTCCGGCGATCATGCCGACAATGAGTTCGTCTTCTTCGATGGCCCGCCCTTCGCCAACGGCCTGCCCCACTATGGACACCTGCTGACCGGCTACGTCAAGGATGTCATTCCCCGCTACCAGACCATGAAGGGCCACAAGGTCAAGAGGGTCTTCGGCTGGGACACCCACGGTCTGCCTGCCGAGCTGGAGGCGCAGCGTGAGCTCGGCATCGACAGCGTGGATCAGATCGAGCAGATGGGCATCGAGAAGTTCAACGACGCCTGCCGCGCTTCAGTGCTCAAGTACACCAGCGAGTGGAAGGACTACGTCCACCGTCAGGCCCGCTGGGTGGACTTCGACCACGGATACAAGACCCTTGATGTCTCCTACATGGAGTCGGTCATGTGGGCCTTCAAGACCCTCTACGAGAAGGGCCTGGCCTATGAGGGCTACCGGGTGCTGCCCTACTGCTGGAAGGATCAGACCCCGCTGTCCAACCATGAGCTGCGCATGGATGCCGATGTCTACCAGGACCGCCAGGACACCACCGTCTCCGTGGCCGTCAAGCTCAGGGACGAGGACGCCTATGCCGTCTTCTGGACCACCACCCCCTGGACCGTCCCCACCAATCTGGCCATCGTGGTCGGAACTGATATCGAGTACTCGGAGGTCAGTCCGGTCTCCGGGTCCTTCGCGGGCAAGCGCTTCTACATCGCTACGGCCCGTCTGGGCGATTACGCCAAGCAGCTGGGGGAGGACTACCAGGTGGTCCGCACCCTCAAAGGGTCAGAGATGGAGGGCTGGCGGTACTGGCCGGTCTTCCCCTACTTCGCCGGAGAGCAGGCTGAATCCGAGGGCGGCACCCCCGGCCCCAATGCCTATACCATCTACACGGCCGATTACGTCGACACCGTGGAGGGCACCGGCCTGGTCCACCAGGCTCCCTATGGCGAGGACGATATGAACACCCTGAACGCCAAGGGGATCCGCAGCGTGGACGTGCTCGATGCAGGCGCGGTCTTCACCGAGCAGTGCCCCGACTACCAGGGCCTGCAGGCCTTCGAGGCCAACATGCCCATCGTCCGCAACCTGCGCGCAGGCGACGGCCCCCTGGCACAGATCCCAGCCGAGCACCGGGCCCTCCTCTTCCAAGAGAAGAGCTACGTCCACTCCTACCCGCACTGCTGGCGTTGCGGCACCCCGCTGATCTACAAGCCGGTCTCCAGCTGGTTCGTCTCCGTGACCAAGATCAAGGACCGCCTCCTGGAACTCAACCAGCAGATCAACTGGATCCCCGGAAACGTCAAGGACGGCCAGTTTGGCAAGTGGCTGGCCAATGCCCGTGACTGGTCCATCTCCCGCAACAGGTTCTGGGGCTCGCCCATTCCGGTCTGGGTCTCGGACGATCCCAAGTATCCTCGGGTGGACGTCTACGGGTCCTTGGATGAGCTCAAGAAGGACTTCGGCCGCTACCCGACCGATGACAAGGGGCAGATCAACATGCATCGGCCCTGGATCGACCAGCTGACCAGGCCCAACCCTGACGACCCCACCGGCAAATCCACCATGCACAGGATCACCGATGTGCTGGACTGCTGGTTCGAGTCGGGCTCCATGCCCTTCGCCCAGTTCCACTACCCCTTCGAGAACAAGCAGTACTTCGAGGACAGGGATCCCTGTGATTTTGTGGTCGAGTACATCGGCCAGACCCGCGGCTGGTTCTACACCATGCACATCATGTCCACGGCCCTCTTCGACCGCCCGGCCTTCAAGAACGTGATCTGCCATGGCATCGTCCTGGGCTCCGACGGCCAGAAGATGAGCAAGCACCTGCGCAACTACCCGGATGTGAACGAGGTCTTCGACAAGTACGGATCCGACGCCATGCGCTGGTTCCTGATGAGCTCGTCCATCCTGCGCGGCGGCAACCTGGTCGTCACCGCCGATGGCATCCGCGACACGGTCCGCCAGGTCATGCTGCCGGTCTGGAGCTCCTACTACTTCTACACGCTCTATGCCAACGCGGCTAACAAGGGCGCCGGCTACCAGGCCCAGGCGCTGACGCCGGAGCGTGTGGCCGACCTGCCGGAGATGGACCGCTTCCTGCTGGCACGCACCCGTCGGCTGATCCAATCGGTGCAGAAGGCCCTGGACGACTTCGCCATCTCGGAGGCCTGCGATGCGGTGACCGACTTCATCGATGTGCTGACCAACTGGTACATCCGCAACAACCGCGACCGCTTCTGGGGCGAGGACCACCAGGCCTTCGACACCCTCTACACGGTTCTGGAGGCCTTCGCCCGCCTTCTGGCCCCCCTGGCGCCCATGGAAGCCGAGCAGATCTGGCGGGGCCTGACCGGTGGCGAGTCTGTCCATCTGGCCGACTGGCCCTTCCTGGCCGACGAGGCCACCGGGCAGGAGACCGAACTGGGACAGGTCCTGCGTGACGATCCTGCCCTGGTAGCCGCCATGGAGAAGGTCCGCGAGGTGGTTTCGGCCACCCTGGCCCTGCGCAAGGCCGAGCAGATTCGCGTACGCCAGCCCCTGTCCCTGCTGACCGTGGTGGTTCGTGACCCCGACGCGGCCCGCTCCTACGTGGACGTGCTCAAGTCCGAGCTCAACATCAAGGACGTGGAGTTCTGCACCCTGGACCAGGCCGGCCGGCATGGTCTGCGGATCATCCACGATCTCAAGGTCAATGCCCGTGCGGCCGGACCCCGGCTGGGCAAGCAGGTCCAGTTCGTCATCAAGGCTTCCAAGCAGGGCGACTGGTCCGAGCAGGACGGCCACGTGGTCGTCACCACCCCCGACGGAGCGGTGGCCCTGGAACCCGGCGAATACGAGCTGGACAACCGGATCGAGCAGGAGGATGGCTCCCAGGCCGACCGGTCGGCCTCCGCGGCCCTGCCCACCGGCGGCTTCGTCATTCTCGACACCCAGCTGGACGACGATCTCCTGGCGGAGGGCTATGCCAGGGATCTGATCCGCCAGGTTCAGGATGCTCGGAAGACCGCTGGCCTGGACATCGCTGACCGGATTCGGCTGACCCTGACCCTCCCCAAGGAGGATGCCTCCAAGGCTCAGCAGTTCAGCGACCTGATCGCCCGAGAGACCCTGGCCACCAGTCTGACCGTCAATGCTGGCGATCTGGACCAGCCGCAGGTCGACCTGGTCAAAGCCTGATCATAATTGCATAAAAAGGGCTTCCATCTGATAGGAGATGGAAGCCCTTTTTCAATACGACCTGCCTGGCTAGGTGCTCGTCTGCGCCACGCTTGGCCGTGCGGCTGGCAATATTGCGATGGAGCGCCGGCTGCTGATCAGCCCTTGACCTTGTCGCTGACCTGATCCAGGGTCTGCATATCCTGGTCGCTCAGTTCCAGATGGGCAGCGGCCAGAAGGGCCGGCAGCTGCTCGGGGGTGCGTGCAGAGGCGATGGGGGCTGCGATCCCAGGCCTATGGTTGAGCCAGGCCAGGGCTACGGTGGCCAGCTCGACCCCGTGGGCCTTGGCGATGCCGTCCATGGCAGCGACCACGTCCAGTCCCTCCTGGGTGAAGAAGTCCTTGACCATGCCCTCGCGCTTTTTGCCCTTGAGGTCGTCCATGGTCCGGTACTTGCCCGTCAGGAAGCCCGAAGCCAGCGAGAAGTAAGGGAAGACCGCCAAATCCTCGTCCTTGGCGACCTGCATAAGGCCATTCTCATAGTCCTTGCGGTAGACCAGGTTGTATTGGGGCTCCAGGGCCACCGGCAGGGTCAGGCCCTCCTTGCGTGCAATGCTGAACCATTCACGGATCCGGTCCGGCGTGTAGTTGGACACTCCGATGGCCCGGACCTTGCCCTCCTTGACCAGCTTGTCGAAGGCTGCCGCAGTCTCCTCCAAGGGGGTGGAGCTGTCGTCGAAGTGGGCGTAGTAGAGGTCGATCACATCCAGACCCAGCCTGAGCAGGGAGGCGTCGGCGGCGGCCTCGATGTTCTTGGCTGAAAGACCGGAGTACTGGGGGTGCTGGCTGACCTTGGTAGCCACCAGGACCTTGTTGCGGTTGCCGTTCTTGGCCAGCCAGCGGCCTAGGACGATCTCGGACTCGCCGCCGGAGTGGCCTGGGGCCCAGGCCGAGTAGACGTCGGCTGTATCGATCAGGTTGCCCCCGGCTTGCGTGTAGGCATCCAGGACCTGGTCAGACACAGATTCGTCGCTGGTCCATCCGAAGGTGTTGCCGCCCAGGACCAGGGGGAAGATTTCGGCGTCGATGCCGCGTAGTTTTGCCATATTCATCCTTTCGGGTTGAAGACTTGTTAAACCGAGTCTATTACGGCTTATGCGCCCGAACCGATTATTCAGACGAGTCCATCATGTATGGTGATGAGAGGATAGGCCGGAATGGTGCGGTTCTCAGGTCCGGCCCCAAGGGTTTTAAGCTCGAAGGAGAACACTCATGCATCTGGGCATAGCCATTGTGATCGCCGTGCTGGTCCTGGCGCTGATCATCTTCCTTCTGGGGATTTTCGTGGTGCCCCAGCAGCAGGCGGACGTCATTGAGCGCTTCGGCAAGTACCACCGGGTGGCGCTGGCAGGCATCCACGCCAAGATCCCCCTGGTGGACCGGATAGCCGCCAAGACCAATCTGCGGGTCAACCAGCTGAACGTCAAGCTGGAGACCAAGACCAAGGACAACGTCTTCGTCACCGTGGAGGTCTCCACCCAGTTCCGGGTGGAGGCGGCCAACGTGTCTACGGCCTACTACGAGCTGGTCGACCCGGCGGGCCAGCTGCGCTCCTATATGGAGGACGCCCTCAGGTCGGCCATTCCCGCCCTGAGCCTGGACGACGCCTTCGCCCGCAAGGACGACATCGCCTCCGACGTGCAGCAGACCGTGGGCCAGGAGATGCAGCGCTTCGGGTTCTCGGTCATCAAGACCCTGGTCACGGCTATCGACCCCTCCGCCCAGGTCAAGCAGGCCATGGACTCCATCAACGCGGCTCAGCGTGAGAAGGAGGCCACCAGGGAGCGTGCCGAGGCCCGTCGGATCGAGATCGAGACCCAGGCCAGGGCCGATGCCGAGAAGACCAGGATGCAGGGCGAGGGCCAGGCCAACTACCGACGGGAGATCGCCAACGGCATTGTGGACCAGATCAACAGTCTGAGGGCCGTGGGCATGGATATCGATGCGGTCAACAATGTGGTGCTCTTCAACCAATATCTGGATGTGATGCGCTCGCTGGCCGAGTCCGACAATGCCAAGACCCTGGTTCTGCCTGCGGCGACCCCCGGTGGTTACAACGAGCTCTTCAACCAGATGACCGCAGCGCTGATGACCGCCCAGAGCACCCAGGGCAGTGCGGATCCCCGCCACGGCCGCAGGAGTGCGGGCGCAGAGGGCGGGGCCGGGACGCCGGCTCTGTAAGGCCGTGTCCTAATAAGCAATTTCCGCATGGCAGGTCCTGCGGGGTCGGGTTTCAGCTTTTCAGGAAGTCGGCTATGGCCTCGGCGGCCCGATAGCCCTTGTCGTACATGGCGTTGAGTCCCTTGAGCGACTTGCTCAGCGTGGTCAGTCCGCACAGGCTGTCAGGGGCCAGGATGAGCACCCGACCCTCCTTTTCGGCCTGCTTGGCCAGGGCCACCTCGTCGTTGTAGGTGCGGTAGCGCTCCATCAGGCGCTCGCCGGCCGCCGGATACGTCCTGGCCAGGATCCGGGCCGGCAGGACATCCTTCTTCTGTTCGCGCAGAATATCCCTCTGGCGGGTCAGGACCAGGACGATGCGCTCGTAGCCCTCGTCCATGGCCTTGCGGACCGGGACCGGGTCGGCGATGCCGCCGTCCAGATAGGGCACCCCATCGATCATGTAGGGCTTGTTGGCCACCGGCACGGTGGATGAGGCCTTGAGGATGTCATAGTTGTCCTGGGCCAGGTCGGACTTGTCAAAGTAGACGGTGGATCCGTCAGTGGCCTTGCAGGCGACTACGGTGAACAGGGCCGGATTGGCCTTCAGAGCCTGGTAATCCAGTGGGCATTCCCCGTCATGGGCCGACAGTTTGCCATAGACGTAGTCCAGGTCGACGAAGGTGTGCTTGGTCAGGAAGTTGCTCACGCTCGCGTACTCCTTGCGGGAGGAGTAGACGGTGTAGAAGCGGTAGCAGCGTCTGAGCTGGCCCGACAGGAATGAGGCCAGATTGGCGCTGCCGGCCGAGACCCCGTAGCAGTGATCGAAGGTGATGCCCTGCTCCATGCAGCGGTCGAAGACGCCGGCGCCGAAGATGGACCGGTAGCCGCCGCCTACGTCGATGACGGCTGTTCTTTTGCGTGCCATGGCACCTCGTTTCCTGACAGATATCCGAGCTTGATGACAGCTTATGCGTGAACGTTGGACAAGCCGTTCAGGGGCGGCAGGAGGCCAGCAGCCGCTTGGACAGATCCAGCATGGCCGGTGAGGGATCGGAGTTGGCGATCTCTACTCTGCCGGTGCCGGGGCCCGGGTTGAGAGCATCGGCCTGGGCCAGCAGATCCTTGAGGTGGCGGGCCGTCCCAGGGTTGCCGTCGATCAGCGCCAGGCCTGGCGGGCAGATGCGGGCGATGGACTGGCGGAAGAAGACGAAGTGGGTGCAGCCCAGGACCAGGGCATCCAGGGTCTGCAGGTCATAGGGATCCAAATAACGGTGCAGGGTGGCATCGACCAGGGCCTGGTCATTCAGCCTGTCAGACTCCACAATGGTCACCAGGTCTGGGCAGGGCTGGGTCAGGATGGTGTGCCTGCCGGAGAACCGTGCCATCAGGCGTGAGAACTTGGCCTCCTTCAAGGTCAGCGAGGTGGCCGTGACCAGTACCCGCTGGGGTCGGCCTCCGCCACGTGTGCAAGCCAGCTTCAGGGCCGGCTCCATGCCGATGACCGGGACCGGGTAGCGTCGGCGCATTTCATCCACGCAGACGCTGGTGGCGGTGTTGCAGGCGATGACCATGGCCTTGACGCCCTGGTCCATGAACCGGTCGCCAATGACCTGGCAGCGCTGGGTGATCTGATCCGGCTTCTTGATGCCGTAGGGGGCGTAGGCGGAATCGCCGAAGTAAAGCAGGTTTTCTTGAGGAAGGAGGTTGCGGATGGCTGCGGTGACGCTCAGACCGCCGAGTCCGGAGTCGAAGATCCCGATCGGTGCATCTGATGTCATCTGATCCGCTCCTTTCGCAGCCGAAGAACCACCCTAGCCTGTCGCCGAAGGGCCGTACGCTACAAGCATGAGTATTCCCCGGACTGTTTACAAAATGCAAGCCACCGGCAACGATTTCGTGGTCTACGCCGATCCCCGGGGGGATCTGGAGCCTACGGCCGACCAGGTGCGCTGGCTGTGCGACCGTCATTTCGGGGTCGGAGCCGACGGGGTCATCCGGCTGACCCACCCGGCCGATGTCAGCGACCTGAACCAGGAGCAGGTGGATGCCTGCGACCGTTTCGGCTGCCAGTGGTTCATGGACTACCGCAATGCGGACGGTTCCTTGGCTCAGATGTGCGGCAACGGGACCCGGGCCATCACCCTCTTCGCCCAGAAGCAGGGGTTGACGCCGACTATGGAAGGCGCCTCCTTCCTGCTGGGGACCCGGGCCGGGGTCAAGCGGATCGTCTCGCGCAGTCCGATGAAGTGCGACGGCGATCATGTGTTCAAGGTCAAGGTCGGGGCCTGGCGGATGGGGCCGGTGGGGCAACAGCTGGTCGACGGCGGAGCCCTGGGAGGCTCGGCTCCTGGCACCATGGTGGATATGGGCAATCCTCATGCAGTCGTCCTGACTGCAGTTGCTGCCGAATTGGAGGCCGGTGGACTGCCCGGGACCGTGATCGAACTGCTGGCTAGGACCGACCTGCCCGATCCGGGCGATCTGGACCTGTCGGCCCCGCCGCGGGTCAGGCCCGGGCTGGCTGAGGGGCAGAATGTGGAATTCCTGCGTCTGGATGCCCTGGGTGCCGACAATGGCAGCGGTCGGGCCACCATGAGGGTCTATGAGCGTGGGGTGGGCGAGACCCTGTCCTGCGGTACCGGTCTGTGCGCCAGCGGCGTGCTCTTGCGAGCCCTGACCGGGGTCGACCATTGGACCATCCAGGTGGGCGGGGGCCGTCTGAAGGTGGATGTGGATTCTCAGGATGTGTGGCTGACTGGACCGGCCAGAATGGTCGCCCGTCTGACCCTGGAGCATGTGCCAGACTGCTGATCAGCCGAAGAGGGCGGATCCTTCCACAGCCAGGACGATAGTGGCCAGGGCGACCAGCCAGACCAGGTCGACCATCAGGTCGAAGTGCCGCTGATAGTAGGTCAGCAGCCATCCCGACCTCTTGCGCGGCAGACCCTGCTGGATGACCGTGGCGTGGCTGAAGGCCATGAACTGCAGGCTGGTGGCGAAGGTCATGACCAGGCACCAGGGGCAGAGGGCGTGGATGACGAAGAGCGACTGGGCGAACAGCCAGAGCGCATAGGCCAGGGCGGCAAGCGAGGCCAGCCAGGTCCCTGCCGCCAGCAGCGCAGGCATTTTGATTCGGCACAGACCCACTACGGCCAGCGTCAGGAAGACAGCCTCAGCGACCAGCCCCAGAAAGGCATTGGGGATCGGCAGTGTGCCCAGGCGGATCAGCTCGGCTTGGGGGGACTGGGCCACGGCTGAGCAGGAGACCACCGAGTTGATGTCACAGCTGAGCTGGCCCTGGGGGTGACGCGCCAGTTGCAGGGTTTCCGCTGACAGGACCAGGCTGGCGTAGAGCGCCGCAAACGAGGTCAGGGCGGCGATCAGATAGCTGGAAGGGGCTGACGAGGTCGGTTCGCTCATGGGGTCCATCACCTCAATGGTCGGGAGGGTTCTCTGAGACGGGAACGCGTTCACGAGTTTAGGATGGAGGCATGACGCATGAGGATACTGTCACGGTCTCCGGCTGGGACCTGCACTGCCACACCGTGTTCTCCGACGGCACCGTGACGCCCCGGGGGATGGTCGAGCAGGCGCAGCAGCTGGGACTTGAGGGTCTGGCCATCACCGACCATGACACCAATGCGGGCTGGGATGAGGCCCGTCAGGCGGCCCAGGACCTGGGAATGCCGCTGCTGCCAGGCACCGAAATCACCGCCCAGGATGGCCATGTCTCGGTTCACATGCTGGCCTACCTCTATGATCCTGAGGATCCGGTCATCGCCGGGCTCTTCGCCAAGACCAGGGAGGCCAGGCTGACCAGAACCAGGACCATGGTCGAGCGGATCTCTCGGGATTACCCGATCACCTGGCAGGATGTGCTGGATCAGGTCAAGGAGGGGTCGAGGACCACGGTGGGCCGCCCGCATATCGCCGATGCATTGGTCAAGGCCGGTGTCTATGCCGACCGCAGCCAGGCCTTCGCCGGGGTCTGCTCCTCCGGAAGCGCCTACTACCTGCCAACGCCCTCGCCGACCACCCACCAGGTGCTGGCAGCCGTCAACCATGCAGGCGGCGTCCTGGTCGTAGCCCACCCCGGTGCAGTCAGTCGCAATCCCGTCCTGCTCTCCGACCAGCAAATAGCCGCTCTGGCCAGGGAGGGACTGGGAGGCCTGGAGGTCTGGCATCGGGACAATCCGCCCGAGCAGCGCCGACGGCTGCTGGCCCTGGCACAGCGCTGGGGGCTGCTGGTGACCGGAGGATCGGACTGGCACGGGCAAGGCAAGCCCAATCGCATGGGGGAGAACAGCACCAGTGACGATGTGGTGGCCCGAATCGTGGACAGGGCCCGGGGGAGCCGTCCGGTGGCCTGGAAGGGTTAGCGGATACGAATCGGGGGCGGTCGGACCACAAGGACCCGGCCGCCCCCGTCAGGCGATCACAGCCTCAGTCGGAGGAGCCTCCCAGGACACCGAAGCCGACCGGATGGGTGGTGTCCGAACCGACCACTGCGTAGCCCAGGGACTCCTTAGGAACAATGATGTGCCGGCCCTTGTCGTCCACCAGATCGATGGGCCCGCCCTCGTTCAGGGCCTGGGCGATGTGGGCAGCCACCTCGTCCGCCTTGGCATTGGTGCTGAAGTTGACCGTCCGGGCCACATTTTTGATGCCGAATTCGATATCCATTGCTACCTCCAAGGTTGTTTTCCGTCGCCCAGACCTGCCGGCCCACGGTTCTTCCGGTCTCATTATTCGCTGGCCCGGGTGATTACGCTCTAAGCGTCTCCCTGATGCTCCTCCGGGGAAGAGCCGCTTTCCGGCGGTGATGCCGATGCCTGTCCGTCTGCGGTGAGCGTGGGGGTCTGCTCGGGCAGGGGCTTTCTGGGAATGACGACGGTCTCAGCCTGATCGCTGGCGAGGGTTTGTGCTGACGAGGCATCATGCGGCTGGGAAGCGGTCTCTCCTGCCTCAGTCGAGGACTGGCTGTCTACGGACGCGTCGCTCGTTGCAGCTTTTGGATTCGCCTCGCCATCCGTATCGTCGTCGCTAGTGGCTGGACTGCCGATGCCGCGGAAGTGATCACTCAGGCCTGATTCCTCTTCTTGGGCAACAGGAGCAACAGCTGGTGGCTTGGGTTGATTGTCGCTGCCAAGGTTTGTGCTCTGGGCCTGTCTGATGGGCTTATTCCTGGCTTCGGAATGGTCCATGGCGGTCTGGGTCTGAGCCAGGTCAGCCATTTCTGCCTTGCTGATGGCGATGGTGGCCGAGCTCTCATCCGAGGGTTCAAAGGAGGGTTCCTTAGGTGAGGTTGCCGTATCTGCCGCGGCAAGGCCCTGTTCTGATGCCGGATTCTCGGCATTGTCATCGCCGAGCAGGGTGCCCACGGTAATGGTGGAGGGTGCCCCAGTGGGTGACGAACCGGAAGTCTGCTGCTGACGACGGGCGCGCTGGTTCTGCTCGTGGTCGCCCAACTGCTGGGCCAGACGCTCCACCTGGGCCTTGAATTGGATGATCCGTTCGTTGTCGGCATGATCCAGGGCGGTGATGAAGTCGCCCACCTGCTCCATCTGCAGCCAGAGATTGGCTCGGAGCATGATCAGGTCGTCCAGCCGAGCCCCCATCATCCTGCCATAGGCTGCAATGACTGCGTTGCGGCGGGATCCGTCCAGCTTGGCGAAGATCCAGGCCAGGTCACGGGCAGGATCGTTGACCTGCATGTCCTGCCAACCGTAGACCCCGCTGAGCCCGGAGCCTGCATAGAGCAGGTCGCCGTCGGAAAAGCCTCCGTGCACGGTGCATGTTTCAAAGGACCAGAGTCCGTCGGTCGCCACGATGGATGCCCAGGAATCGGTGATTTCCTTGGGCACGTGGCCGTCCATGCGCAGCCGCTTGATCCATCCCCGCAGTTGGGCCGCGATCTGGGCAGTGGAGAAGGCTGGGTATCCGTGGGTGTTCAGAAAATCAGGGCGCACCCGGTGGATGGCGCCAATGGCTGTGCCTGCGGCGGTGCATTCGTTCAAGGTCAGCAGATGGAGGGGACGGATTCGGCCTGGGCAGTGGGTCATGACGGCAACAGCTGTGGTGCCGGTCGGACTATCGGCCTTCTCGCCGGGCTGGTAGGCCAGGATGTGCTCGACCCTGAAGCCCATGGCCGCCATCTCCTTGGCATCGGCCAGAGCCTGAGCCGCCTTGACCCGAGCGGCCAACCGGCGCTTGCCGGCTTCCGAGCTGGTGGCCCAGACGTCGTAGACGTTGCCGGTCGCGTCCTGGACCACCGCACAGTCCACGCCCTGTGCACGGTCAAGGCTGCTGAGCTGGTCGCAGTCCCGCGCGCCGGTCATGGGCACCTCGGGCATGGCGGCCGACGCCAGGGCGGCCAGGGTCAGCTTCGTTCGTTCACTCACATTCTCAAGGATAATACAAGGACTGTTGTGAATACGGTTGTCCACTCGACCACAGGGGCACGCCGCAGCGGGTTCCGGTACTGGCCTTTGACACAATGGGGGTGTGCATGAGGATGAGGAACGATTGCTGCAGGGCCTGGATCCTGCCCAGCGGCAGGCGGCCACTGTGCTTGACGGGCCTGTGCGGATCGTCGCAGGGGCCGGAGCTGGCAAGACCAGGACCATCACCCGACGGATGGCCTATGCCTGCGCCAGTGGAAGCTGGGAGCCCTCCAGAACCTTGGCAGTGACTTTTTCGGTCCGTGCCGCAGCCGAGATGCGTGATCGTCTGAGCAAGCTTGGCGTGTCGGCCTCCCTGCAGGCGGCGACCTTTCACTCGGCGGCCCTGCGCCAGCTCAGGCGGGTCTGGCCCCAGGTCAGCGAGACCTATCTTCCGGATCTGATCGAGGATGTGGCTCCTCTGGTGTCCTCCGCCTGCCAGCGGGTATGCGGTGAGGAGGCCGACCCGGGCCAGGTCAGGGACCTGACTGCGGAGATCAACTGGGCCAAGGTGGGGCTGATCGCCCCTCAAGACTATGTTCGGGTCTGCGCGGCCAGTCACCGTCTGCCGCCGGCTGGTCTGGAGGCTGAGCGGATGGCCGACCTGTACACGGTCTTCGAGAGCTCCAAGGCCGCCCATAATCAGATGGACTTTAACGATATTCTTCTGCTGGTTTGCCACATTTTGGAAGAGGGCGGCCGGGCTGCTGCTGACATTCGAGACCGCATCGGCTGGCTGACCGTGGACGAGTACCAGGATGTCTCGCCCCTGCAGCATCGGTTGCTCAAGCTCTGGCTCGACGGCAGGCAGAACCTGTGCGTGGTGGGGGACCCGGCCCAGACCATTTACTCCTTTGCGGGGGCCACCTCCTACTACCTGCTGAACTTCCCCCAGGAATTCCCGGGAATCAAGGCCGATCTGGACCTGACCACCGACTACCGGTCCACGGGAAGAGTGGTTCACTACGCTAATGGCATTCTGGCTCGCTCGCCGGTGCGTGACGACTACCTGAAGCTGGCATCAGCCCGCCAGGAGGGCAGCAGGGTCGCGATGACCCGTTACGAGGACGATGGTGAAGAGGCTGGGGCAGTGGCCTCCCGTATATCCTCCATGATCCGGAAGGGGGCCCGCCCCGGCCAGTTTGCAATCCTGACCCGGATCAACGCCCAGCAGACCCTGATCTGCCGTGCCCTGCACGAATGCGGGATCGGCTACCGGGTGCGCACGGAGTCGGGCTGGCAGAACCAGTCGGTCGATCTGAGCAAACATGAGGTGCTGGAGCAGCTGGAGAGCGGCATGGGCCAGGGGAGGGTCACGGTCTCCACCATTCATGCTGCCAAGGGGCTGGAGTTCGCCCATGTCTTCATCGTGGGCTGTGCCGAGGGGCTGATTCCCTTTGGCTCACCGCCCGAGGGGGATGCTCTGGAGGAGGAACGCCGCCTTATGTATGTAGGGGTGACCCGAGCAGAGGACACCCTGCATCTTTCCTATGCGGAGCACAAGGACGGCAGCGCCTTTGCCCGGCGCGCTCCCAGCCGGTTCATTCACCGCTGAGCGCTATCGATTCGGCCCCTCGGAACGCGGGGAGAGGGAGTGCGATTCAAGCTTGGTTGCCGTCCGAATCGCCCTTGTCTGAGTTGTTCTGGTCCGGGTGACCGCTGTCGGGGTCCTTGGGATCGGTGCCGGCGCTTTTCTGATTGCCGGGGGCTTCGTGGTCTGAATGCTCCTGGTCATTTGAAGCGTCGGAATCGGAAGCGTCGGAGTCTGCAGGGGTGGCCAGATCGGCAGAGGAATCCTTGTCTTCGGCATTCAGCAGTTTGTCCAGCTCGGCATCCCAGTCCACCGAGGTGGCGGAAGTGGAGGCCTTCTGCTCGGATTGCCCATCTGCAGAGGTGGATGCTCCGCCCTGGCCGCCTTCGTCCTTGACAGGCAGGGAAGGCAGCAGGTCAGGATGGGACCAGTGGCCGTCACGGCCCTGGACTCCCTCCTCGGCGGTGATGCGCTCCCAGAGGTCGGCGGCCTCGCGCAGCCGCTTGGGGTGAAGATGCAGGCCCAGCAGGGACTCGAAGGTCTGCTCGGCCGGCCCTCCCACGGCGCGCTCGCGTCGGGTCATCTCCCGCAGCTGCTCCAGGTGGGGCAGGTGGGCCATGCCGGCATTCCAGACCACGCAATCCACCCAGCCGTCCACCAGGGCCAGCAGGTCGCCCAGGCTGTGCAGGGCCTCCTTCTGCTCAGGGGTGTCCTCGATGCCGACATTGCTGAGGTTGATGGCGCCGGCGATGGATTCGGGATTGATCTGGTCGGCGTCGCGCAGCTGATCCTCCACCGCGTCCAGGTCGATGGAGACCCCCCGGGCGTACTTGCCGATCAGGGCCTCGAAGCGCGGCATCAGCCAGGGGACGGCGGCGTAGAGCCGGGCGTGGGCGGCCTCCTTGAGGGCCATGTAACGGGTGACCTCGTCCAGATCCAGTTCCAATGATTTGGCGTAGGCCTTGATGTTCTGCGGTATGAGGGCTCCGGCGGGGTTCTTCAGCAACGGGATGCCCTGGTCGAATCCTCCGCGGACCTCCTTGGCCAGCTCGCCGGCGGCCTGCCCCAGCTGCATGGCGAATGAGGTGTTCCCCAGCAGTCTCATCAGCGTGGTCGGATCCTTGAGATTGTCGGGCAGGGGGATGGGCACAGGTCCGGCGAACATCCCCGAAATCTCGCCCTGGTCGAAACCTTGGAAGCGCTGGTTGATGACGGAGGTCAGGGCCTCGCTGACCGCCTGGGCCACAGGCGAGGCGAACTGGACCCAGGCGTCTATGCTGCCCTCGATCCATCCGGCACGGGTCAAGGCTTCGGTCTGGCCTGGGGCGGGGTCGAAGGAGCAGACGGTGTCCAGCCAGAGGTTGGCCTCGCTCATGACCCGGGCCACCCGGTCGCTGTCCTCGGCTGTGACGGCGGTATCGGACTGGTCGGCCCTGGTGCGTCCCAGGGCGATGTTCTTAGCCAGCACAAGGTTGATGGGCCCCCGGTCGGCCTGGGCCTGCATGTCAGCCGGCGTGTTCAGCCCTCCGGCCGTAAAAGCCTGAATCAGAGCCTGAACCTCGGCGGGTTTGGGCAGCTGATCAGCTCCCTGGGCCGCCATCTGCGAGCGGATGGACTCAGGCAGCTGTGAGAACTGACTCCAGGCCAGCTCGCCCTGCACCGGGCCGAAGCACTCGATGAGCCATTGGTGGATTGCATTCTCGTCCATTGCTTTGATTCCAGTCCTCGCCATGGCAGGCCGTCCGCCATCGAGGTCGACGTCTGCCGGGATTATCGTCTTCATCAACCATAATATTGGAGCTATGACACTTCCGCACGGGAAATCGGATCACTGCGCCACAGGCGCACCCGAAAGGCAAATCGGGACGCTTGGCGGGCCCACCCGCAAAATGCTGGTCGGCGGTCTTCTGATCATTCTGGCCCTCCTGGTGCTTTTCCTCCCCTCGCCCTATACCATCGAGACGCCCGGACCCACCCAGGATGTGCTGGGAAGTTCAAAAGGCTCACCGGTCATCAAGGTCAAGGGCGGCCAGGTCCACCATGACAAGGGCCGTCTGCTGATGACCACGGTCAATGCCCGCGGAATCCCCGGTTATCCGGCCTCCAATCTGGATGCCCTGGTGGGCTGGGCCGACCCCAACGCCACGGTGCTTCCCCAGGAGGCCGTGGTGCCTCCCGGGCAGAGTGTGGAGGAGTACAAGCGCCAGGAGCAGGGTGATATGCACGGCTCCCAGAAGGCTGCCTCGGCCCAGGCTCTGGCCTTCCTCAAGGCCCGGGGATATGACGTCTCAGGCCTGCAGTTCAGCATGAGGGTGGCCGACATCGGCGGTCCCTCGGCCGGGCTTATGTACACCCTGGGGGCCATCGACAAGATCACTCCGGAGCAGGAGACCGGCGGCCTGACCATCGCAGGTACCGGCACTATGGACCAGAAGGGACGGGTCGGTGCCATCGGCGGCATCCAGCTGAAGATGCTGGGCGCCAGGCGGGACGGCGCCACCTGGTTCCTGGCCCCGGCGGCTAATTGCCCACAGGTGGCGGGCCATGTGCCACAGGGACTGCGCGACGTGCGGGTATCCACCTTGGACGAGGCCTACAAGGCCCTGGTGGCCATCGGCCATGGCCAGGGGGAGGGGCTGCCCCGCTGCACAGCCGCCGAGGGCAGATAAGACAAGGCCGGTCCAATTGGTGAATTCCGGCAGTCTTGTTATGCTGAAGCCGTGGCTGAGACTACAACCTATACAGCGGAAGAGTTCGGTTTCCATCCCGGCGATATCGTTCAGGAATGGATGTGGGACGACGATGTCGACGACGGGATCCGGACCAGGATCGAGGATCTGACCGGTGAAGAGCTGGTGGACGAGGACTATGACGCAGCCGTGGATGGGGTCATCATCTGGTGGCGGGACGGCGATGCCGAGGACGATTTGGCAGATACCATCATGGATGCCTCGGCCATGGTCAACAAGGGTGCGCCGTTCTGGGTGCTGACTCCTAAACCCGGCAGACTTGGGGCGTCGGCTCCAGGGGTCGTCTCCAATGCGGCCAAGACCGCGGGCATGAACGCCCTGATGCCCACCACCGCCAGCAAGGATTGGAACGCCACCCAGCTGCGGGCTTTCGGCAAGGGCAAGTAAGTTTTTCTGGCTGCAGAAGCGCCAATGAACGAGGTGGTGGACATCAGGATCAACCGATGCCCGCCACCTCGCTGTCTTTCATAAAGGATTCCCCGGAGGAATCCGTCTGCCCAGCGGCCTTTACTGCACGCTCTTCTCAGCAATGGCGGAATCCGCCGTCGTGGCCTTGTTCTGATATTCGGCCAGCAGGGTGCGCGAGCGGATGTCGCAGAGGTTGGCCACCAGGGCCATGATCAAGATGACGAGGCCCACCAGGAAGATCCAATGCAGGCCGTCGAAGACGATGGTGCGGGCCGGGCCCAGCAGACGTGATGGAATGCTCTCTGCCGTGGCCGGGTTGATCATGCTGTTCATCATGTCCTCGGTCAGTCCCTTATGCTGAGGCACCTCGCGGGCGATGACCGTGTTCATGACGATGCCGAAGATGGAGACCATCAGGGTCTGCCCCAGGGAGCGAGCCAGGGTGTTGAAGCTGGTCGAGGCGCCCACATCGCCTGAGGGCACCACGCTCTGGGCGGTGATGGTCGAGGTGGTGATGGTCAGGCCGAAGCCGAAGCCGACCACGGCCGAGATGACCAGGAAGACCCAGTAGGCGGTGGCTTGGGGGACGGCTATGTAGCAGATGCAGGCCGTCAGGATGAAGGCCAGGCCGATGTTGGTGGCCCGGTGCGGCGGGTGGTGCATGGTCAGCGGTCCGGCCACGTAGGCGCCCAAGAGCCAGAGAATGGAGGAGGGGGTGACCACAAAGCCGCCCAGGGAGGGGTTCATTCCCAAAACAGACTGCATCCAGATGGGCATGTAGGTGTCGAAGCCCATCAGGAATCCGGCCACCAGGAGCATGCAGATGTTTTGGATGACAAAGGTTCTGATGCGGAAGAGCCGCAGAGGCAGGATGGGGTCCTCCTGGCGGCCCTCCACATGAAGCAGCAGGGCAAAGGTGACCACGGTGGCTGCAGCCAGGATCAGGGTAATTCGCGTATCGCCCGCCGATCCCAGGCTCTGCAGGCAGAGCATCAGGCAGATCAGGCAGACGCTGAGCAGCCCGATGCCGATGTAGTCGACGCGGGTTTCACGCGCCTTGATATGCTCGCTCAGGAAAATCTGGATCATGATGATGACCAGCAGGCCGATGGGCACGTTGATGGCGAAGACCCAGTGCCAGCTTATCTGCTGGACGATGAAGCCTCCCAGCAGGGGGGCGATGATGGAGGCGATGCCCCAGGCCGAGCCGTTCAGGCCGATCATGCCCGCCCGCTTGTCCAGGGGATAGATGTCGGCCAGGACCGTGTAGGTCAGCGGCTGGATGGCGCCGGCTCCCAGGCCCTGCAGAAAACGGGCGCCGATCAGCTGGGGCATGGACTGGGAGAGGGCGCACAGGGTGGATCCGATCACGAAGACCAGCAGTCCGATGGTCAGCAGCGGCTTGCGGCCGAAGCGGTCCGAAAGCTTGCCGTAGATGGGCGTGGTGACCGCTGTCATGAGCAGATAGATGGAGTAGACCCAGTTCATGATGGACAGCCCATGCAGGTCCCCGATGATGGTGGGCATGGCGGTGGAGACGATGGTCCCCTCGATGGCCGTCATGAAGGTGGCGATGAAGACCGCCACCGTCACCAGGGTGCGGTTGGTCTTTCTGCCGCTGCCTGTATCGACTGTCTGTGACAATCCGAACCCCCTTTTATACGGTGTATATGGTGTGTTTCTCTTCTTTTTGCGGACAAGGCCCGCGAATTCCTAGTGGATTATAGCCGCACCGTGCGGCCTTGTCACCGTGTATTCTGCTAAGGTAGTGTGCTGGTCCCGTGGCTCAGTTGGTTAGAGCGCCACCTTTACACGGTGGATGTCCCCGGTTCGAGTCCGGGCGGGACCACAGGGGTTTTTGGGGGGCGTGCCCGAAGTCGCGTCTTAGCGCTCACGTAGAATCGATGCACGACGATCGTTGGCAAGAAAGGTCAGGAGGTCGATGCCTGATGTCAGCTAAGCCTGATGCCCGTGGAACCGAGGCGACCATCGCGCGCTCGGGCAAGCGCAAGTGGGGGTATGACACCAAGCAGGTGGACGCCTTCCTGGAGCGGGCGCACTCGCTCTATGAGAGCCAGGATCCTGATCTGACCCAGGAGGAGATAGCCAACGCCTCCTTTGACCTGTGCAAGAACGGCTACATCATCACCCAGGTGGATGCAGCCCTCTCCCGACTGGAGAGGGTGATTTCCGACAGGCAGACCAGCTTGGAGATAGCCCGGGTGGGCGTGGATGGTTGGACGACCAGAATGGTCAGTCTGCAATCGGAGCTGACCACTCATGCCGGCAGGCCCTCAGGCAGCGTCTTCAAGCGCGGGGATCCCGGCATGCCCTCATACGACTGCAAGCAGGTGGAGCGGCTGATCGAGCAGGTCCTCAACAAGACTTCTGACCAGCTCAACCTGCAGGAGGGGCGGAAGACGGACTCGGGCAAGTCGAAGAACACCGACATCACGGCTGACCGCGTCTCCAACGTCATCTTCACCCAGCGGCGGGGGCCCAAGGGTTATGACGAGCGCCAGGTGGACTTCTTCCTGGCCAAGGCCGTCGAGCTTCTGGAGCAGCTGGAGTCCTTCGCCAGGGTCAGCGAGAGGGCCAAGAGAGCAAGCGCGAGTTCAACGGCGCCTGCCGCTGTTCCTGCGCAACCGCAGCTTCCTGTGCAGGATTCCTCAGCCTCGGGCGTTCAGCCGCTGATCGGACAGAGTCAGGAACCCGCTTGGAGCATCCCCAATGCTTCCCCTGTTGCGGAGGACCAAAGCACTCAGGACGATTTCGCTCAACTGCATCAGGCGGAACGGGCTATCTTCGATGCTCCCGCTGCCAGCACGCAGACGGTGCCGACGGCCCAGCCCAACAGCTCCCTGGGTGCCCTGGCTTCAGCGGTCAACCAGCGACTGGCTCAGGACGGCGCTGGAGCGGCTGTGGATACCGGTGTTGATACACCTTCAACAGCTTCAGCCCGGTCTGCATCCTCAGTCGACGTCGGCGGCGGAGCGGCCGTTGCTCCTGCAAGTCCGGCTGTCTCCGGTCGGCCTGAATCGGTTATGCCCACCTCTGCGCCAACCAGCTATACTCCTGCAGTCTCCGCTGCAGGCTCGGCTGCACCCGCGCCGGCTGTGCAATCCGTGCCTTTCAACCCGACGGCCTCTCCTTCGCCTTCCCCCGCACCGCAGGCTCCTGAGCCGACGGTATTCCAGCCGACCCCCTCGACACCTGCCGCATCCGCCCCCGCCACAAGACCGGAATCAACGGTGTCCCCCTCGAACGAGGCTGACGCCGAAGACTCTTCTGTGCCAGGATCCACCTCAGTTATCTCTTCGCCTTTCGTCGACGGACCTCTGGGCGCAGGCGGGCCCTTGGGCAGCTACGAGGAGCCGGCACCAGCAGCACCTGAGACCCAGGAGCGTCCTTGGGCCGAAACAGCCGAAAGCAGCACGGATACGCCCGACTGGGCCAAGCCTCGGTACTCACAAAACACGCAGGGGAACAAGCAGGACCAGGATCCGGATTCCTACCTGAACTCCCTGCTCAACCAGGATCTGCCCAAGATGGATCTGGACATCCCTGATATTTCATTCCCGGCCTTCGGCGACGAGGGGGAGCAGGATAAAGGCGGTCGATGAGTCAGTTGGCAGTGATGAGTGAAGGCGTGCAGACCGGTTTGCCGGTCGAGCGTGAACGTACCCTGGCGGATTGGTCGCCCAGGGACGATGCCGACCAATCTCGCAGTCTGGTTATCCTGGGATCCACAGGATCCATCGGTACCCAGGCCTTGGATCTGATCAGTCGTCATAGGGATCGGTTCCAGGTGACTGGATTGGCCGCTGGTGGTGCGCATGTTGAGCTCCTGGCCCGTCAAGCCCGTGATTTTGGCGTGACCCGTCTGGCTCTGGCCGACAGGGCACAGGTTCCGGCCCTGCAGCAGGCGCTCAAGGCCTTGGGATTGGCTGGTATCCAAGTAGAAGCAGGCATGGAGGCGGTCCAGGCTCTGGCCGGCTCCGGAAGTGATCTGGTCCTCAACGGCATCACCGGATCAGTCGGTCTGCGCCCGTCCATTGCGGCCCTGCAGGCCGGATCCCAGCTGGCTCTGGCCAACAAGGAGTCCGTGGTGGCCGGCGGCCATCTGCTCTTTGATGCCGAGATACGGCCGGGTCAGATCAACCCGGTCGACTCCGAGCATTCAGCCATCTGGCAGTCTCTGCGTTCGGGGCAGCATGGAGAGGTGGCCCGTCTGGTGGTCACCGCATCGGGAGGTCCTTTCCGGGGCTGGAGCCGCCAAGCCATGCGCGAGGTCACCCCTGAGCAGGCCCTGAATCATCCGACCTGGTCCATGGGTCCGGTGGTCACCATCAACTCATCCACTATGGTCAACAAGGGGCTGGAGGTCATCGAGGCCAGCCGGCTCTTCCGGATCGAGCCCGAGCGGATCACCGTAGTGGTTCACCCCCAGTCCGTGGTCCACTCCATGGTCCAGTTCCAGGACGGGGCCACCATAAGCCAGGCTTCCCCTCCGGATATGCGTCTGCCCATCGCCCTGGGCCTGTCGGCGCCCGTCCGTCTCGACCATGTGGCTGCGGCCTGCGACTGGTCCAAGTCCAATACCTGGACTTTCGAGCCCCTGGATGATGAGGCCTTCCCGGCGGTCAACCTGGCCAGGCGGGCCCTGGGCAGCTGCGAGCCCATGACCGCGGTCTTCAATGCCGCCAACGAGCAGGCGGTCAGGGCCTTCCTGGATCACCGGCTGCCCTACCTGGGCATCGTCGAAACCATCCGTTCGGTCATGGATGCCATGGAAACGCATCTTCCGGGAACATTCACATCCGTGGAGGTAATGGAGCAAGTCGAGCATGAGGCACGCCAAAGGGCTGATGCTTTGATAGACATGACAGCGTGAGTAGCATTCCCAAGACCGAACAGTCAACATCCTCCCAGGGGTTCCGCAAGACAGGCGAGCAGGCCATCAGCCAGACTCCGCTGCATCCTCGTCGCCGCTCCCGTCGGATCATGGTGGGGCCTGTGCCGGTCGGCGGGGGAGCCCCCATATCGGTGCAGTCCATGACCAACACGGTCACCGCTGACATCAATGCCACCCTGCAGCAGATCGCCGAGCTGGCCGCCGCCGGCTGCGACATCGTACGGGTGGCTGTGCCCAGCCAGGACGATGCCGACGCGCTTCCCATCATTGCCAAGAAGTCGCCCATCCCGGTCATCGCCGACATTCACTTCCAGAGCAAGTACGTCTTCCAGGCCATCGATGCGGGCTGCGCAGCCGTCAGAGTCAACCCGGGCAACATCCGCAAGTTTGACCAGGTCGGCCCCGAGATCTGCAAGGCCGCCACCGATGCAGGCATCTCCCTGCGCATCGGGGTCAATGCCGGCAGCCTTGACAAGGACATTTACGCCCGCTACGGCGGCCCTACTCCTGAGGCCCTGGTCGCCTCGGCTTTGAAAGAGGCCCACATGTTCGAGGACGTGGGCTTCCATGACTTCAAGATCTCCGTCAAGCACCACGATCCCGTCACCACGGTCCAGACCTACAGGCTTCTGGCCTCCAAGGGCGACTGGCCCCTGCACCTGGGCGTGACCGAGGCCGGGCCCTCCTGGCAGGGGACCATCAAGTCCTGTCTGGCCTTCGGCGCGCTTCTGGCCGAGGGCATCGGCGACACCATTCGCGTTTCCCTGTCCGCACCGCCTGTGGAAGAGGTCAAGGTGGGCTGCAAGATCCTGGAGTACCTGGGGCTGCGCCAGCGCCACTTCGACATCATCTCCTGCCCCTCCTGCGGCAGGGCCCAGGTGGACGTGATCGAGCTGGCCAAGGAGGTCACCGAGGGGCTCAAGGACATCACCGCCCCCATCCGGGTGGCCGTCATGGGCTGCATCGTCAACGGACCTGGCGAGGCCAGGGAGGCCGATCTAGGGGTGGCTTCTGGCAACGGCAAGGGCCAGATCATCATCAAGGGCAAGGTGGTGCAGACCGTGCCCGAGGATCAGATTGTCCCCACGCTGCTGGAACGGGCCAAGGAAATCGCCGCCCAGATGGATGCCAAGGCGGCGGCCCAGGGTGAAACCCTGCCGGAGGCAGGGCCCATGGTGGTCCCGGTCACCGGCCGCGCCAGCTGAGGGCGTAAGCGCCATCCCCGCCACCGGCTACAATGGCCGACGTGTCCCAAGAGGTTGAGCGTTCCCTCCCTGCAAGCGGGTGGAGCAGGGTCAGGCGGCTCATGACCAGCCTGCCCGTCTTCATCATTCTCATGGGTCTGCTGGCCTCGGTCTCCCACCTGACCGCCGTCCCCTGGAAATACGAACCAGTGGATCAGAATTTTCCCACGCTGACTCCGGACACCGCGGTCACCTTCGACTGGCCTGCCGGGGTTGACAGGGATGTCGTGGGGCAGTACCAGGTCGAATCCCGTCACCAGGAACTGAGCGTGGAACGGCCAGCCACTGGCGAGCACCAACGCATCCGAATACTGATCCGCGCCCCCAAGGAGGCTTCAGGACATCGGCCAGCCGTAGTCTTCATGCACGGCGCCGGTTACGGCACCTGCGACAACTCCTTCGGGGATGTGGCCCGAACCCTGGCCTCTGCCGGTTTCGTCACCGCCGTGCTGGACAAGCCGGTCTGGTCCACCAATGATGCCGACCGGGACTATCCCGCCTCGGCCAAGGCCTACGAGCGGGTTGCCAATCTGCTGCGCGACCGGGCTGATGTGGATGCATCCAAGGTAGGCATCTATGCCACCAGCGAGAGCACTTGGATCGCCGCCATGCTGCTGACCATGGACCATCGGATCGCCTTCCAGATCCTGTTGAGCCCCATGGTCTATTCGCCCCGGCACGCGATGGGCTTCTTCGTAGCCCAGGATTTCGCCATTGCCGGAGCCAACCAGGGCTACCAGTCGGTGGTCCGTCGGCTCTTCAGCACCGATGCCTCCCTCTTGGGCCTGAATAATCTGGACATCGACCCCACCGACCGCAGCACCTATGCCATTCCCACCCTGCTGGCCTACGGGGCCAAGGATGTCATGACCGCCCAGGTGGAGGGGGTGCAACGCGTGCTCGCCCAGGCCCACGCCTCGGGCAACGAGAACGTCACTGTGCGTTCCTACCCGGTCTCCAACCATGTGCTGCGTTTGGGAGATGAGGCCCGGACCGGCACGCCCCTGGCCGACCACTACCAGCAGGACATGGTCGACTGGGCGGTGGGTCAGGTCCATGGCCTGCATCAGACCAGCCCCAGCGTGGGTGGGGCCACCATCCACCAGTCCATCGCCGTGCCTACTGACCTGCGGGGGCGACGCTCGCTGACCATCTATATGCTGGTCCTGCACCTGCTGACCCTGGTGCTTTTGCTGGCGGCCTTGATTATGGCTTTGGCGGCCGGTCTGATGAAATTATTCCGTCTGCGCCGGCGCAAGGACCCGGTCCTGGGCTTCAGCCATGGCTTCGGCGGCACCTTGGTCACCATCACCGGCACCACCCTGGCTACCCTGGTCCTTTTCGGAGCTGGTCTGGGCCAGGTCATCATGGCCGTGGTACGCCTGGGCTGGGGCGGCGTGCCCGACCAGGCTGGGGTCAGCTACTGGAGCTGGCCGGTCATCCAGGTGGTCTGCGCCCTGGTCATCTGGGCCTGGTCGCGCACCTTCGCCCGTATGGTCGAGGTAGCCTCACTCAGGGGATTGGACCGGCTGCCCGACCAGGTGCGCACAAGCAAGGCCGGCGGCCCCAGTCTGCGCCAGCAGATGCGGAGCATGGATCCCAGGCCGGTTCTGGCCTCCACCCGTTTTGGCGTCGCGCTCTTCATCGTCACCACCCTGGCCATGTTCGGGGTCCTGTTGATCTTCGCTTTCTGGGGCCTGTTCATCTACCAATGAAAGGACGGGGCCGTCGTGGCTATCTATCGTGACGAGGGCCTGGTCCTCAGAACGGTCAAACTGGGCGAGGCAGACCGGATCGTCACCATTCTGACCAGGGGACACGGCAAGGTCAGGGCCGTGGCCAAGGGGGTGCGACGGACCAAGTCCCGCTTCGGCGCGCGGCTGGAGCCATTCATGCGTGACGACCTGCTCATCTCCCGTGGCCGCAACCTGGACATCGTCTCCCAGGCCGTCTGCATAGCCGCCTATGCGGATGCCATATGCGCCGACTATGACCTCTACGCCAACGGGGGCGTCATGCTTGAGACCGCCGACAAGCTGGTGGTGGGCGAGCACGAGCCGGCCCCTGAGCAATACCGTCTGCTGGCCTCCGCCCTGGCCAGTCTGGCTGGTCACCGGCATGGACCCCGTGACATCGGCGCCTCCTACCTGCTGCGGTCCCTGGCGCTGGCTGGCTGGAGGCCCCGGCTGGATTCCTGCATCGTCTGCGGCCGGACCGACCAGCTGACCCACTTTTCGGTGCCTGGCGGCGGGGTGGTCTGCAGCCGGGACAGGCCTACCGACGCCGTGGCAGTGGATTCCGCCACCCTGGCCCGCTTCCGGGCGCTGAGCAGCGGGGACTGGTCCAAGCTGGACGGCAAGGACTCCACCCCCCTCTGCGACGGTCTTGTTGAGAAATGGGGCGAATATTACCTGGAGCGGCCCATCAGGTCTCTGCGGCTATTAGATTCTTGAAGCATGAGCTTTGACCCCGTCGACTACACTTCTCTGGATGTGCCTGCAGCCCCCTTCTCCGACCCCGCGCGTATCCCGCAGTTCCCCAAGGGCTCAGTCCCGCGGCACCTGGGTGTGATCATGGATGGGAATGGCCGCTGGGCCAAGCAGAGGGGCATGGAGCGCACCCAGGGTCACCGGGCTGCCGAGCCGGTGGTCTTCGACACCATAGCCGGGGCCATTGAGGCCGGGGTCCGCTACCTGAGCCTGTACACCTTCTCCACTGAGAATTGGAAGCGCTCGCCGGCCGAGGTCCGCTTTCTGATGGGCTTCTCCCGGGACATCATCCACCGCCGGGTGGCCCAGATGGACGACTGGGGAGTGCGCGTGCGCTGGGCGGGTCGTCGGCCCAGGCTCTGGAAGTCGGTCATCGACGAGCTGGAGGCGGCCATGGAGCGCACCCGCCACAACACCAGGATCGATGTGATCTTCTGCATCAACTACGGAGGCAGGGCTGAGCTGGCCGATGCAGCCACAGACATCGCCCGAGAAGTCGCGGCTGGGCGAATCAAGGGCTCCAAGGTGACTGAAAAGATGATCGCCCAGCACCTCTACAACCCCGACATTCCGGATTGCGACCTGGTCATGCGCACCTCTGGGGAGCAGCGCACCTCCAATTTTCTGCCCTGGCAGGCGGCCTATGCGGAGCTGGATTTCGTCCCTGAGCTCTTCCCGGACTGCGGGCGTGAGGTGCTCTGGCGGGCCATCGACGATTACATCCACCGGGACAGGCGCTTTGGCGGCGTGGAGAATGCCTGAGAAGACAGAACCTCCAATTTTGTGAGGTTACCCATAGTCGTCCAAATTTACACGTCTGAACACCCTCGTAACGCCCATGAAAGGTAGTCTGTGACTTATCACAGCGGAGCAGGCCATGTGTCCGCCGTGGAAATCAGCGCAGCAAACGAAACGAAGGAGTCGACAGGCGTGGACGACAAGCAACGCATCATGCAGATCATCGAGGACAAGTCACAGGAGTTCATCGAGGCAGCCGATCATATTTGGGACACCCCCGAGACCAGGTTTGCCGTCAAGGAGTCGGTCCAGCAGCATTATAAGGTGCTGGAGCAGGAGGGCTTCGAGATCGAGAAGGGCGTGGGCCATATGGACTACGCCTACGTGGCGACCTGGGGTTCGGGCCGTCCGGTGATCGGCATCACCGGCGAATACGATGCCCTGGGAGGGCTCAGCCAGGTGGCCGACCTGGGCGAGCACAAGCCCTTGGTCGAAGGCGGCAACGGGCAAGGCTGCGGCCACAACATCCTGGGCATGGCCGCCGTCGCGGCAGGCGTGGGCATCAAGACCTTCATGCAGGAGAAGGGCCTCAAGGGGACCATCAAGGTCTTCGGCTGCCCGGCTGAGGAGTCGGGTTACGGCAAGGCCTTCATGGCCAGGGACGGGGTCTTCGACGGGCTGGATCTGGCCCTGTCCTGGCATCCCTCGGATGTGACCCAGGCCTGGGGGTCCTCCAGCCTGGCGGTCCTGCAGGCCTACTTCGACTTCACCGGTGTGCCGGCCCACGCGGCTGCGGCTCCCGAGCTAGGCCGGAGCGCCCTGGATGCCGCGGAGCTGATGAATGTGGGCGTGCAGTTCCTGCGCGAGCACATGATCGACGAGGCCCGCGTGCACTACGCCTTCATCGACGCAGGCGGCGAGTCGGCCAACGTGGTGCAGTCCCATGCCCGGCTCTACTACTTCGTGCGCGCCCCCAGGATGGACCAGGCTCAGGATCTGTTCAAGCGTGTGGAGAAGATCGCCCAGGGTGCGGCCCTGATGACCGAGACCCAGGTCAGGGAGGAGTTCGACGCGGCCTGCTACAACTTCATTCCCAACCATCCGCTGACCGAGGCCATAGACAGGAACCTGGACGTCGTCGGCCCCCTGCCCCTGGACCAGCAGGAGCTGGACTACGAGCGCCGCTACACCGATACGGTCCCCGAGGCCGGCAAGCAGAGGGTGCTCAGCCGCACCAAGGAGGCCTTCCCTGATCTGACGGATGAGGAAGTCAGGAGGATGGCCGAGTCCACCATGGCCCTGAAGAAGTATCCGCTGGCCTTCACCGATACCGCATCGGGGTCCACCGACGTCGGCGATGTCAGCTGGCAGACGCCCACCGCCCAGTTCAGCGGCGGCTTCGAGCCCCAGGGAACCTCGGCCCACTCCTGGCAGTGGGCGGCCAACGGCAAGTCCTCGGTGGCCCACAAGGGTCTGCTCGCCGCGGGCAAGACCCTGGCTCTGACCGCCTATGATGCGTTTACCGACCCGGATCTGGTCAAGGCCGCCAAGGAGGACTTTGACAAGACCTTCGCCGGCCAGGAGTACAAGGTCGTCATCCCTGACGATGTGATGCCCCACTGACCCACTGTTCGGCTGCCGCCGGATCTGGTGATCTTCTGCGAATCACTTCGCCCGGCGGCGGCCGTTTTCGACTGAAGGACGACAGACCAATGGCAATCAAGCAATCCTCAAAAACGGCGAGCGGAACGCTGATCTTCTCCCTGATGGCCGGTTACTCGATCGTGTACATGGACAAGAACATGATCTCGACCGCCATCATCCCCATCTCCGAGCAGTTCCACCTGGACTCGGGGCAGACAGGCATCATCATGTCGGCCTTCTTCCTGGGCTACTCGCTCATGCAGATACCCAGCGGCTGGCTGGCCGACCGGCTTGGGGCCAAGCGTGTGCTGATGGCCTCCATGATCATCATCGGTCTGTTCAGCTACTTGTTCGGCCTGGCCAATGGTCTGGCCTTCTTCATCATCGTCCGGTTCTTCGCTGGCATGGGCCACGGCGGCTACCCGCCCTCCTGCTCCAAGTCGATCGCGGAGAACTTCCCCCAGGAGCGGCGTACCTTCGTCCAGTCGCTGATCCTGTCGACCTCGGGCATCGGCGGCATCCTGGCCTTCGTCCTGGGCGCCAACCTGGTCGCCATCAACTGGCATCTGGCCTACGCTGTGCTGGGCACCCTCTACCTGCTGGCCTTTGTCTGCATCCTGATCTTCGTGCCCTCCAAGCCCCGCCAGCCCGAGGCTGACCAGAAGCCCGGAGCCAAGGGGGCAGGGTTCCTCGAGGTTCTGAAGAACAGGAACGTGCTGGTCCTCTTCGTGGCCATGCTGCTGCTGAACATCCTCCTGTACGGCAATATCTCCTGGATGCCCACCTTCATCAAAAACACCTTTGGCCTTACGATTGGCCAGGCCGGCATCCTGCTGGCGGTCAACGCGGTCTTCACGACCATCGCCACCATCTACGCCGGTCAGTTGCTCTCGAAGCTCTTCCTGGGCAGGGAGAAGCTGGCCATCCTGGGCGCCGGGGTGATCAGCGCCGTCCTGGTCGTATGCTTCGTCTTCTCGCGCAACATCTGGCTCTCCCTCCTGCTGCTGATCCTGGTATCCTGCGTCTCCGTGGTGGCCTTCACCGGCATCTTCACATGGCCCCACAAGATCATGGACCCGCACATCATCGGCTCCGCCATCGGCATCATCAACACCGGCGGCACCCTGGGTGGATTCCTGGCCCCCATGATCATCGGCTACCTGGTCAAGGCGGCTGGCGGTTCCTTCGTCGGAGCCTTCCTCTTCATGGGTGCGGCGGCCATTGCCTCCGGGCTGATGGCTCTGCTGGTCAAGGTCGGCAAGTAAAGCCGAAGTCGGATCGGCCGCACCAATGGCTTCCGGTCCCGCAGATCAAAGGCCTGAGACCGAGTCATGACTGGCGGTCTCCGGCAAGGAGTCAGTGCCAAAGGACCGGTACTTCCTCTAGGATTTCCGATTCATCGGTTCTGACCATGGATGCTTGAAGGCGATGCTTGCAAAACAAAAAGGCCCGCCCCCTGAGTAATTCAGGGGGCGGGCCTTTCCTGTGCCGACTAGGACAGTCGGATCAGCGATCCGGCTCTTCCCAGATGGTGTTCAATCTGGCAATGGAGAGGAAGTCGATCAGGGCCTTGCCCTCGCCGGACTCGGCGATCAGGCGGATGCCGCGCGGTCCTTCAGCGGGGAAGGAGTAGGAGGACATGATCTCCAGCCCGTCGTTGACGACAACCTCGATCGAGCCCCGGTCCACGATGATGCGCAGTTTGAGTTTGCCCGAGGACTTGTCGACGGGTGCTGTCCGGTAACCCCGATCCCCGTAGGTGTTGCAGTGGCGGTCCAGCACCACGCGGCCCAGCTGGTCGTCATAGCAGACCAGCGTATGATCGCCTGACTGGGTCCGGTGAATCTCCAGACCGATGCGCTCGGCCTGGGACTTGGCCAGGTCGATTTCCATAGTGATGTCGGCGGTCTGCGCGTCGTCCACCAGATCCTGGCTGCCGTTGACCTCCAGTTCGATGGGACCGAAATCCTTCTGGTCCTGGTCCAGGTTGGAGAACTCGCGTATGGGCAGGCAGCGCAGATGATCACCGGCCAGGGTGACCTCGCGGGGCACGGTGAACTGGCCACACCAGCCATCCTCCTGCATGGGGATGGGTTCGGTGAAGGGGCTCATCCATCCGAAGACCAGCCGGCGGCCGTCAGGGGCCTGGAAGGTCTGCGGGGCATAGAAGTTATGGCCGTCATCCCAGAGGTGGAACTCAGTCTCCTGCTGGAAGTCGCCGCCGGGCTGCCAGCTGCCGATCACGTAGCCGGCGTTGTTGTGGTTGCGGGATTCGAATCCATGAGGTTTCAGGCCCATGGCCGAGTAGCAGATCACCCACTTGTCCTCCAGGGGGAACATGTCGGGGCATTCCAGCATGAAGACCTCGGGGTCGGGGTGCCGGTAGATCACCCGGTCGAAGGTCCAGTGCTCCATGTCATTGGAGGTATACATCCAGATTTCGCCTCGATGGGCTGGGGTGCTGACTCCGAAGACCATGTACCAGAGCTCGCCCATCTTCCACACCTTGGGATCGCGGAAGTGCAGGATCTTGTCGTCGGGGCAGGGGACCACAACACCTTTCTTTTCAAAGTGGATCCCGTCTGAGGAGACGGCCATGCACTGCTCCTGGAGGTTGCCTTCATCTTCGTTGACCCCGTTGCGCCAGCGGTGACCGGTGTAGTAGATGGTCAGGCGGCCGTCGTCGCCCACCACGGCCGATCCGGAGAAGACCCCGTCCTTCTCGACCTCCAGGGTGGGCGCCATGGCCAGGGGCTCGCGCCGCCAGGTGACCAGATCGGCGCTGGATACGTGCCCCCAGTGCATGTTTCCCCACTCGCTCCCATAGGGGTTGAGCTGGAAGTAGGCATGGTAGCGGCCCTTGTAATAGCTCAGGCCGTTGGGGTCGTTGATCCATCCGGCCTTGGAGGCGATGTGGCACAGGGGATACCAGCGGTCATTGCGGGTGGCGAAGAGCCGGTCGATGCTCTTCTGGGCCTTGTCCAGCTGAGCGCTCATGTCGGCGTTTTCCTTGGTTGCTGGCTGGTTCATCATTGAATCCTTTCGGGTTGGATGGGTGCTGATGATGGTTGACGTGGGGCTCAGCCCTGGGTTACGGCGGACTTCTGCGAATCCCTGATGAAGGGATCGCCGTCAACCTGCTGGTCGTCGCGCTTGAGCACGAAGATGCCGTAGATCAGGGCCGCGAGCACCACCAGGGAGATGGTGTAGAAGGTGACCTGGTCGCCGGCCCGGTCGTGGAGGATGCCCAGCGGGGTAGACAGGACCACCTGGCCGACCTGGGAGGCGATCTGGAAGCCCACCATGTAGAGGGTGGCGGACAGCTTGGGGTTGAAGTGCAGGGTGAAGTAGCGGAAGGCCGGCAGGCTGAAGAGCGGGACCTCAATGGAGTGGAAGAGCTTGACGATGGAGACCATGACCGGATCGTGGAAGAAGCCGCACAGGCCGATCCTGGCGAACATGACCGTAGCGCCCAGCAAGAGGGCGTTGCGGACACCTATCTTGCGCATGATGACAGGTACGACGCCCATCATGGCCGACTCCAGGAAGACCTGGAAGGAGTTGAGGATGCCGTAGACCTGGTTGCCCAGCTGCGGCGTGGCGAAGAGGTTGGCGTAGTAAGTGGGGAACATCTGCTGATCGAAGACCGTGTAGAAGGTGTTGGTGAAGATCATGAAGATGATCAGCAGCCAGAGGGCCGGCATACCCAGTACGTGTAGCATATCGCTGAGTGAGGGCTGGGACTTCTCACCGTCAGGGGTCGATTCGCGGCGGATTTCGTCACGCTGCTCGTCCGGGATCCAGAAGGCGTAGACCAGCAGCATGCACAGGCCGAAGGCGGACCCCAGCCAGAAGTTGATCATGGGGTTGATGTTGAAGACGAAGCCGGCGATCAGGGCCACGATGGCATAGCCGAAGGAGCCCCAGGCCCGGGACTGTCCATACTCGAAGCCGAACTTGCGGGAGTAGCGCTCGGTGATGGCCTCGATCAGAGAGCAGCCGGACATGAAGCCGGCAGAGAGGACCACGGCGCCCAGCATGGCGCCCAGCATGATGTTGGAGCGCATGAGCGGAGCATAAATGAATTGGACGAAGGGCCCCACCAGGGCTGCGATGGCAGCGATGAAGATGGCCAGACGGCGCTTGACGCCCAGTTCGTCCTGGATGACCCCGTAGACGAACATAATGATCAGGGTTGCCACGGAATTGATGGAGTAGATGTTGCCCACTTGGGTGTTGGTCATACCAAGTCCCGTTACCAGCCATCGCTGGTAGAAGGACCACCAGACTCCCCAGGCGCAGAAGAAGAAGAATATTCCGGTAGAGGATTCCAAATATGATGGGTTCCTCCACGCCGATAATTTGGCGGCCATGCTGCCCCTCTTTCCTTGTTGTGCACCGCTTCTCCGCAGTGCCTCCAGGTCCGATGCACTTCCTATGTGCAGAGTGGATCCTTGTAGGTATAGTAGGTCGTCAATCGATTTACGTCAAACGATTGACTATTGGTGTGCGTTCCTACGATCACGATGAGCGATTGGCAGGGGATGCTGGCTGATTGGCTATCGGCTATTGGTGATTGGAACCAATCCAGCCAGAATTGGACCTTGGTTCACCATCTTGCGACAGCAAAGGGGGAAGGGTGATTCTGGCTTAGCGACTGGTTGAGGCCGGGGCCGAGGCGGCATCGAGGCGGGTGGAGCCCTTGCGGATCAGGGCGCAATGGATGCGCACCCCGCCAGCCTGATCGAGCGGCGGCAGGACGGCACGGGTTTCAGGCAGAGGCAGGGCAACGCGACGGGGATTGATTTGCGCCAGCAGCCGCCGCACCGCCCAGAAGCCCATCTCGTAGTGGGGCAGTTCGACCGTGGTCAGGGGAGGCGCTGTGGTCTCGGCTACGACCTGATGGTTGTCCACGCCTACCAGATTAAGGTCCTTGCCGATGATCAGATGGCGCGCAGCGGCGGCTTGGTAGAGGTAGAAGGAACGCGAATCATTGAAGCAGAAAACCCCATCGGGATGTTGGTCATCCATCAGGTCGTTTGCCTGATCCATGGCGTCCTGGTTGAACCCGACCAGTCGGGTCAAGGCCTGACTTGTGGGCAAGCCGGCTTCCTTGAGAGCTGTGTGATATCCGCGCATTCTGTCTTCTTGCGCCGGCAGATCCTGTGTGGTGCCCAGGTAGGCTACCCGATGGCAACCTGATTCGATCAGGTGGCGGGTGGCATCGTAGCCGATCAGAAATTCGTCAGGGGCGATGCTGGGACAGCGGTTGACCCGCTCCGAAGCGTTGACGACCACAGCAGGGCAGGAACGCAGAGCCTGTGGCAGGTCAACATCCTGGTCGTACATCTTGGCGAAGAGGAATCCGTCCACCCCATAACGCTTCAGGGCCTGGATCTGCTCGGCCTCCCGAACGCCCCCATCGGTGGAGACAGTGAGAAGCACATAGCCGCGCTCGGCTGCCGCATCCTGCGCGCCCCGAATAATGGCGCCAGCGTAGGGCGTAGTGGCCACCTCTTCGCTGATGAAACCCAGCATGCCGGTCTTGCTGGTGCGCAGCGACCGAGCCATGGGATTGGGCCGATAGCCCAGTGTTTTGGCTGTGCTGCGTACCTTTCGGGCGGTCTCCGACTTGACTCTGCCCTTGTCGGGGGTGGTGAGCACCAGTGAGACTGTGGAGACGGACACGCCTGTGCGTTCGGCGATCTGCTTCATCGTGATCATGGGCACACCTTAACTTGCTCAGGCGATTTCAGCCCGGCTGATCGTCAGTGACAGGGAGCTTTCAGCGGCTTTCCCCGCCCAGGATCCGGTCGATCCGCTCCACCTTCTCGTGGATCTGGTCCCGCTTGCCGGGACGGATGTCCAGCCTGAGGCTGACGCCTGTCCTGTATCCCTGCTCGGCCAGGACCCGTGTGGCCTCTTCCACAACCTCCATGACCCGGTGCAGATCTCCCTCAACGACCGTGCTCATGGCGTTGGTCTGGTTGGGCAGTCCCGAATCCCTGATGACCTTGATGACCTGGGCCACATAGGTGGACAGCTCCTCACCCTGACCAGAGGGTGCAATGGTGATCTCGGCTACGGTGTTCAGGTAAGATGGATCGTTCATGTCGGGCATATCGGGAACCTTCCTTATCGACTGGCGTTCATATGCAGGATGCCCGGTGTCCCCAGCGGTCACCTGCGCGGCCTCTAGTGCCTGCCTTGATGGTAGGCCTCTGCGCTGACAGCAGGTCACCCGCCGAAGGTATGCTGGAGGCCAGTCATCAGGTCGTATGTCCCCAGGAGGGGCTCCCGAGCAGAAGGTGTGATCAGTGGCAGTATCGAAACTGGATGAGGTCATCTCCCTGGCCAAGCGCCGAGGATTCGTCTTTCCCGCAGGGGAGATATACGGCGGGACGCGCTCGGCCTGGGACTATGGCCCCTTGGGCGTGGCCCTCAAGGACAACATCAAGCGTGAGTGGTGGAGGACCATGGTGGTCACCCGCGACGACGTGGTCGGCGTGGATACCTCGGTCATCCTGCCCACGGCGGTCTGGGAGGCCTCGGGTCACGTGTCCGTCTTCAACGACCCCCTGATCGAGTGCCTGAACTGCCACAAGCGGCACCGGGCCGACACTCTGGAGGAGGCCTACGTCGAGAAGCACGGCCATGATCCGGAAAACGGCCTCAAGGACATCCCCTGCCCGGACTGCGGCACCAAGGGCCAGTGGACCGAGCCGCGCGACTTCAACATGATGCTGCAGACCCACCTGGGACCTGTCCAGGACGAGAAGAGCCTGCACTACCTGCGTCCCGAGACCGCCCAGGGCATCTTCGTGGACTTCAAGTCCGTCATGGCCTCCTCCCGCTCCAAGCCTCCCTTCGGCATCGCCAACATGGGCAAGAGCTTCCGCAACGAGATCACACCCGGCAATTTCATCTTCCGCACCCGCGAGTTCGAGCAAATGGAGATGGAGTTCTTCGTCCATCCCGGCACCGACGAGCAGTGGCATCAGTACTGGATCGATGCCAGGACCCGCTGGTACGTGGACCTGGGCGTCAAGCCCGAGAACCTGCGCCACTATGAGCACCCCAAGGAGAAGCTGGCCCACTATTCCAAGCGGACCGTGGACATCGAGTACCGGTTCGGCTTCCAGGGCTCCGAGTGGGGCGAGCTGGAGGGCGTGGCCAACCGCACCGACTACGACCTCAAGGCCCATGCCGAGCACTCGGGCGAGGATCTGAGCTACTTCGACCAGGCCAGCGGGGAACGCTACATCCCCTACGTGATCGAGCCCGCTGCCGGCCTGACGCGCTCGCTGATGGCCTTCCTGGTGGATGCCTATGACGTGGACGAGGCCCCCAACACCAAGGGCGGGGTCGACCGGCGCACCGTGCTGCGCCTGGATCCGAGGCTGGCCCCGGTCAAAGCAGCCGTCCTGCCCCTGTCCAAGAAGCCTGATCTGCAGCGGATCGCCCATGACCTGGCTGCCGACCTGCGCCAGAACGAGTGGATGGTGGACTACGACGAGTCCGGCGCCATCGGCCGTCGCTACCGTCGTCAGGACGAGATCGGTACACCCCTGTGCATCACCGTGGACTTCGACACCTTGGACGACAAGGCGGTCACCATCCGCAACCGAGACTCCATGCAGCAGGATCGGGTGGCCCTGGACCAGGTGGAGGACTATGTGCGCCGGGTCGTCGGCGAGCGGCGGGTGCGCTACCCCATGGGGCCGTCTGACCTGACCGGAGCGCGTGCCGCTGACGGCTACACGGACTTGGCCAGCGAGCCGGGCACGGACGAGAGCGAACCCATCAAGGTGGCCGAGGCCGGTGGCCGGTACTGAGACTGATCGCCCGACCCCGAAGGCTGCCCCTGTGCAGCTGGGCCCGATAACCGTGCCTGTGCCGGTCATGCTTTCGCCCATGGCGGGCGTGACCAACTGGCCCTTCCGCCTGCTCTGTCGCGAGTATGGACCCGACGGACTGTATGTGGGGGAGATGGTGACGGCCCGGGCCCTGGTGGCGCGCAACCCCAAGGCCTTCCGGCTCTGTCGCTTCGCCCCGCAGGAGAAGGTGCGCTCCCTGCAGCTGTACGGGGTGGACCCGCAGATCATGGAACAGGCCACCCGGATGGTGGTTGATGCGGGCTGGGCCGATCATATCGACATGAACTTCGGCTGCCCGGTTCCCAAGGTCACCAGACACGGCGGCGGGTCCGCCCTGCCCTGGAAGACCGACCTCTTCGCTGAACTGGTCCATCGGGTGGTCGCCGTCTGCTCGCCTGCCGGGATCCCCGTCACCGCAAAGATCCGTGTGGGCATCGATCACCAGCACGAGACCTTCCTGGAGGCGGCGCACATCGCCCAGGAGGAGGGATGCGCCGCCGTGACCCTGCACGCCAGAACCACGGCTGAGTACTATGGCGGCCATGCTGACTGGGACCGGATCGCTCAGCTGGTCCAGGCCGTTGATATCCCCGTCTTCGGCAACGGCGACATCTGGACCGCCGAGGATGCCCTGGACATGTTCGCCCAGACCGGCTGCGCAGGCGTGGCCATCGGCCGGGGCTGCCAGGGCCGTCCCTGGCTCTTTGCCGACATAGCGGCGGCCCTGGCTGGCTCCCCGGAACGGCAGGAGCCCACCCTGGGCCAGGTGGGGGCCATCATGGCCCGCCATGCCCGGCTTCTGGCCGAGTTCTACGACGGCGACGAGCGCATGGCCGTCCACGACATGCGCAAGCACGTGGCCTGGTATTTGAAGGGTTTCGCGGTTGGAGGCCAGGTGCGCCGCGACTTCATGGCCTGCGAGAGCCTGGAGGAGCTGGACCGCTGCATCGCCGATCTGGATCAGGACATGCCCTATCCACGAGCCGTGGCCGGCAAGCCCCGTGGCCGGGTCCGCTATGCCAAGAAGGTCCGTCTTCCCTATGGCTGGCTGGATTCGCGGACCACCACCCATCAGGAGCGCGAGACGCTCTTCGGCAACGACCCCATGGATGCCTCCTACTGAAGCCGGAAATATTCCTGTCGCCAACCTGCGCATCCGGGTCTAGAATCAGGGTTTAGAATACGGACAGAACGGCGTGGAGGTTCTCTCGGAAGGCCAGGGCGGTTGGCTCTGTCCTCCCGGACCCTAGGCCCACGGCCGTCAGGGAGGGTCGGAACGCCTGTGGGCAAATGCGTGTTGGCGTATACGACCTGCGCTAGAGTTGAGCGTAACGTGAGTGACGGGAGCATACTGTGAGCGAGATTGCCCAGAATGACAATTTCAACGACAAGACCAACATCAAGGTCGTTGGTGTTGGTGGAGCCGGTGGCAATGCTGTCAATCGCATGATCGCCGAGGGTCTGCAGAATGTCGAGTTTGTTGCCATCAATACCGATGCCAAGGATCTCCTGCGCTCAGAAGCCGATGTAAAGATCTCCCTTTCCGATGCCAACAGCCGCGGCCTGGGGGCCGGAGCCGATCCAGAGAAGGGCGCCAAGGCTGCCCAGGACCATCAGTCCGACATTGAAGAGGTTCTCAAGGGCGCCGACATGGTCTTCGTCACTGCAGGGGAGGGCGGCGGCACAGGCACTGGCGCCAGCCCCTTGGTTGCGCGTGCAGCCCGTCAGCAAGGCGCGCTGACCATCGCCGTAGTCACCCGGCCGTTCACCTTTGAGGGACCCAGGCGCTCCGCTTCCGCCGAATCGGGCATCGAGAACCTGCGCAAGGAGGTCGATGCCCTTATCGTTATCCCCAATGATCGGCTTCTGGACCTCTCGGATCGCACAGTCTCGGTCATGGATGCCTTCAAGACCGCCGACACGGCCCTGCTGGCCGGTGTTCAGGGCATCACTGACCTGATCACCATGAACTCCTACATTCACGTGGACTTCTCCGATGTCACCGCCATCTTGAAGGATGCAGGCACCGCCCTCTTCGGCATCGGCGCAGCCAGGGGCGAGGATCGAGCCACCCAGGCCGCCGAGATCGCCATCTCCTCCCCGCTCCTGGAGGAGAGCATCGAGGGTGCCCACGGGGCCCTGATCAACGTGGCCGGCCCCACCGACCTGAGCATGCAGGAGGCATCTGCCGCCGCCCAGCTGGTTCAGGATGCCATCCATCCCGAGGCGCAGATCATCTGGGGCCTGGCCTTGGACGACGCCTACGGGGACGAGGTGCGGGTCACGGTCATCGCCGCCGGATTCGATCCCACACCAAAGAAGGACGAGACCCCGGCCCCTGCAGTGGACACGACCTCCACGCCGGCAGCAGCCGCCCCGGTCCAGCAGCCCCAGCAGCCGCTGACGACCCCTTCCGCCCAGGCGGAGTCAGATGAGACTTCCGAACACGATGTGGTGCCCCCCGCCTCCGGCGACGACGGCACCTCCGACCCGGGATATCTGGATATCCCTGACTTTCTGCGGTAATCAGGCGAAGGAGCAGGTATGGCAGGATTGATGAAGAACGCAATGTCCTTTTTCGGCATGTCGGACGTCGTAGACGACGATGACGACGACCTGGCCGACGATGACGAGGCCCGCGATGGCTTCGACACCGATCACTCTGTGACTCCCATGGCTCCGCAATCCACGACCAGCAGCCAGGAGGCCGAGTCCACGCCCTTCCAGAGCCGAATCAACCGCATCACCACCATCCATCCCAAGTCCTATGAGGATGCCCAGATGGTCGGCAGGGCCCTGCGGGACGGAGTGCCGGTGGTCCTCAACCTGACTGGCGTGTCCGAGTCGGTGGCCTACAGGATCGTCGACTTCTCGGCAGGCGTGGTCTTCGGGGTACGCGGGTCCATCGAGCGGGTCACTCCCAGGGTCTTTCTGCTCAGTCCTGCGCAGGTCAACATCAAGGTGGAGGAGCCCGAGTCAGGCTCTTCGGCCAAGGGGCTTTTCGCCCAGTGAGCGATGCCCTGGCAGCCGTGTCTGCAGGAGCCTAAAGACGCATGCTTCTTCTTTTTATTCGATATCTGATAGACATCTGCAATGAGACCTACCTGCTGATCCTCTTCGTGCGGATGATTCTGGACTGGGTCCTGGTTCTGTCGCCTCGCTGGTACCCTCGTGGCTTCGTGGCCTCGCTCATTCGGGTCATCTATGCCTTGACTGAGCCGCCCCTGCGCTGGCTGCGCCGGTACATTCCGCCTCTGCCCATGGGCAGGATCCAGCTTGACGTCTCCTTCATGGTGCTCTACGCGGCCCTGATCATCATCCAGGTGCTGTTGGGGTAAGAGCAAGACCGTGGATACGGCAGACTCCGTGCTAGCATGCAGTAAGAGAACACAATCGGGCTGGTTGGCCTGAAGCGAGGTGGAGAAACATATGGCTCTATTGACGCCTAATGACATAAGGGAGCATACCTTCCAGACAGTGCGGTTTAAGGAAGGCTACGACGTCGACGAGGTCGACGACTTCCTGGATCAGGTCACCGATACGGTTGAAGCTCTGGGTAAGCAGGCCATGCAAGGCAACGCCGCTTCCACCCAGTCCCTGGGTACCGATGTGGCCTCGCTGAACTCGAAGATTTCCGACCTGACGGCTCAGGTCGAATCCCTGCAGAAGGAGAACCGGGATCTGAAGCAGGCCCAGGGGTCCGCCGCCCAACAGCCTGCCGTGGATGCCCAGACCAAGCGACTGCTGGCCGAGTCCCAGAGCCAGGTCAAGACCCTGGCCTCCCAGAACGACCAGCTCAAGCGTCAGGTCGAGCAGCTCAACTCCCAAATCGACCAGCTTACCGCCCAGGCCGCCGCGGGCAACAACACCCAGGCGCTGACCAACCAGCTGACGGCCATGCAAAAGGAGCGCGACCAGGCCCGCCAGCAGGTCCAGGCTCTGACCAACCAGCTCAATGCCTCCCAGCAGGGCATGGCCACGGCCCGCCAGCAGGTCACCCAGGCCCAGAAGGCTTCTCAGGAGCAGCAACAGCGCACCGAACAGCTGAACAAGGAGCTGGAGGAGTCCCGCAAGCGCGAGGAGCAGCTGCGTCAGCAGGTCTCCAAGGCCGAGCCCTCCACCGAAACGGGCAGCCTGCAGCGGATCGCGGGCGCTGGCGCCGAGGCCAGCAGCGAACCCGAGAGGGCCACCGCCATGCTCACCCTGGCCATGCAACTGCACGATCAGTACGTCGACAAAGGCAAGGCCAACGCCTCCCAGCTGGTGGCCGAGGGCCACGCCCAGCACGACGACATCGTCAAGAAGGCGGAGGACTACTCCAAGAGGACCCGCGCCGAAGTGGACGAGTATTCCAAGCGCGTGCACTCCGAGGCCGATGGCTACTCACAGCGCGTACGCTCCCAGGCTGACGAGTACTCGGTCAAGACCCGTTCCGATGCCGACGCCTATTCCAAGCGCCAGCACACCCAGGCCGACGAGTACGAGACCCAGGTGCAGACCCGTGCCCAGGAGTACGACAAGAACACCCGCGACAGCGCCGACCGCTATGCCGCCGATGTCAAGAACAAGCTCATGGATCAGTCCAAGGTTCTGGAGGAGAACATCCAGGGTCTCAAGCAGTTCGAGGCGGGCTACCGCAGCAAGCTGACCGAGTTCCTCAACCAGCTCATCAACCAGATCTCGGACACCAGCAATTACCAGTCCATGGAAAAGAAGTCCGAACAGGCCCACTGATTCCATCCGGTAATGACCAAGAACACATACAAGAGACGGCTGCGCGGGCGCGTGGCCGTCTTCGTCGCTCTGGCGGCAGTGGCCATAGCGTTGGATCAGGTGACCAAGGCCTTGGCCTTGGCTCGGCTGGGCAAGGGGGTCAGTGTGGCACTGCCGGGTCCTCTCCATGGTCTGCGACTGGTGCGCAACCCTGGGGCTTCTCTTGGATTGGGATCCGGGAGTACCTGGGTCATATCCCTGATTGCTCTGGCCGCCTGCCTGCTCATCATTGTTCTGGCCCTGCGGACCACCTCCATGGCCTGGACCCTGGCCCTCTCCCTGGCCTTCTCAGGGGCGGCAGGCAATCTGATCGACCGGGTGGCCTATGCATCAGGCTTTCTTGACGGTGCCGTGGTCGACTTTCTGGACTACGGATGGTCGGTGGGCAATGTGGCCGACATCTATCTGACTCTGGCCGGTGTTGCCGTGGTGGCGTTCATTGCCTGCAATGTGCAGTTCAGCGACAGATCCCAACCCAAAGAACATGGGGGAGCAGCCAAGTGACCCGGCTTCTTCCCACGCCGGATGCCCTGGTGGGTCGGCGCCTGGATATGGCCCTGTCCAAGATGCTGGGCCTGTCCAGGGCCAAGGCCAGCGATCTGGTGGCCCAGGGCCATGTGCGGATCATGGGCCGTCGGGTGAACAAGGCCACCACCCTGATGAGCGGCGATCTGATAGAGCTGGACGAACCCGAGCCGGCCACACAGGTGGAGCCGGTGGCTGAGGACATGCCCGTGGTCTACGAGGACGAGGACGTGGTCGTCGTTGACAAGCCGGTTGGGGTGGCGGCACATCCCTCCATAGGCTGGACCGGACCAACTGTTCTGGGCAGCCTCCTGCAGCGGGGCACCCACATCACCTCCATGGGGGCCCAGGGCCGTCAGGGCATCGTCTCCCGCCTGGACGCAGGCACCAGCGGCCTTATGCTGGTCTGCAAGTCCGACCTGGCCTACAAGGAGATGCGCCGGCAGTTCGCTCGGCATGAGGTGGTCAAGATCTACCACGCCCTGGTCCAGGGCAATCTTTCCCAGGACAAGGCCACCATCGAGGCTCCCATCGGCCGGGCCCGGGTCTCGGACTTCCGCTTCACCGTCACCCCCGCAGGCAAGGAGGCCATCACCCACTGGGACGTACTGGAGCGCTTCGGCTCGGCCACCCTGGTCAGCGTCAATCTGGAGACCGGGCGCACCCACCAGATACGCGTGCACTTCTCCTCCATAGGACACCCCCTGGTGGGCGACCACATGTATGGGGCCAACCCCGACCTGGCGGACAGGCTGGGCCTGAAGCGGCAGTGGCTGCACGCCATGCGCTTGGAATTCCGCCATCCCCGCACCAAGATCTGGACCAAGGTGGTCTCCTCCTATCCGGCTGATCTGCGCCGCGCCCTGCAGATCGAACGCCAGAGCGCCACTGGTATACGCAGCTAGCGGACTCCAGCGATTCGGCCAGGGTCCTGGGTAAGTTGGAGATATGTCCTCAACCCGGTCAGACTTCGTTCACCTTCACACCCATACCCACTATTCCACCCTAGACGGGGCCAGCAGGATCCCCGACCTGGTTGCCGAGGTGGGGCGGCTGGGGCAGCCGGCCGTGGCCATCACCGACCACGGCAACATGCACGGGGCCTACGAGCTCTGGCGGACGGCCGTGGATGCCGACATCAAGCCCATCATCGGCATCGAGGCCTACGTGACCCCTGAGACTGCCCGCCAGGACAAGAGCCGGGTCCACTGGGGAACCGACGAGCAGCGTTCCGACGATGTCTCCGGCGGCGGCTTCATCACCCACATGACCCTCTGGGCCAGCGACGACACGGGTCTGGTCAACCTGATCAAGGCCTCCTCGATGGCCAATTTGGAGGGTCTGGTCGGCAAGTGGCCCCGCATGGACAAGGATCTGCTGTCCACCTACCACCAGGGGGTCATCGCCACCACCGGCTGCCCCTCGGGCATCGTCCAGACCAGGCTGAGGCTGGGCCAGTTCGACGAGGCCCTGCGGGCGGCGGGGGAGTTCCAGGACATCTTCGGCAAGGAGAACTACTACGTGGAGCTGATGGACCACGGGCTGGAGATCGAGCATCGCGTGACCAAGGAACTGCTGGAGATCGCCCGTCGTCTGGATGCACCCCTGGTGGCCACCAACGACTCGCACTATGTGCGCAAGGAGGATGCCTCGGCCCAGGATGCCCTGCTCTGCATCAACTCGGGATCCCGGCTGACCGATCCAGGCCGTTTCAAGTTCGACGGCACCGGCTACTACATCCGCTCGGCCCAGGAGATGCGGGAGATCTTCAAGGAGTTCCCCGAAGCCTGCGACAACACCCTGGAGATCGCGGAACGCTGCAACGTCATGTTCGACGATCACGAGGACGGGGCCTTCATGCCCCGCTTCGACTGCCCGGAGGGCTGGGACGAGACCTCCCTCTTCCTGAAGAAGGTGGACGAGGGGTTGAAGAACCGCTACCCGGACGGGGTGCCCGAGGAGGTCTCCCACCAGGCCGACTACGAGTGCGGGGTCATCTGCCAGATGCAGTTCACCGGATACTTCCTGGTGGTGGCCGATTACATCAACTGGGCCAAGCAGCATGGCATCATGGTGGGGCCGGGCCGTGGATCGGCGGCAGGATCCATGGTGGCCTACGCCATGGGCATCACCGAGCTGGATCCGCTCAAGCACGGGCTGATCTTCGAGCGCTTCCTCAACCCCGAGCGCGTCTCCCTGCCCGATATCGACGTGGACTTCGACCCCGAGGGGCGCATGAAGGTCCTGGACTACGTGGGCCGCAAGTACGGCTCCGACAAGGTGGCCCAGTGCGTGACCTACGGCACCATCAAGACCAAGCAGGCCCTGAAGGACTCAGCCAGGATCATGGACTACGAGTACTCGGTGGGCGACCAGGTCACCAAGGCCCTGCCGCCCACGGTCAACGGCAAGGACATGAGCCTCAAGGAGATCTTCGACCCCCAGTCCAAGCGCTACCCGGAGGCCAAGGAGTTCCGCGATCTGTACGAGTCCAACCCGGATGTCAAGCGGATCACCGAGGAGGCCAAGGGCATCGAGGGCATCATCCGCCAGACCGGTGTGCACGCCTGCGCCACCATCATGGCCTCCAACCCCATCACCAATACCTCGCCGCTGATGGAGCGCACCGACGGCACGGTGACCACCACCTTCGAGTACCACACCTGCGAGACCCTGGGGCTGGTCAAGATGGACTTCCTGGGGCTGTCCAACCTGACGGTCATCAGGGACACGGTCGCCAACATCAAGCGCAATGGCAAGGAGCCCATCAGCATCGAGAAGGTCCCCCTGGACGACAAGGAGACCTATCAGCTGCTCTCCCGGGGCGACACCCTGGGCGTCTTCCAGCTCGATGGCGACGGGATGCGATCCCTGCTGCGCATGCTCAAGCCCGACAACTTCAACGACATCTCCGCCCTGATCGCCCTCTACCGGCCAGGGCCCATGGATATGAACTCGCACATCAACTATGCCAAGCGCAAGAACGGGCTGCAGAAGATCGAGCCCATTCATCCGGAGGTGGCCAAGCCCCTGGCGGGCGTGCTTGACGAGACCTACGGTCTGATCGTCTACCAGGAGCAGGTCCAGTCCGCAGCCCGGATTCTGGCCGGTTACTCCCTGGGCCGAGCCGACGTGCTCCGAAGGGCCATGGGCAAGAAAAAGCCCGATGTCCTGGCCAAGGAGCAGGTGCCCTTCTTCCAGGGCATGAAAGAGCACGGCTACTCCCGGGAGGCCGCCCAAGCGGTCTGGGACGTCCTGGTGCCCTTCTCCGGCTACGCCTTCAACAAGGCGCACTCCGCGGCCTACGCCCTGATCGCATACTGGACCGCCTACCTGAAGACCCACTATCCGGTGGAGTTCATGGCCGCTCTGCTGCAGAACGAGAAGACCAACAAGGACAAGACCGCCCTCTACCTGGGTGAGGCCAGAAGGATGGGCATCCGCATCCTGGCGCCTGACATCAACGAGTCCGTGGCCGAGTACTCCGCTGTCGGCGACGTGGTCCGCTTCGGCCTGGGAGCCATACGCAATGTGGGCGACAAGGTGGTGGCGGACATCATCAAGGAACGCCAGGGGCCCCGCGGCAAATATGTCAACTTTATGGACTTCGTCAAGCGGGTGCCCATGGAGGTGCTCAACAAGCGAACCGTGGAATCCCTGATCAAGGGCGGCGCCTTCGACGGCATCGACCCCAACAGAAGAGCACTCTTCCAGATCCATGACGAGGCCGTCGACCAGGTCATGCCCATCAAGCGCAAGCAGGCCGAGGGCCAGTTCGATCTCTTCGCCGACCCCGATGACGATCTGCCCCAGCAGGATGCCTTGGGCGACGCCCAGGTGACCGTGCCTGACATCGACGAGTGGGACAAGTCCACCAAACTCAACTTCGAGCGGCAGATGCTGGGTCTGTACGTGTCCGACCATCCCTTGAGCGGCATGACTTCGGTTCTGGCTGGCATGCGTGACATGTCCATCGCCCAGCTGCTCAACCGGTCCAAGGGCATGGACGGCAAGGCGGTGACCCTGGCTGGGCTGGTCACGGCTGTTGACCGACGGGTCTCCAAGAAGGGCAATCCTTGGGCCATCGTCACCATCGAGGATCTGGAAAGCTCCATCCAGTGCATGTTCTTTGGCAAGATTTACGACGCCCACTCCGACGACCTGGTCCTGGACTCGGTCATCCGGGTGAAGGGTGTGGTCGAGCTGCGGGACGAGGCCACCAACATCCGCGTCACCGATATGGAGGTGCCCGTCCTGGAGTCGGCGGACGAGCGGCCTCTGACCATCACCCTGCCCAGGCAGGCCCTGGATCGGGGGCACATGGAGCGGCTGGCCCGGATACTCAAGTCCCACCCCGGCTACTGCCAGGTTCGTCTGGCGGTCACCGACGACCGGGGCAACGTCCGCCTGCTGACCTTTGGCGACGGATTCCGCACCAGGCACGACACCTCCATGATGGCCGAGATCAAGTCGGTCTTCGGACCCTCCTGCCTGCCGTCGGCCTAGGATGCGCCCGGAACCGTCTCACCATATGGGACGGCGGTGAGTCGCTGGCTTTGGCGACACAAAAGTTCACTACCATCAAAGTATGTCAAAGCTCATGATGAGAACCATGGATCTGCGCGGGAAAACCATGTCCCGCGCCCAACTCCTCGCCGCCATGCCCCGAGCCGATATGGGTACCCGGGAGGCCAGCGCCCAGGTGCGGCCCATACTGGACCAGGTGCGCGAGCATGGGGCTGCGGCCCTGCGCGACCTGGAGGAGAGGTTCGACCATGTGCGTCCCCATGATCTGAGGGTTCCGGCATCGGCCATGCAGGAGGCCTTGGATGGGCTGGATCCCAAGGTCAGGGCGGCAATCGAGGAGTCCGTTAGCCGCATCCGCAAGGTGTGCACCACCCAGGTGCCCAAGCCCATGGCCACCGACCTGGCACCCGGCGCCCGGGTTAGCGAGCGGTGGATCCCGGTTCAACGGGTGGGTCTGTACGTGCCTGGAGGTAAGGCCCTGTACCCCTCATCGGTCATCATGAACGCGGTCCCCGCCCAGATTGCCGGTGTCGATTCCCTGGCTGTGGCCACTCCGCCCGCCTCTGACGATCCCCGCGGTCTGCCAGCGGCCATCATCCTGGCCACCTGCGCCATCCTGGGGGTGGACGAGGTCTATGCCGTGGGCGGCGCCCAGGCCGTGGCCATGTTCGCATATGGGGCCAAGGGGTCCGAGCCCCAGGACGGGGAGATTCTCTGCGATCCGGTTGACAAGATCACCGGCCCGGGCAACATCTTCGTGGCGACAGCCAAGCAGATGGTCTCCGGCATGGTGGGCATCGACGCCGTGGCCGGCCCCACGGAAATCGCTATTCTGGCTGACGGGCAGGCCAACCCCGACTGGGTTGCGGCAGACCTGATCGGCCAGGCCGAGCATGACGAGCTGGCCGGCTCGGTGCTGATCACCGACAGCCAGGATCTGGCCCAGGGTGTTCAGGAGGCTCTGGGGCGCAGGGTGCCTCGGACCGAGCATGCCGACCGGGTGCGCACCTCTCTGGGCGGCAACCAGTCGGGAATCATCCTGACCGACGGGATCGACCAGTCCATCGACGTGGCCAATGCCTATGCAGCCGAGCATCTGGAGGTTCAGACGGCCGATCCTGATGCCGTCATCGACCGGATTCGAAACGCGGGCGCCATCTTCCGCGGTCCATACTCTCCTGTTCCCCTGGGCGACTACATGTCCGGGTCCAACCACGTCCTGCCCACCGGCGGAACCGCCCGGTTCGACGTGGCCCTGGGCGTCCACACCTTCATGAAGCCTGTCGAAGTCATCGAATATGACGAGGAGGGGCTCAAGCCCATCGCGGCCAAGATCAACGATTTCGCGGTAGCCGAGGATCTGCCCGCCCACGGCGAGTGCATCCTGAGCCGGTTCCTGGACGACCCCTATGACAAGGCCGACCTTGAAGCCAACGAAGAGAAGGCCGGTCTGCGGTGAGTGCCATACCAGCCGATCTGCCCCTGCGCACGGACCTGGTAGGGGAGGAGCCCTACGGCGCCCCCCAGCTGGATGTCCCGGTCTGCCTGAACGTCAACGAGAACCCTTACCCCCTGGACCAGGAGGTGGTCGAGGCCATCTGCCAGCGTGTGCGCCAGGTGGCCCCCGGCCTCAATCGCTATCCGGACAGGGAGCATGAGGACCTGCGGCGGGCCCTGGCGGCCTATCTGAAGAGGGAATCAGGGACCTCGCTCCAGCCCGAGCAGATCTGGGCGGCCAACGGGTCCAACGAGATCATGCTCCAGCTCTTCCAGGCCTTCGGCGGACCGGGCAGGACCGCCTTGGGCTGCGATCCGACCTACTCCATGTATCCCGAGTACGCCAGGGACACCTTCACTGACTGGGAACTGGCCCACCGGCTGCCTGATTTCAGCCTGGACATGGATACGACCATCGAACGCATCAAGGCTTTGAGGCCAGCCATGGTGCTGGTGACCAGCCCCAACAATCCCACGGGGACGCCTCTGCCCATGGATCAGCTGACCAGGCTTCTTGAGGCCTGCTCCAAGGTTCCTGTAGCAGGCGCGGATCAGTCCGCCCGACCCATCGTGGTCGTGGACGAGGCCTATATCGAGTTCCGCGACCCGGGCACGCCCTCGGCGGTCAGCCTGATCGGGCAGTACGACCATCTGGCAGTCAGCCGGACCATGTCCAAGGCCTTCGCCTTCGCTGGCGCCAGGGTGGGCTATTTGGCCGCATCCCAGGGAATAGTCGACGCGGTCCGCATCGTCCGAATGCCCTACCACCTGAGTGCCCTGACCCAGGCTGCGGCCCTGGCTGCCCTGGAGCACACGGATCTCCAGCTGGCCCGGGTGGATCAGCTTCGCCAGACCCGTCGGCGGACCGCCCAGTGGCTGGCCGGACAGAAGTTCCATGGCCGGCCCTTGACGGTGGTGCCCTCGGCGTCCAACTTCATCCTCTTCGGCATCTTCCCCGACCGGGACGCCGTCTTCGAAGCCATGAAGGATGAAGGCGTGCTGATCCGGGCCGTGGGTCCCCAGGGCTACCTGAGGGTCTGCATGGGCACGGACGCGGAGATGGATCGATTCCGTCAAACCCTGGTCCATGTTCTCAAGCGGTTCTAGGAGGATGCAGACCAGCCGAACGGCTATGCTGGTGGTCTAGACGCCGTGCAGAAGACACAGTGCGAACTGGAGAGCGCGGCAGAAAGCGGAGGAGCAGCTATGGCAGGCAGAACAGCCACCATCACCCGCCAGACCAGTGAATCCAAGGTGAGCCTGAGTCTGGACCTGGATGGCACCGGAGTGACCGATATCGACACCTCGGTTCCCTTTTATGACCATATGATGACGGCCCTGGGCAGGCATTCCCTGATCGACCTGACCATCAAGGCCAGCGGGGACACCCAGATCGACGTCCATCACACCGTCGAGGACGTGGCCATCGTCTTTGGCGAGGCCCTGGCCCAGGCCCTGGGCGACAAGCGGGGCATCAAGCGCTTCGCCGACGCCACCGTTCCCCTGGACGAGGCCCTGGCACGAGCCGTGGTCGACATTTCCGGCAGGCCCTATGCGGTCTGCACCGGCGAGCCTGAGGGGTTCGAGTATGCCATGATCGGCGGGCACTTCACCGGCTCCCTGGTCAGGCACGTCATGGAGTCCATCGCCCTGCATGCCGGCATCTGCCTGCACCTGACCCTCTTGTCGGGCAGGGATCCGCACCACATCGCCGAGGCTGAGTTCAAGGCCTTGGCTAGGGCTCTGCGCTTCGCCGTGGAGCCTGATCCCAGGGTGAAGGGGATCCCCAGCACCAAGGGGTCGCTATGAGTGCTGATGAACACGACAACAATGACAGCGAGGATCAGGGCTTGCCGGATTCCGTCCACCATCTGAGCGAGGAGGAGGTCGAGCGGGCCCTGGCCAGCTTTGAGGCCGAGTTCAATGAAGGCCAGAATCAGGCGGATCAGTCTGTTGGCCATACCGAATCAGGCGTGGCTGACGAGGCCGGTTTGGATTCCGGGCCCGCTGACGAATCGTCGGTGGAGCCGGATGAGGCTGATGGCGTTGCTGCCGATTTCGATCAAGAGCTGGAAGGCCTGATCGGCAATCGGGCCAAGGCCGCCGTCATGGTGACCCGTCTGGCTTCGGCAGAGCTTTTGGCGGCCTTCTGCCAGATATCCGATATCTCAGCTTGGTGCATCCAGGCCCGTGAGGGTGCCGTGGCCGTCCTGAGAAACCTGGACGGGGACGGACCCGAGGCGGCCATCCGCGATCTGACCACGGTCGTATCCGGGCTCAGCGCCATCCTGGCGGTCAACCGGGCCGACAAACTCGAAGTGACCCTCTGGATCAGCGGGCAGTCGGGGCAGACGCTCGCGCCGCCCATCCTCTTTGCCGCCACCGCCGACTTCGTGGAGGACCTGATGATCGGGACCACCACGGTGGACAGGCTGCGCCAGGATGGGGCCGCCATCTTCGACTCGGGGGAGTACAACCGCGAGAAGGCCATGGGCATCATCGCCTCGCACACCAGGTTCGGAGCCGGCGGATCGACTCGCCAGGGCCGCGTCGAGTAAACGTTCAGGCAAAAGACCTGCTAGGAGGAACATGACCAGGATACAGGTGTTTGACTATGGGTTCGGCAATGTCAGATCCATGGTGCATGCCCTCTCCCAGCTGGGGGTCGATGCGCAAATCAGCGCCGACCCGGACCTGGCCATGAAGGCCGACGGCCTGGTCATCCCCGGCGTGGGGGCCTACGGGGCCTGCATGGCAGGGTTGCGCGCCGTCGGCGGTGACCGCATCATCCTGGATCGCCTGGCCCAAGGGCTGCCGGTCCTGGGGGTCTGCATAGGCCTTCAGATCATGTTCCAGTTCGGGGACGAGGACGGCCGCAGCGAGCCCGGCCTGGGCCTGATCCCCGGTCGGGTGACCAGGCTGGACGCTGACGTGGTGCCCCATATGGGTTGGGACCATGTCCAGGCGCCTCAGGGAACACGACTGTTGGCAGGGGTCCAGGACCAGCGCTTCTACTTCGTCCACTCCTATGCCGCCATGGCGGTGCAGGGGGATGAACGGGCCGGCGTGGCGCAGCCCGATCTGTCCCTACGAGTATCGGCGTTGAATGAACACAGCGACAGTCAGCCAGGGTCAACAGAGGGCGCATTGTTCGGCGAACCGCTGGTTACCTGGGCCACCTATGGGCGCAGCAGATTCGTGGCCGCCTATGAATGCGGTCCCTTGAGCGCCACCCAGTTCCATCCTGAAAAGTCCGGTCAGGCCGGGGCGCGGCTGCTGACCAATTGGGTGCGGACCCTTCCCGGGGCTTCCGGGATCCCCTCCGAGAAAGGTGAATGAGATGCTGACGCTCCTACCCGCTGTCGATGTCCGCGACGGAAAGGCGGTCCGCCTCAGGCAAGGGGTCTCCGGCTCCGAGAAGGTCTACGGCGAGCCTGCCGATGCAGCCAAGGCCTGGGTCGACCAGGGTGCCCAGTGGCTCCACCTGGTGGATCTGGATGCGGCCTTCGGCACAGGAGACAACCGTGACAAGCTGGCCGCCCTGGTCAACCAGCTGGGGGATCGCGTCAAGGTGGAGTTGAGCGGCGGCATCCGTGACGATGCCAGCCTGGAGGCCGCCCTGGATGCAGGTGCCACCCGTGTCAACATCGGCACGGCGGCCCTGGAGGACCCGGAGTGGACCAGCCAGGTCCTGGCTCGCTACGGACAGAAAGTGTGCGTGGGTCTGGACGTGCGCGGACACACCCTGGCCGCCCGGGGCTGGACCAGACAGGGCGGGGACCTTTTCGAGGCCATGGAGCGGCTGGACCGGGACGGGTGCAGCCGGTACGTGGTCACCGACGTGACCCGCGACGGGATGATGACCGGCCCCAACCTGCATCTGCTGGGACAGGTGGCTGACCGGACCCCGGCCAAGGTGACGGCATCGGGCGGCATATCCAGCCTGGATGACCTGAGCCACATCCTGGGTCTGGTGGATCGGGGCGTGGACAGCGCCATTCTGGGCAAGTCCCTCTATGAGGGGGCCTTCACCCTGGGGCAGGCACTGGACCTGGTCTCAAAGCATTGTTAACGCTATAAGCAAGTCTGCGAAATATAGGAATGGGAGCATAAGCTCTATGGATAAGCAAGAGGAGTTCGCGCTGCGCACTGTCGAGGAGCGCGATGTCCGGTTCATTCGCCTCTGGTTCACCGACGTCTTGGGAACCCTGAAGTCGGTGGCCATAGCGCCCACCGAGCTGGAGGTGGCCTTCGAGGAGGGGCTGGGCTTTGACGGCTCGGCCATCGAGGGCATGACCAGGGTCTCCGAGGACGACATGATCGTCAAGCCCGACCCGTCCACCTTCCAGATCCTTCCCTGGAGGGGAGGGCCGCAGGGCACAGCCCGGATCTTCTGCGACGTGCTCACCCCGGACGGCGAGCCCAGCAGCGGGGATCCCCGGCACGTGCTCAAGCGGGCCCTGGCCAAGGCCAAGGAGAAGGGATTCATCTTCTACACCCATCCGGAGATTGAATTCTACCTGTTCGAGAATCAGGAGGACTGGTCCCAGAACCCGACCCCCATCGACGAGGGCGGATACTTCGACCATGTGCCCCGCAGCCCGGGGATGGACTTCCGCCGGGCCTGCGTCAACATGCTGGAGCAGATGGGCATCTCGGTGGAGTACTCCCACCACGAGGCCGGGCCGGGGCAGAACGAAATCGACCTGCGCTATGCCGACGCCCTGACCACCTCCGACAACATCATGACCTTCCGGACCGTGGTCAAGGAGATCTCCCTGGAGCGGGGGATCTACGCCAGCTTCATGCCCAAGCCCTTCACCGACCAGCCTGGATCGGGCATGCACACCCATCTGAGCCTGTTCGAGGGGGACACCAACGCCTTCTACGAGGTAGGCCAGGAGTTCAACATGTCCCAGACGGCCCGGCAGTTCGCCGCCGGCATCCTGGCCCACGCGGCCGAGATCTGCGCGGTGACCGACCAGTATGTCAACTCCTACAAGCGTCTCTGGGGCGGGGCCGAGGCGCCCAGCTACGTCTGCTGGGGGCACAACAACCGGTCCGCCCTCCTGCGCATACCCCAGTACAAGCCCGGCAAGGGCAACTCGGCCAGGATGGAGTTCCGCGGGCTGGATCCGGGGGCCAACCCCTATCTGGCCTATTCGGTGCTGCTGGCTGCCGGCCTGGACGGGATCGAGCAGAAGATGACCCTGTGCGAGCCCACCAGCGATGATGTCTGGGAGCTGACCGACGCCGAGCGGCAGGCCATGGGCATCGAGCCCCTGCCTGACAGTCTGGACGCGGCGCTCAAGGTCATGGAGAAGTCGGACTTCGTGGCCCAGGTGCTTGGCGAGCAGACCTTTGAGTACTTCCTGCGCAACAAGCGTCGGGAGTGGGCCGGATACAGCCGGCAGGTCACCCCCTACGAGCTGGCCTACTACCTGCCCAGGCTTTGAAACCGGGGCTCACTGGTCCGATCGGCCGAACCAGTTGTTGTAGATGATGACGAAGTTGCGGTTGCCGTAGCTCGAGCAGCGGTCGCCTTCGCCGTCGCCTGCCTGCAACGCTGCCTCGTTGGGCTGGTAGGGCGTATAGATGTAGAGCAGGGCGGTGGCGTCGTTCTCGATGTAGACCTTGCCGCTGCCGCAGGAGGCATCGGGGCTGAAGCGCACATCGTTCAGGGCCTTGGTCTGGTAGGCATACTGGTCCCGATGGGCCTGGTAGTAGCGGAATCGGTGGGCGGCCCCGTAGACCTGATTGAAGAATCCGGCATAGCGGGTGTCGCAGTCTGCATCGTCTGGGCAGGAAAGGCCCATGGCCGACTTGAGCTGGACCTGTGTGGGGGATTGGTTGGTGGCCACCAGATGCTGCTCCTTTTGCAGCATGGTCAGAAGGACCTTCTGGCTGATTCCACAGGAGCGGGCGGCACCGTCGATGATCTGAGCCGCGCTCTGCCTCTTGCCGCCCTTGTAGGCATCACACAGACCGTCACCGGGACGGTCGGGGACATCCATCTGCAGGCTGCGCAGGCAGGTGGATCCGCTGCATGAGGCCTCGTGTTTGTTTAAAAAGTCCTGGACATCGTCGGCGTTCATATCGACGGTGTCATGGAAGCGGTGATCGGTGATGATTTTGCCTGGATTGAAAACGTACTCCTGGGACAGCTCCTCCTGGTGGCGGATGACGCGGCCGACCATCAGCCGGTAGGAGACGAAGCGGACGGCCAGGATGCACAGGGCGACCACCAGGACTATGGCCATCAGGGCGGCCCCAAGGGTCTGCGCGCGGCGGAGGGTCATCCGTCCGCGTTTGGTGCTGCCCCTGCGTGATCGTCCCGATGGTTTCGTGCTCATGGCTTTCCTTCCAGCACCTTCCTGATCCGTTGCAGGCTGACAGGGATGGCCGTCCCCAGCTCCTGGGCCCAGATGGAGACAAAGTACTCCTCCATCATCCAACGTCCCCTTCGCGCACGGTCCATGGCCTGGTCTCGTCCGGGACCGGCGGGCAGGGCCTGGGCCGCCTTGGCCGCCTGGTCCACCAGATCCTGGGCGGTCTGCGCCTGCCATGCCCATCGTACGTCACGGTCCTTGTCCCTGCGGGCCTTGTTCAGGCGCATCAGGTCCGCCTTCAGATATGTGCGCAGGCGGGGAAGGGCATAGGGCGGGTCGGCGCCGATGAAGCCCTTGGCCACCAATCCGCCGGCGTGCTGGCGGATCCACTGCAGGACCGAGAGCAGGGGAAGATCGGCGGGGCCAGACACGGCCTTGTCCACCTGGGCCGAGGTCTCCAGAATGGCGACCACATCCTTGGCTAACTGGTAGACGGTGTCCTCGTAGACCTGGCTGACGCCGGCCACAGCCTCCTGCAGGGACCGGTCGTCGGTGATGGCCTCGGTGTGGGGGATCAGGCGCTTGACAGCAGCCATCTGCAGGTCCTCGGCAAGGGCGGAGGTGTCCGGGTAGGGGGCCGAGGCCAGCATCAGGGCCTCCCGGCTCAGCCAGCGCGAGGAGATCCTTTGGGCAGGCAGGTGGAGCTTGCCCAGGGCGGCCTGCCAGAGCAGCTCCTCTCGCGGTTTGGTGGTGGCACCGGACTGGTGAAGCAGGTCGGCGCTCTTGACCACCTGGCCCTGTCGGGCGGCCTTGCTGGCCTGGGAGTCAACCCGGGACCGGGCCGACTGCCGGGCCTGTCCGGCCAGGTCGCGCTGCAGGTCGGTCAGGGACTTGGACCGGCCCAGGACCTTGGGATGGCCGTGGCGCCGTTTCTCCTCCACCTGGAAGGTGGGCCGCAGGTAGTCGGGCAGTCGTTCCAGCCTGTCCTGGGTGAAGACCTCCGGGTGCAGCTGGGCTCCGACCGTGTCTATGGCCGCGGCGGTGAAGGCCTGCTCGAAGTCCGGCCAGCCCTCGGCGGGGATGGCTTCTGCACCGTTTTCGTTCCCGGACGCAGACTGCTGGTCAGCCGATCCGTAGGTGGCCTGCTCTGCCGGGTCAGGATCGGCGCCGGGCAGCAGGGGATAGTGGCCGTCTATCCAGGCGCGGATGGTCCGGGCGGCGTCAGGGGCGGGTACGAACTGGACCCGCAGGGCCTTGGGCAGGGACTTGATGGTGGCTGTGATCAGATCGTCCAGGAGGCCGGGCACGGTCCAGCTGAACTGTCCGGGCGTCAGCTTGTTCAGGCAGTGCAGGGGGATGTGGACCGTGATGCCGTCGTCCGGCTCTCCCGGCTGATAGCGGTAGGTCAGGGGCAGATCCATGGGCCGGCCGTCGGTGCCCAGGGTGTGCCAGTGGTCGGGGTAGTCTCCGGGTCGGTAGGAGGCGGACTGGTCGTTCAGGCGCTCCACCTTGTCAGGGTCGAAGTCCAGCAGGTGGGGGTCCGCATCGTGGTGCCGCCGCCACCAAGAGCCCAGTGCGGCCAGGGAAGTGGCCTCCTGGGGGATGCGCTCCTGGTAGAAGTCGTAGAGGTCCTCCTCGGTGACGGCGCCGGTCGCCTGGCGGGTTCTGCTGGTCCGCTCACCGGCCTCGCTGAGCACCTGCCGGTTGGCCTGGATGAAGCCGTCATGCGGGAAGCGCTCGCGCACGTCGCCCTGGACCAGGCCCTGGCGTATCAGCATGTCCCGGGCCTGGCCGGGGTTGATCCGTGCCCACTGGACGGTCCTGTCGCGCACGATGGGCAGACCGTAGAGCAGGACCTTGGAAGTTGCGACCGCGGCACCACGGGAAGCCGACCAGTGGGGTTCGGCGTAGGTGGTCCTGGTCAGGGACTTGGCAAGGGGTTCGGCCCAGGCCGGATCGATGGCCGCGCAGCAGCGAGCCCAGAGCCGGGAGGTCTCCACCAGCTCGGCGGCCATGATCCAGGGCGGATTGGCCTTGGAGAGCGCAGATCCGGGGAAGATGGCGAAATGCGTGCCGCGCGCCCCCTGGTAGTCGTTCTTGGCCTGCCGGCGCGCCCGTTTCATGGCCTTGGCCCGGGCCGCGCCATGCAGGCCGGCGAAATCGGAGGCCTTGGGCTCGTGGATCACCTGCATGCCCAGGCTGGAGAGCAGGCCGGCCAGCATGGAACGATGGATGCCCTGGTCGTCCCAGGAGCAGATCAGGGCGTGTGCCGCCTGCTGCCCCATAGGCAGGGCCAGCAGAGCCTGGTCCGGACCCTTGACGGGGACGGGGGAGCCTACCTTCATGTGCAGGCCCCGGCACATCTGGGCCAGCTGCCGGTAGAGGTCATGCCACTGCCGCATGCGCAGGAAGGCCATGTACTCCTGCTTGCAGGCCTTGCGCAGGGCCCCGTTGGATGGCTCCTTGTCCTGCGGGAAGAAGCGGTTCCAGATGTTCAGGGCGGTCAGGAAGTCGCTGGAGGGGTCCTCGTAGCGGGCATGGATCCTGTCGGCCTCCTCGCGCTTCTCCTCCGGGCGCTCGCGAGGGTCCTGCAGGGAGAGGAAGGCCACGACCACCAGAACGGCGGCCAGGGTGTCCGGGGTGGCGTCCTGGCCGGCCTGCAGGATCATTCTGCCCAGACGGATGTCGATGGGGATCCTGGCCAGCCGTCGTCCCAGATTGGTCAGCCGGATGAGGCCCTGCCGGCGGGAGATGGCCTGCAGCTCGGTCAGCTCCCGCAGACCGTCGCTGACCGCACGGGTGTCGGGCGGATCGATGAAGCCGAAGTCGGTGACGTCCTCGGCCGTATGGGCCACGCCCACCGAGAGCATGTGCAGGATGACCGAGCCCAGGGAGGTGCGCAGGATCTCCGGGTCGGTGAACTTGGGACGGGCGTCATAGTCATCCTTGGCATACAGACGGATGGCGATGCCGTCGGCCACGCGCCCGCAGCGACCCGCCCGCTGATCGGCTGAAGCCTGGGAGATAGGTTCGATGGGCAGGCGCTGGACCTTGGCCGACTTGGAGTAGCGGCTGATCCTGGCCAGTCCCGGATCCACCACATAGCGAATGCCCGGCACCGTCAGGGAGGTTTCGGCCACGTTGGTGGCGATGACGATGCGCTGATGGCCGTGGCTTTCGAAGACCCGGTGCTGCTCCTTGGCCGACAGGCGGGCGAAGAGGGGGATGATCTCCAGGGCGTCCGGTCGGCGCATGTCGGAGGTCCGAGGGCCGAAGTGCCGTCGCAGAGCGGTCTCGTACTCGCGGATATCGCGTTCTCCGGCGGCGAAGACCAGGATGTCCCTGGGACCGTCCACGTGGGTGGAGTGGATGACCAGCTCGGCGCAGGCCCGGGCCACCGCCTGAGGCATGTCGGGCTCCTCCCTGTCCGGGCCTTCCTTCTCGGAGTCGAACCCGGGGACATGCCGCATCAGGGCAGGGGCCGACCCAGCAGGCTCGTAGAGGGTCTGGACCGGATAGGTGCGGCCGGAGACCTCCAGCACGGGCACCTGGGTGTGCAGGGCCTTGGCGAAGTGGTCGCGGAACTTGACCGAATCAATGGTGGCCGAGGTGATGATCAGCTTCAGATCGGGCCGCTTGGGCAGCAGGGCGGTCAGGTACCCCAGCAGAAAGTCGATGTTCAGGCTGCGCTCGTGGGCCTCGTCGATGATGATGGTGTCGTAGGCCCGCAGCTGCGGATCGCCCTGGATCTGCGCCAGGAGGATGCCGTCGGTGACCACTCGCAGACGGGTGCTTCGGCTGGACTTGTCGGTGAATCGCACCTGGTAGCCGATCTGATCGCCCAGCCTGGTGCCCGTCTCCGAGGCGATGCGCTCGGCCACGGTTCTGGCGGCGATCCTTCTGGGCTGGGTGTGCACAATCTGGCGGCCGTGGTCGCCGCGACCCATTTCCAGGAGGATCTTGGGGATCTGGGTGGTTTTGCCTGAGCCGGTCTGGCCCGAGACGATGACCACCTGGGAGGACTGCACGGCATGGACGATGTCCTCCTTGGCCGCGCTGATGGGCAGCTCGGCAGGATACTCGAACCTCATGCCCGGCCCACCTCGATGATCCGGTAGCCCTTGGACGAGGCATACTTATCCGCCGTCCATCCGGGGCCCAGGGCGTCAGCCAGCCATGGAATCAGGGAGTCGGCGCCCAGGTTGCGCTGAACCACCAGGTAGGCCAGGCCCTGGGGCTTCAGCCTGGGCAGGTAGGTCATCAGCAGGTCGTGCAGGGCCGCCTTGCCCACCCGGATGGGCGGATTGGACCAGATCAGGTCGAAGCGCAGATCGTCCGGCACCTGTTCCGGGGTCAGGGTATGCACCCTGTCAAGGTTCTGGGATCGGGCGTTGCGGGCGGTCAGATCCAGGGCTCGCAGGTTGGTGTCTACAGCGTAGACGTTGGCCTTGGGCGACTGTATGGCCATGTTCAGGGCGATGGGACCCCAGCCGCAGCCCAGGTCCAGAAAATCGCCCTCGGCCGGGGGTTGGGGGACGCGTTTGAGCAGGACCGAAGTGCCCAGGTCAAGCCTGCCTGAAGAGAAGACCCCGTGGGAGACCTCCACCTGGCAGGTGCGGCCGGCCAGCTCCACCTGGATGGTCCGCCGCTGGTCGGGGGAGGCTGGACGGGCTACGAAGTACTGTTCGCCTCCGTCCGTCCCGGTCCTGGAGGATTGCCCCCGGCTGCTGCCATGGTCCCTGTGCGTCATGTCCATCCTGTCCGTCTTTGAAATCTGCCCGTCCCTCGGGCATCCGCTGATGTCTGCTAAGAAGATGATAATAAAGACTGTGTCATGATTCCGCCTACACCGGATTCGTTCCCTAGTCCATAGATCAATGCAGAGGTGCCTTTGACCCAAGAAAAACCGACCCAAGAACATGGTTCAGCAGTTGTCGATGCCCACCAGGACCCGCTCGCCCACAAGTCCGAGGTGCTGACCGGCAGCGAGGGGCAGGTCGGGCAGGACCAGGATCAGGAGTGGCAGGAGCGCAGCCGGCGCAATGCCTTCCGCCATGTCGAGGGACTGGGCGAGCTCCAGGACGTGACCGAGGTGGAGTACCGCAAGGTCCGTCTGGAGCGGGTGGTCCTAGTCGGCGTCTGGTCGGGTTCGCGGACCACGGTCGGTCAGGCCGAGGAGTCCCTGCGCGAACTGGCCGCCCTGGCGCGGACGGCCGGGGCCGAGGTGCTTGACGGGCTGCTCCAGCAGCGGGTCAAGCCGGATCCGGCCACCTACCTGGGTTCGGGCAAGGCACGGGAGCTGGCGGATATCGTAACTGGGCTGGGCGCCGACACCATCATTACCGATGACGACCTTCATCCCTCCCAGCGACGTGCCCTTGAGGATGTCACCAAGGTCAAAGTGGTCGACAGGACAGCCTTGATTCTGGATATATTCGCCCAGCATGCCACCAGCCGCGAGGGCAAGGCCCAGGTGGAGCTGGCCCAATTGGAGTACATGCTGCCCAGGCTGCGCGGCTGGGGCGGATCCCTCTCCCGCCAGGCCGGCGGCCAGGCTGCAGGGCAGGCCGGCGGCATAGGCTCCCGCGGCCCGGGAGAGACCAAGATCGAGACCGACCGTCGGGTCATCAGACGACGGATTTCCCGGCTGAAGCGTCAGATCGCCCAGATGGCCCCCTCGCGCCAGGTCAAGCGTGGGTCGCGTCGGCGTTACCAGCTGCCGGCAGTGGCCGTGGTGGGGTATACCAACGCCGGCAAATCCTCGCTGACCAACCGGCTGACCGGCTCCGAGGAGTTGGTGGAGAACGCCCTCTTCGCCACGCTGGATACGGCCGTCAGGCGCACCAAGACGGCAGACGGCCGGCTCTACGTCTACGTGGACACGGTCGGGTTCGTACGCCGTCTGCCCACCCAGCTGGTCGAGGCCTTCAAATCCACCCTGGAGGAGGTGGGGCAGTCCGATCTGATTCTGCACGTCGTAGACGGCTCCCATCCCGATCCCTTCGGGCAGATCAGGGCTGTGGACGCCGTGCTGGCAGACATCCCCGGCGCTGAGTCCATTCCCCGCCTGCTGGTCTTCAACAAGGCTGATCTGATCGATCAGGATGCCCGGCAGCGTCTCGCCAACCTTGAGCCCGAGGCCTTCCTGGTCTCGGCCAGGCAGGGTCGGGGTCTGGAGCCCCTGCGCAGACGGGTGGAGGAGCTGCTGCCCGCCCCCGCTGTGCATGTCCAGGCTATCCTCCCGTACACCAGCGGCTCCCTGCTGGAGCAGGTGCGGCAGCTGGGACGGGTGGATTCGTTGGAATACCGGGCCGATGGGGTTGCGCTGAGCGCTGATGTGGATGACCGGCTGGCAGCTGCCGTGCTTGACCAGGCCATTGATCCGAAGCCCTTGCAGGCTTCAGCGGGTGACACGCCATCAGCCGGGCTGAGCTCATAAGAGCAGGTGCACGCCAGGTCATCTATGCTGGGTAGACTACGTATGTTGTCAGCGGCAAACCCGTTTCCCGGGTTCCGATAAGAGAGGTCCATAAAACTATGGCGGAATCATCAATCAAGCCAACCAAGCTAGCAATCGTGGGAGCCGGAGCCGTGGGGTCGACTCTGGCCTTTTCGGCGGCCCAGCGCGGTGTGGCTCGGGAGATCGTCCTTGAGGATATCAACGCCCAGCGTGTTGAGGCCGAGGTCCGCGACATGCAGCACGGATCCAGCTTCTACCCCACGGTCACCATCGATGGCTCGGACGATCCGCAGATCTGCGCCGACGCCGACATGGTGGTCATCACGGCCGGAGCCAGGCAGAAGCCGGGACAGACCCGGCTCGACCTGGCCGGCGCCACCATCAACATGATGAAGTCCATCATCCCTCAGATGGTCGAGGTGGCCCCCAACGCCATCTTCCTGCTGATTACCAACCCTGTCGACATCGTCACCAGAGTTTCCCTGGAGCTGTCCGGGCTGCCGGTCAACCAGATGTTCGGTTCGGGCACCAACCTGGACTCCGCCCGACTGCGCTACCTGATCGGCCAGCAGACCGGTGTCAACGTCAAGAACGTGCATGCCTACATCGCCGGCGAGCACGGCGACTCCGAGGTCCCGCTCTGGAGCTCGGCCACCATCGGCGGGGTGCCCATGTGCGACTGGATGGAGCTGCCTGGCCATGAGCCTTTGGACGCGGCCAAGCGCGAGGAGATCCACCAGGAGGTGAAGAACGCCGCCTACCAGATCATCGAGGGCAAGGGGGCGACCAACTTCGCCATCGCCATGTCCGGCGTGGACATCATCGAGTCCATCCTCAACGGCACCGACCGAATCCTGCCGGTCAGCTCTTTGCTGGAGGACTTCCACGGCATATCGGACGTGTGCATGTCGGTGCCCAGCGTGCTCAACCGTGACGGGGTCAACACCCACATCAACACTCCGCTGAGCGACGGCGAACTGGCCGCTCTGAAGCGCTCCGCCGAGACTCTCAAGGAGACTGCCAGCAAGTTCGGCTTCTGAGTATTTCACAGAAAACTCTTGCCTTGCAGCCGCTGGTGGCATACTTTGGTGTCTGACGAATCGGGGTATGCATGAGCGCTCATGAAGGTGGTATCCAGGGCGGCGGATCCGCCCATCGTCGACAGTTGCTGACGACCCTGGCTCTGACGGGCTCGGTCTTTGTAGCCGAGGTCGTCGGCGCCTTGGTCACCCGCAGCCTGGCTCTGTTGGTCGATGCCGGGCACATGATGACCGACATGGCTGTGCTGATCGCCTCCACGGTTACTGCTGTCTTGATGGAGCGCCGCCCAACGAACCGACGGACCTGGGGCTGGTCCCGTTTGGAGGTCATCACGGCGGCTGGCGGTGCTTTGGTTCTGCTGGCAGTGGGCATCTATGCCATCGTGGAGGCTGTCTTGCGGCTCTGGTCGCCCGGTCGGGATCAGGTCCATCAGCAGGGACTGCTGCTCTTCTTCGGACTTTTGGGTCTGGCTGCCAATGTGGGATCGATTCTGGTCTTGGCCTCCGGGCACAAGGACAATTTGAACATGCGTGCCGCTTTTCTCGAGGTGGTTAACGATGCATTGGGTTCGGTGGCGGTCCTGGTTTCAGCCGTGGTTATGATGATCACCGGCTGGGCCGGGTTCGATGCCGTGGCGGGAGCCCTGATCGCTCTGCTGATGATTCCCCGCGCGATCAAACTGCTGGCCAGCAGCGTCTCTGTGCTTCTCGAGGAGACTCCGGCGGACCTCGACATGGCCAAGGTCAGGAAGCACTTGGAGGGCGTGCCTGGCGTACTTGAGGTACATGACCTGCATGCCAACAGTGTTTCCACCGGTCTGCCGCAGCTGACGGCGCATGTGGTAGTGCGTCAGGGCACGACGGCTGTTGAGAGCGAACGCATTCTTACCAGCATGCAACGCTGCCTGCGCGATCATTTCCCTGTCTCGGTCGAACACACGACCTTTCAGATAGAACCCCAGGGCCACCGGGATAGCAGCGGCGAGCATTTGGACATGTAGTCTTCAGACCTTGCGCAGAACGGTAACTACCTTGCCCATGATGACGGCGTGGGTGCCGTCGATGGGGGAGTAGGCCGGGTTGTGGGGAATCAGCCAAACGTGGCCCTCCTCGCGGCGGAAGGTTTTTACCGTGGCTCCATCGTCAAGCAGGGCTGCAACGATATCTCCGTTCTCAGCTTCCTGCTGGCGGCGGACGACGACAAAGTCCCCGTCGCAGATGGCGGCATCGACCATGGAATCCCCATGGACCTCAAGCATGAAGAGCTCCCCGGATCCGGTCAGACGTTCGGGCAGACGCATGACATCGTCCACATGCTGCTCGGCCAGAATAGGCTGGCCGGCAGCAATTCTGCCGACCAGCGGCACGTCGCGCGACTGCATGATGGCCTCGTCGGCCTGTGTATCAGGGAAGGGCATGATCTTGGCGATTCCAGCAGTTGGCTCAGGCTGATCCTGGACCAGCTCTATGGCACGTCCCTTGTTGGCAGTCAGACGGATGTAGCCCAGATCCTGCAAGACCTGAAGCTGGTGCTTGACGGAAGAAGTGCTGCGCAGTCCTGCGTCTCTGCCGATCTCCCTGTAGGAGGGCAGGAATCCGCGCTCTGACAGGTGCCGCTTGATGGCTTCCAAGACCTTGGCCTGGCGATCGGTCAGTTTGGGTCTAGACTCCAGATTCGGACTCTTGGAGGTGGCTGCCTTTTCTTTCGTCGTGTCCTTGGCTGAGGTTGAGCCGGTTTCCTGAGATCCGGCGCTGTTGGCAAGAGTGGACTGGTTGAGGGAGCTCGTGGCCGTGGACCCGGTGAAGGGGATGGTACTCACGATGGGCTCCTTTCCTTGGAAACTGAACTCAGTCTAACCTGCCTGAAGTGAAAAATCAAACAAATGTTCGAATCAGTCTTGCCAAATAACCGTCGCGGTGCCAGAATGAGAACATCTGTTCGATAGAACAAATGTTCGAAAGAGGTGTGCCATGGTTGTCCGTACCTGTGCCGGTTCCCGCATGTCTGCGCCGACGAACCTGTTTTCGGTCTGCCTGGCCTATGTGCGTTCTGTGTTCTCGTCCGTCTTGGCTCGTCTTCGCAGAGTTGTCAATGCCTGTCTGCCTGATCAGGGGTTTGCGGGTGTCGTCGTGCGCAGAATCGCGGTTTTCCTGGCTGTCGGAGCTTTGACCCTGGTTGGGTTCGGATGGATGGCTCGTCCGGCCAGCTCCGCTCCAGGACCACAGGAAGTCGTCACCAGAACAGTTCGTCCGGGCGACAATGTCTGGTCCTATGCGGCCGCAATCACCCCGCAAGGCGAGGATGTCACCAAGAACGTAGACCGCATCATGCGGATCAACAATATGTCCTCACCCAACCTGCGCGTCGGGGACCGAATTCTGATTCCCAGCGACGAGTGAGGCATCGGCTTTAGATCCTGAAGATGCACGACGGGGCCTCAATGACCTGTCGTTTGGATGAAGGCAGTAGCTGAATTCGAGGAGTTTGTCCAGTGTTATACGCTGATAGGCCCGGTATACGTGGGTCTTGAGATTCTTTGGCGCTATGATATTGCATATGCACTGTCCTTTCTGCCAGAATCCCGATACCAAGGTTGTGGATACGCGAATCAGCGACGACGGCCATGCCATCAGACGCCGCCGTGAGTGTCCGCAATGCTCGCGTCGGTTCACCACGGTGGAGACCTCGATCCTCTTGGTCATGAAACGCTCGGGCAATGCCGAGCCCTTCAACCGCGACAAGGTCATTGCTGGCGTGAGGAAGGCCTGCCAAGGCAGGCCCATCGACGAGAATGACCTGAAACTCCTGGGCCAGCAGGTTGAAGAGGATCTGCGCTCACGCGGCCTGGCTCAGGTGGATTCGGAAGAGGTCGGCAGGGCCATCCTGAAGCCTCTCAGGGAGTTGGACGAAGTGGCCTATCTGCGCTTCGCCTCGGTCTACCGCAACTTCAGCAACCTGGAGGACTTCCAGCAGGCCATCGACACCTTGCGCGCCGAAGACCAGTCTGCCGAAGACCAGTCTGCAATTCAGCAGTCCTAGAATTGGCTATTCTGGCATCGGCCATTCTGACAGCAACAGGCCAGCAGCTTTCGTCAGTGTGCGACTGGGCTGGCTTGTGACGAGATCGGACTGTGTTTGGAAGCGAACGGGGGCGCCAGGCACGATGTAGGCCTGGCACCTAGGCACTTCATCCCAGGTCCAGCAGCCTGTGATCCCCGGAAGTCTGGGCGATGACCAGCTCCTGTGTCGGTCGCGTCATGGCCACATAGAGGTCAGCCGCCGCGCTCAGCCTGGAAGGGGCTTCATCCTGAATAGCTCCAGGCTCAACCAGAACCACGGCATCGAACTCCAGGCCCTTGGTGTGACCGGTGGTCGTGACCGTGATCTGGTGCTCCTGAGCCTTGTCCATATGCAGCCGTGAGATTACTTCGGCTTCCAGGGCGCCAGGAACGATAATGGCCAGGCGTCCGGTGCCGTCCTTGCCCAGATGACGTTTTGCCAGCTCGCTTACCAGGTCAGGCAGCTGGTCCAACAGGCTTGCTTGATCCTCTGCCCGCAGGCGGCTGACCGAGCCTTCCACCTCTCGCACGGCCTTGAGCGTTGAAACTTCAAGACCTTCGGAGGCTGCGAAGGAGGAGGCCAGGTTGGATACCTGACGAGGGTTGCGATAGTCGATGGTCAGCTGTCGCAGGTCCCAACCATCCGGTCCGAAAAGCGCATCCATGGTGGAGGCCCAGGACCGGGTGCCGCCCAGGGCTGCGGTCTGGGCCACGTCCCCGACGATGGTGAAGGATCGGGAGGGGCACCGCCGGATCAGCATCCTCCAGTCCATGGCCGTCAGTTCCTGGGCCTCGTCAACCACGATGTGCCCGTAGACCCATTCACGGTCGGCGGCCGCCTGGGTGGCTGCCTGGTTCTCGTCCTGACCGTTGATGGAATCCAACAGCATCTGGGAGGTCACGATCCCTGTGCCGATGCCATTCTGGGCCAAGGTGTCGCTGGCAAACCGCCGTTCCTCATCGCGACGGGCCTTTTCAGCCTGTTCGCGGTCCGCCTGGCGTGGGTCGGGGCCCAGCAGCTCCATGGCCTCGTCCAGGATGGGGATGTCGGATACGGTCAGTTCGGCGCCATCCTGGCGGGTCAGCAGATTAATCTGTTCAGGAGTCAGCCAGGGGGCGAACCGGCGTAGACGGTCCGGCCTGGACCAGAGGTCGTTGACCAGCCAGCGGGGGTTCATGGGCAGCCAGGCCAGGTTGAGAGTCCTCCGCACCTGGTCGTTCAGCCGCAGCAGGGAGGTGACCCGGGCGAGTTCCTCGGCTCCGGGCTGATAGTCCACCCCTTCGGCATAGCGGGCGGTCATGGCGTTCAGGGCCGAGCGCACAAAGGTGTTCCTGGCTTTGTTGTGGGGCTGGTGGCTGCGTCGGGCATCGATCAGGGCCTGTTCCAGGTCGACCGCCAGCATGGGGACGGCCACCCCATCCACCTTGACCGTGGGCAGGGAGGCAGGCACCCGCTCACGTGAGGCGACGGCGTTGGCTACAGCCTCGGCCATGCGGATGTCCCCCTTGAGCCGGGCCACGTGCGGGTCCTCCTGGCGGTCGGTGCTGATGCCGGGGATGAGGTCGCCCATGGTGCGGCTGAGCACTCCTGTCTCGCCCAGGGAGGGCAGAACCTGGTCGATGTAGTGCAGGAAGGCGTTGCTGGGCCCGACGATCAGCACGCCTGAACTCTCCAGTCGACGCCGGTGAGTGTAGAGCAGATAAGCCGCCCGGTGCAGAGCCACGGCCGTCTTGCCGGTGCCCGGTCCGCCCTGGACCACCAGCGGACGGGTCATGGGGGAGCGGATGATCCGGTCCTGTTCAGCCTGGATGGTGGCCACGATGTCGGTCATCTGCCCAGTGCGGCGGCTGGACAGGGATGCCATGAGCGCGCCCTCGCCGGCCAGGGTGCCGCCCTGGGCCGCCTTGTCCACTTCAGGGGCCGACAGGTCCAGAACCTCATCCTCGATGCCGGTGACCTGGCGGAAGTTGAGGGTGATGTGCCTACGCATGACGATGTCGCCGTGATCCGCCGGGGTGGCCTCGTAGAAGGGGCGTGCGGCCTCGGCACGCCAGTCGGTCAGGATTGGCTCGTGATTGCTGTCCAGCAGGCCCAGTCGCCCGATATATCGCCGGCCGCCCTGGGCTGTATCCAGTCGGCCGAAGACCAGCCGGTCCTCTACGGCCCGCAGCTGGGTGAGCCGGTCCTCATACATGTTGGCGAAGGAATCCCGCTCGGTACGCTGCGTGGGGGAACCGTGGGAGCCGGCGGCCCGAACCGCGTCCAGTCTGGTCCTGGCCTGTGCCCGCAGCTCGTCCAGACGGCCGTAGGCCCTGTCCACCGCCGTCTGCTCTTCATGCAGCTGTGAGGAATAGCTCGACATGTGTGTCCGTTCTGTGGAATGTTCAAAATCGGATGATCCAATATACCGCTCGACCTCTACATTTTTTCGGTCCATCTGACCCCTGGCCGCGCCCTCCTTGCCGGGTGGCGAAACGCCGAGGCAAACCCGTCGGTGAGGCGAATGGTTGGATTTGGGCCTGAAGTGGTGTCAAGGTGGTGAGCAATGGGGATAAGTGGGGTAAAGTGGGGAGCACTGCGTAGGGGACGCTACCCGATGGGGCCGTCCCATGGTTACCAAACTGGCATTGGAGGTGGGGCATGGCCGATACATACGACGCAGATGCCGCCTCGCCTTCCCTGCCGCCCATGCTTCTGGGCACCTACACCCCCAAGATGGATTCCAAGGGCCGCCTGGCTCTGCCCGCCAAGTTCCGCGCCCAGCTGGGTCAGGGCCTGGTCATGGCCCGTGGCCAGGAACGTTGCGTCAGCCTGCTGCCCACCGAGGAATTTCGACGGATGGCCGTGCGCATCCAGCACACCTCCATGGGCGACAAGTCGGCCAGGGACTACCTGCGCGTATTTCTCTCCGGCGCCGTCGACCAGGTCCCCGACAAGCAGGGCCGCATCCTGGTTCCGCCCATGCTGCGCTCATATGCACGGCTGACGGGCCCCGTCGTGGTCATCGGCGTGGGCACCCGTGCTGAGATCTGGGATCAGGATTCCTGGACTGCCTACCTGGAGAGCAAGGAGCAGGGCTACGCCGACATTGCCGATGATGTTCTTCCGGCGGTGGATTGCTGATGGAGGCCCTGATGTCAGATCGCAATCCTCCCGACCAGGAGGCCGTGGACAGCGGCAGGGTCCACCGTCCCGTACTGCTGGAACGCTGCCTTGCGCTGGCTCAACCCGCCTTGGAGAACCCGGGGGCCGTGGCTGTGGATTGCACGCTGGGCCTGGCTGGTCACGCCACCGCCTTCCTCAAGTCCTGCCCTGAGGCCCGTCTTATTGGTATAGATAGGGACAGCCAGGCCCTGGATCTGGCCACTGGCCGGATGCGCGACGAGGGTCTGGCCGACCGCTTCACGCCGGTTCACGCCCCCTTTGATCAGCTGGACCAGCAGCTTGATGCCCTGGGCCTGGGGCAAGTGGACCTGGTTTTCATGGATCTGGGATTGTCTTCTCTGCAGATCGACCAGCGCGACAGGGGATTCACCTACCGTCAGGATGCCCCGCTGGACATGCGCATGGATACCAGCCAGGAGCTGACGGCCGCGCAGGTCCTGGCCGAGTACGACCAGGCCCGGCTGGCTGACATCTTCTCCCGGTATGGGGAGGAACGCTATGCAGGACGCATCGCTCGGGCCATCGTCGAGGCCAGGCAGGAGCAGCCGCTGACCACATCGGCCCAGCTGGACCGTCTGGTCGACAGGGCAGTGCCGCGCGGTCACCGTCCGCCGGGCAATCCGGCCAAGAGGGTTTTCCAGGCCCTGCGCATCGAGGTCAACGGGGAGTTGGATCGTTTGAGGCGCACCCTGCCCCAGGCCATGCTGCGGCTGGCTCAGGGGGGCCGTCTGATTGTGGAGTCCTACCATTCTCTGGAAGACCGCATGGTCAAGCGCTTCATGGCGCCAGGGCTGCACGTGGACCTGCCGGCGGGCATGCCGGTGGTGCCCGATCAGGCCCGCCCCTATCTATCGGATCTGACTCATGGGGCCATTAAGGCCGACGCGGCCGAGCGGGAACGCAACCCAAGATCGGCTTCAGTGCGCCTGCGGGCCGTGGAGATGATCGGAGCCATCCCCGAGGAGCGTCGTCATCGGCTTCAGGCCGAGGCCCGTGGTGAGGGCTCGGATGGTCGTCATCGCCGCGTCGGCCATGGTTCGGAATCGAGGCGCCGGTCATGACCATGCCAGCACGTTCAGTCCGTTCCAAGGCGTCTGCGGACAAGGGCCATCCCCGCATTCAGGAGATGCCCACCAGGCCTGAGCTCAGTCTGATCAAGGGCACGGGCAAGCCAGGCAAGGACCGCCATCCCGAACGAGGCCCAGTGGCTGAGGGGGCCAGGCGTCTGATTGGCTGGACGCGCACCCGCGGCAACCCCCTGCTGCGGATCATGGCCTCCGTGGTTTTTCTGGCTGTCTGCATGTTCGGTTCCCTGATGCTGCGCACCCAGATGGTCCAGGACTCCTTCGAAGCTACCCAGATCCAGCATGAGATCAGCAATCTCAACCAGGACGTCCAGGATGACCAGAACAAGCTCGACCAGCTCCAGGCCTCCCTGCCGGACAGGGCCCAGCAGTTGGGCATGCAGCCTCAGCAGGGCCTGAACTCCATCGATCTGCAGGGCTACAAGCCCCCTCAGGATGCCCAGGGCAAGGCGGGGCATCCATGAGCGGCAAGGGAACCAAGCGCTCCTGGCACCTCTCCTTCTGCAAGCGTTCGCTGTCTGTGGGCCTGATCCTGGTCCTGGTGGCCGCCCTGGCCCTGGGCAAGCTGGCCTATATCCAGCTCTTCGACGGAAGGTCCATGGCCCAAGCCGCTGCGGCGGGCCGCACCGTGCCGCATACCATCAAGGCCCAGCGTGGCCGCATCCTGGACGTCAATGGCCGCGTGCTGGCCCAGAGCCTGGAGCGGTACAACATCATCGGTGACCCCGAAGCGGCCGCCTCCTTCATACCTGTCAACTGCACCAAGCGCACAGGCAGCGACTGCCACAGCATCAAAGGCCACCCGGTGGGCGCTGACGGTGCTGCCGGCGTGGCCCGCCTCCTGGCGCCGGCCCTGGGAATGAACGCCATGGAGCTGGGCGGCAAACTCAGCGTCCCCGGACGGTACGTGGTCTTGGCCAAGCGGGTGACTCCCGAGGTCAAGCGCTCCATCGACAAGCTGGGGCTGCAGGGGATCATCACGGCAGAGCTGAGCAGCGAACGCACCTATCCTCATGCGGATCTGATGGGAGCCCTGATCGGGGGCATCGACGACAGCGGCAAGGGCGTGGCCGGGATCGAGCAGATGGAGAATCGGCAGCTGACCGGCTCTGACGGCTACACGGTCTACCAGCAGGGGATGCTTGGCCAGGAGATCCCCGGAACCGTGACCCGTCAGCGCAATCCGGTCAACGGCAAGGATGTGACCCTGACCGTTGATCAGGACGTTCAGTGGTACGTCCGTCAGGCCCTCAAGTCGGGCTGCCAGCGCTTTCATGCCGACTGGGCCCTGGCCGTCGTCCAGGACACCCGCACCAACGAGATCCTGGCCCTGGCCGACACTGACGATTACCAGGCTGGCAGCGACCAGGCCAAGGTCAACTCCTCGCGGGCGGTGGCGGAGACCTTCGAGCCCGGCTCCATCGGCAAGACCATCTCTATCTCCGGCATGCTTCAGGAGCAGGTGCACTCCATGAGCGACCGCTTCACTGTGCCCGACCACATCACCGTGGACAACCAGCAGTACAAGGATGCCTTCGACCATCCAGCCGAGCACTGGACCCTTGCTGGCATTCTGCAGAACTCCTCCAACGTGGGCATGGTCATGGCCGGCGAACACTACCCGGATCAGAAGCGCTACGACTATCTGACCCGCTTTGGCATCGGCCAGGCCTCGTCCCTGGGCCTGCCGGGGGAGTCCAAGGGCCTGCTGACTTCGCCTCAGACCTGGGACCGACGCACGCGCAACACGGTATTGTTCGGCCAGGGCTACGCCACCAACGCCATCCAGCTGACCAACGTCATCGCCACCCTGGCCAATAAGGGGGTCCGGGCCGACCAGACCATCATCCGCGGCCAGGATGCCGTCAACGCCAACCGGGTGAGGGTAGTGGACGAGAAGGTGGCGGCTACGGTCATGAACGGCATGGAGTCGGTGGCTGAAAAGTACCAGAATACAGCCAAGGTGGATGGCTATCGGGTGGCCTCCAAGACCGGCACTGCCGAGGTGGCCGACAGCTCGGGCGGCCTGGGCGGCATCATCAGCGACTGGGTGGGCATCCTGCCTGCTGACGACCCCCATTATGTTGTCACCGTAGTCCTGAAGAATCCCCACAGCAGCGATGGCGTTTTCGGCAGCATCACCGCCGGCCCCATCTTCGCTCAGATCGGTGAATTCCTTATGCAGAAATACCAGGTCCCCACGTCTGGGCCCAGAACCGATGCTATCCCGGTAACATGGTGATACCGGCAGGCATCATGGCGTTCCCGGACGAAGGAGAGATTGCAGCATGAGTGCGCTGAGTGAATCAATCTCCCGACGGTTGACCCTGGGGCAGCTCAAAGGACGCTACGGGCTGACCCTGGTCCCCGATTTCGCTGAACCAGTTACGGTGACCTCACTGGTGGACGACCTGCCCTCAGTGCGGCCCGGCAGTCTGTATGTGCCAGCAGACCAGCAGGTGGACCAGGGCATGATCGAGGAGGCCGAGCGTCGAGGGGCCTACGCAGCCCTGCTGCCGACCTCGGCCCGTCAACAGGTGGGACGAGCCCGCATACCCCTGCTCTTCGGCACCATGCACGCCTGGCAGATGGGCCAGCTGCTGTCCAACGCCGCAGGGGACCCTTCGGGAGCCCTGGCCGTCTTCGCCCTGGTCGGTTCCCAGGTGCAGGAGCAGGTGGATCTCTTGGCCGACTTCCTGCACGTGCTGGGCAATCCCGTCGGCATTCTCAGCTCCAAGGGTTCGTACTCGCTGGACCGGCGACTGGACCTGGAATATCCCCTGAGCATGTTCGATGTGCAACGCAGTCTGTCCATCGCCCTGGAGGACGGGGCGGCCGCCGTGGTCATCTCCGTGGACGAACAGACCCTGGCCAGGGATGCCCTGCAGGCGGTGGATCTGGATGTAGTGGCCCTGGGCGCCCAGGAGGGCTCCACGCGCGATATGCGGCACGTACGACTGATCTCCAGGGCCCGCCGATATGGGTTCAGCCTGGGCGGGCACACCATCGTAGCCCGGCGCAACGAGGAATCCGACGGGCTGGCCCGGCAGTCCCTGCCCGCCGATGCACAGAGCGACGACCTGTCCCTGTGCATCGCCATGACCATGGCCGCCGGCGTCAAACGCAACAACATCAGGAGCGCCCTGCGCGTCTCCCGCGAAATGTCCTGAGAGGTGAGGATGAGTCAGTCTGTAGGGGCCGGGTCCATGCCCATGACCCTGGAAGAGGTCGTCGAATATGTGCACGGTCGGCTGGTTGAAGTCGGTCCTGGTCGTGAACCTGACCGGCGGTCCGAGCGCATGCGGGTGGTGACCGACTCCCGTCAGGCCAAGCCCGATGGACTCTTCGTAGCCATCAAGGGCGAGCACGTGGATGGCCATGACTATGTTCCCGGCTTGGGAGCCAAGGGCTGCCGGGCGGCTTTGGTCGACCATCTCGTTCCGGGCGCTGACCTGCCCCAGATTCTTGTGGACGATACGGTTGACGCCTTGGGGCTGCTGGCCCGGGCCAGCATAGACCGTCGGCGCGCAGCGTCAGAACCCTTTACGGTGATTGGCATCACCGGATCCGTCGGCAAGACCACCACCAAGGATCTGCTGTCCTCTCTGCTGGCACTCCTTGGTCCGGTGGTGGCCCCTGTCGGGTCTTTCAACAACGAGATCGGCCTTCCTCTGACAGCCTTGGAGGTGGGGCCTGACACCCGGTATCTGGTGGCCGAGATGGGTGCCAACCACCTGGGTGAGATCGCCCGGCTGACCACAATGGTTCCCCCGGACATGGCTCTGGTCCTCAAGGTGGGAGTGGCCCACCTGGGCGAATTCGGCTCCGTGGATCGCATCGCCCAGGCCAAGAGCGAGATCGTGCAAGGCCTGGTGCCGGGCGGGACCGCCGTGCTCAACGCAGACGATTCCCGGGTGGCTGCCATGGCTGATCTGGCCTCTGGGCCTGTTCTGCGGTTTGGCATGGCCGCTGAGGACGGCGGTCAGGACCGCAGCCTGGACGGCTCGGCTCGCTACCTTGACAGCGACAGCCTGGACAGGCCGGCCTTCGAGCTGCGTCTGCCTGGCCAGCAACCAGTGCGGTTGCGTCTGGGCATCCCGGGGCGGCACAATGTCATGAACGCCCTGGCTGCCGCCACGGTAGCCCACGCTCTGGGTCTGGACGCAGAACGCATCGCCGATGAGCTGGGTCGACAGCGGCAAATAAGCCCGCATCGGATGGCCCTGTCTTCGGTCCGGCTGCCGGATGCCTCCTTCACGCTGATCGATGATTCCTTCAACGCCAATCCCGACTCCGTGCGGGCTGGTCTGGACGCCCTGGCCGCCTGGAAGGGATGCGATGGCCCGGTCTATCGGATAGCTGTCCTGGGGGTCATGCTTGAGCTGGGCGGCCAAGGGGAGCGGCTGCACCAGGAGATCGGCGCCTACTGCCGTCGGTTGGGCATTGATGCATTGGTCGCGGTGGGCTGCCGGGATCAGCAGATGGACGGGTTGGTTCATGCCCTTGTCCGTGGCGCTGGCGGCCTATCTGGTCGGAGCGAGGAACAGCCTGGGGCCATGCGCGTCCTCTTCGCCCAGGATGCTGACCAGGCCGATCAGATGGTTCGCCGCCTATGCGTCAAGCATCCTGACCGGCAAAATCTTGTCCTGCTCAAGGGCTCGCACATGTCCGGCCTGTCCGGTCTGGCCGACCGGTGGCAGGGCTGAGCCATGAATCTGCTGGCATCCCCACAGCGGGGTAGAACGTTCAAGGACAGAATCCAAGAGTTGGAGTACACACTGTGATTGCCCTCATCATCGGAATCCTGGTCGCCCTGGTGGTGACGCTGGCAGGCACCCCCCTGCTGATACGGCTGGTCCACCGTCTGCACTACGGCCAGTACATCCGCCAGGATGGGCCCAAGTCTCACCTGGTCAAGCGCGGCACCCCGACCATGGGCGGGCTGATCATCAACCTGGCCATCCTGCTGGGTTGGGCAGCCTCGGCGCTCTACCGCTACCTGTCGCGGGGGGAATCCGTGTCCCTGTCGGCCATGCTGGTGCTGTTCGCCATGCTCTCCATGGGCTTCCTGGGCTTCATCGACGACTTCGCCAAGGTGCGCAAGAAGCAGAACCTAGGCCTGTCGGTCAGGGCCAAGTTCATCGGCCAGTTCATACTGGCCACCATCTACGCGGTGCTGGCTCTGAAGCTGCCCACCAAGAACGGCTACCCCAGCGCCCAGGCGGGCATCTCCTTCGTGGAGCAGCCCATCATCGACTTCAGAATGGCAGGCAGCGTCCTGTCCGTGGTGCTGTTCATCATCTGGGTCAATCTGCTGATGACGGCCTGGAGCAATGCGGTCAACCTGACTGACGGCCTTGACGGGCTGGCTTCAGGCTCCTCCATGATCGCCTTCGTGGGTTACACGGTCATCGCCTTCTGGGAAAGCTACCACTTGAAGGGCGGCAGCCATCCCGGCCATGCCTACGCGGTCTCCGACCCCCTGGACCTGGCCATCATCGCCTGCTGCGCGGCCGTGGCCTGCTTCGGCTTCCTCTGGTACAACACCAATCCGGCCTCCATCTTCATGGGAGACACTGGATCCTTGGCCCTGGGCGGGCTCTTCGCAGCCCTGTCCATCGCTACTCATACCGAGCTTCTGGCAGTCATCCTGGGCGGGCTCTTCGTGGGGGAGGCCGCCTCCGACGTCATCCAGGTGGGCTACTTCAAGCTCACCCACAAGCGGGTCTTCAAGATGGCGCCCATCCACCACCACTTCGAGCTGATGGGTTGGCAGGAGTCCAAGGTGGTTGTCCGGTTCTGGATGGTGGACCTGATCTTCGTCCTGCTGGCCCTGGTCTGCTTCTATGCAGACTGGGTGGTCCGCTCCGGGCTGCCCATCTGAGCGCGTCCATTCACGGTACCGGACTTCGGCAGCCGGTATCATGCCAAGCAGATGCCGGAGCTAGCGGAATGAGGTGTTCATGGATATGGACTTGAGCCAGAAGCGTGTACTGGTCGCCGGGCTGGGCATTTCCGGACGGAGCGTGGCCGCAGCCCTGCGAGGCCGGGCGGCCGGGGTGATCACTGTGGACCAGCGCGCCCCGCAGGCCGATCTTCATGACTTCGACCAGGTGGACTGGAGCCAGGTGGACCTGGTCATGGCCTCGCCCGTCTTCAATCCGCGCACCCCATTTATCCTTGAGGCGCAGCGTCGGGGCATCCCTGTGGTCAGCGAAGTGGAGATGGCCTGGATGTTGCGGGTGCCCGCAGCCCGGACCGGCCGGCCAGCCCCCTGGATCGGAATCACCGGCACCAATGGCAAGACATCGACCACCAGGATGGTCGCCGCCATGATGCAGGCCAGCGGGTTCACGGCCCCTGCGGTGGGCAACATCGGCAAGGCCGTCTCCACAGCCGTTCTGGACTCCGACAACGACATGCTCTGCGTAGAGCTGAGCTCCTTCCAGCTGCACTTCACTTTTTCGCCGACCCTGGAGTGCGCGGCCATCACCAATCTGGCCGACGACCACCTGGACTGGCACGGTGGCTTTGAGGCCTATGCGGCCGACAAGGCGCGCATCTACCGGGGCGTGCGCAAGGCCCTGGTCTACAACGCTGACGACTCCCGGGTCTCTGAACTGGCCAGGCAGGCGCAGCCAGCCCCAGGCTGCCGACGTGTGGGCTTCACCCTGGGTCGGCCCGAGCCTGGGCAGTTGGGCGTAGAGGATGGCTGGGTCATAGACCGCAGCAGATTGACCGGTCATGACTTTGAGGAGGGCGTCAGGCTGGTCCGGGTGGTCGACCTGACGGATCTGTGCGAGCCTGACGGCACGGTCTACCCCCATCTGCTGGCTGATGCCCTCTGCGCCCTGGCTCTGGTCCTGGGTGCTGGGGCCAAGGTCGACGCGGCCATCGAAGCCATGCGTGCTTTCACCCCTGGCGACCACAGGATCAGTACGGTGGCCACCCTGGGCCAGGGTTCGCAGGCCATCCGTTTTGTCGACGACTCCAAGGCCACCAACGCCCATGCCGCCGAGGCCTCCCTGGCCAGCTACCATGACGGCCAGGTGGTCTGGCTGGCCGGCGGGTTGGCCAAGGGCGCCCGCTTTGACGATCTGGTCCGGTCCCGCAGGTCCAAGCTGGCTGCAGCCGTGATCATCGGCCGGGATCAGCAGCCCATGGCCCAGGCCATCAAGGACCAGGCGCCCGATCTGCCGGTTACCCTGATCGACCCTGGTGCCGGCGATCAGGTTATGGCCCGGGCCGTCCGTGCAGCCGGCTCCTATGCAAAGCCCGGCCAGGTGGTTCTGCTGGCCCCCGCCTGCGCCTCCATGGATCAGTTCGCCTCCTATGCCGACCGGGGTGACCAGTTTGCCCAGCAGGCCGAACAGTGGGTCCACGAGCATGAAGCGCGACACTGATCCGCACAAGGCTCCCTCCCGCGGGGCTGGCGGCAAGGGGGACTACCGGGGCTGGCGGGCCATTCTCAACCCGCTCTGGTGCTACTACGGCTTTTTGGCCACGGTCGTCGCCACCACGGTTTTCGGCCTGATGATGGTCTTTTCCTCCTCGGCTGTGGATCTGGTGGCCCAGGGCAGCTCTCCCTGGAGCCAGGTTATTCGTCAGAGCATATACGCCGTGGTGGGGCTGTTGCTGGCCCTTTTGGCCGTGAGGATCAGCATCGACCGCTACCGGAGCTGGAGTACCGGGTTTCTGATTGTCAGCCAGGGTATTCAGCTGCTGACGCGTACTCCCCTGGGGCGGTCTGCCAACGGCAATGAGGGCTGGATCTCGGTGGGGGGCATCTCCATGCAGCCGGCCGAGCTGCTCAAACTGGCCCTGTGCCTGTGGCTGCCCCAGGCCCTGATCGAAGCCCAACGGCAGGCTGGCAAGGATTCCGACTTGAAGAGCCAGGCAAAGGCCTATGCCAGGCCGGCCGCCGGCTTTCTAGTCAGTTTCTTGCTGATCATGCTGGGCAAGGATCTGGGAACGGCCATGATCATCGTCATCATCGGCTTCGTGGCCTTCCTGGTCTCGGGCTTCCCCCTGCGCTGGCTGCTCAGCCTGGCAGTCCTGGGGATGGCGGCGGTCATCGGCTTCTCGGTCTATGGCAACAGCAACCGGACCCAGCGGATCATGGCCGCCTATGGCAAGTGCTCGGCGGATGACATTCAGGGTGTCTGCTACCAGTCCATCCACGGACTGTATGCCATGGCCTCGGGGGGCCTGACCGGGGTCGGGCTGGGCAACTCCAGGGAGAAGTGGAACTACCTGCCTGAGGCGCACAATGACTTCATCTTCGCTGTCATCGGCGAGGAGCTGGGCTTTGTAGGGGCGGCCATGCTTATTCTGGTCTTCGTGGTCATGGGCTGGTGCATGCTGAGGATCGCCCTGACCACCAGGAACCGGTATGCGGGCATGGTGCTGATCTGCCTGGATGTATGGCTGGTGGGTCAAGCCCTGGTCAACATCTGCGTGGTTCTGGGCCTGTTGCCGGTCATCGGCCTGCCACTGCCCTTCGTGTCGGCTGGAGGGACCGCCCTGATCTCCTGCCTGGCTTCGGCAGGGGTGGCCCTGCAGATGATTCGGACTCAGCCGGACGTGAAGGCGGCCACGGACGGGTCCTGAGATATGGCATGAATATGGCGGAAAGGAAGCGGATTCAGGGATGACGACAGCGACGAGGACCGAGAACGGGATGCCTGGGGACGACCAGGAGCATGCCGAAAAGGACGCTGGTCCCCATCTGGTGCTGGCCGGCGGGGGGACTGCAGGGCATGTCAACCCCCTGCTCAGCGTGGCTGCGGCCATTAGGGAGCGCTGCCCCCAGGCTGCTGTCAGCGTGATCGGCACCGCGGTCGGGCTGGAGCATGACCTGGTACCAGCCGCCGGCCTTCCCTTGGATTTGATTGAGAAGGTGCCCTTCCCCCGTCGCCCCGGCAAGGCCGCCCTGGGCTTTCCCCGGCGTTGGCGGCATGAGGTGCAGCGAGTCCGAGAATATCTGCAGGTTCGGTCGGCCGACCTGGTGGTCGGCTTTGGTGGCTATGCCTCGGCGCCGGCCTACAGGGCTGCGCGGAACCTGGGCCTGCCCATCGTCGTCCACGAGCAGAACGCCCGGGCAGGCATGGCCAACAAGCTGGGCGCTCACTGGGCTGATTTCGTAGGCACGGCTTATGAGGACACCGGTATCCGAGCCCGGGCCGGCGTGCCTGTGCGCCGCGTGGGTCTTCCCCTGCGGCCGGCCATCGCCCGACTGGCCAAGCGGATGGAGGCTGATCCCTCGGGCGCTCGCCGGGAGTCGGCACGGTCCCTGGGTCTGGATCCCGATAGGCCCATTCTGCTGGTCACCGGGGGATCCCTGGGTGCGCTCAACCTGAATAAGGCGGTGGCTGGCGCGGCCCGGCAACTATTGAATCGAACCCAGGTCATCCATCTGACGGGCCGTGGCAAGGCCGACCAGGTCAGAGACCAGGTGGCGGCTGATCTGGGCGATGCGGCCATCAACGATTTGGACCCGGCCGACCAGGGCCGGGGGGACTACCACATGGCCGAATACTTGGAGCGGATCGATCTGGCCTTCGCCTGCGCCGATCTGGTGGTCTGCAGGGCTGGTGCCGGCTCTGTCAGCGAGCTGGCCGCCCTGGGGGTGCCCGCCGTCTACGTGCCCCTGCCCATCGGCAACGGCGAGCAGCGATTCAACGCCCAGCCAGTCGTTCAGGCCGGGGGAGGGCTCATGGTCGATGATGCGGCGCTGGACGCCAAATGGGTGGCCCAGCACGTCCCTGCTCTTATGGCTGATAAGGATAGGCTGGCTGACATGCGCAGCCGGGCCTGGGGGTACGGGATTCGCGACGCCGCCCAGGTGATGGCTGAGCAGATCCTGACCATGGCCGACCAACACCTTGCCCGCAAGGACTCTGGGAGGGCCTAATCGGGCATAATGGAGGCAGGCGACGGGCGACCGTCCTGAACGGTCCTGAACTGTTGGAGGAGATGCAACTACTGTGCCCAAGCATGAATTGAATACTGTGCCCGGTCGGCAGGACGGCGGCGACCGGTCCCTGCCGGTTCTGGACCCCTGCCTGCCTGCCTTGGCCCAGGACGGAGTGCGCGACCCCAGGGATTTGGGGCCCACCCACTTCATCGGCATCGGCGGGGCCGGGATGAGCGTGCTGGCCGAGATGCTTCACCAGGAGGGGGCGCAGGTCTCGGGCTCCGACCGCGCCGAGGGGGACAAGACCCGCCGCCTGCGTCAGCTGGGAATCCCGGTCGCCATCGGCCAGGATGCCAGCAACGTGGCCGGGGCTCGCACGGTGGTCTGGTCCAGTGCCATCAAGCCTGACAATCCCGAGATTCTGGCAGCTCGCGAGGCCGGCGCCCGGCTGGTCCATCGCAGTGACATTCTGGCCCTGCTTATGGCCTCCAGAATTTCAGTCACCGTGGCTGGCGCCCATGGCAAGACCACAACCAGCGCGCTCTTGGCCCACCTGCTGACCAAGGGCGGCCAAGGGGATCTGGCCGATCCCAGCTACGCCATCGGGGGCAGCCTTCAGAGCGGCCAGGGGCCCATGGACGGGGGGCATGTGGGAGCCGGACGGGTCCTGGTGGCCGAGGCGGACGAGTCCGACGGCAGCTTTGGCAAGTACACTCCCGACATCGCCATCATCACCAACGTGGAGCCCGACCATCTGGACCACTACGGCACGGCTGACGCCTTCCACCAGGCCTTCGTGGAACATGCCCGGCATGCCCGCCGCTTCCTGGTGGTCTGCGGGGACGACCAGGGCGCCCTGGAGGTGCTGCGGCGGCTGCACGGGGACTGCCAGGCCAAGATCATCGTCTATGCTTCGGATCCCCAGCTGAATATGGGCTCCCTGCCCGGGGTCCTCGGCCTGGTTCGCATCGAGTCCGAGTCCGAAAGCAGCGGCAGCGGTCGTGAGCATTGCCGTTTGGCTCTCCCGGCGCAGGTGCTCCAGGCAGCAGGGTTGGATGCCGGCAAGCCGCTCGAATTGCAGGTGAACTTGGCGATTCCCGGCATTCACAATGCCCGCAATGCAGCCGCGGCAATCATCGCCGCCATCCTGTTGGGAATGGCCCCGGATACGGCCGCCGCTTCTGCCGCAGACTTCCGTGGGGCCTCTCGACGCTTCGAGGTCCGTGGAATCCAGCACGGGGTCACCGTAGTGGACGATTACGCCCATCATCCTACGGAGATCGCCGCCCTGCTGACAGCCGCCAGACGGCGTTATCCGGGGCGGACCATCAGGGTGCTCTTCCAGCCTCACCTGTATTCGCGAACGGCCATCTTCGCTGACCGGTTCGCAGATGCTTTGTCCCTGGCGGACGATGTGACCGTAACCGACATCTTCCCCGCCCGTGAGCTGGCCAGCGATTTTCCGGGCGTGGATGCCGGGACCATCCCTGCCGCCGCTCGCAAGGCATCGAACCATGAGTCCCAGGATTCCGGGAAGAGGTCGACCGGAGCTGTCTTCCGGGCCTGCCCGGACATGCATCAGGCAGCTCTGGATCTGGCCGAGCGGGCAGAGCCGGGGGATGTGATCCTGACCGTAGGCGCCGGCGATATCACAGCCATGGGACCGGTCATTCTTGACAGGCTGGCTGAACGGGACGAGCAGTGAAGACCGGCAAGGGTCGCAGCGCCTCCGGCGGAGCCTCTTCCAGAAGCAGGGCCGTTCGGGCTGCCAAGGCCGCACGGACAGCCCGGTCTGCGCGCACCACCAAGCCTTTGGGAGAGGAACCGCAGACCGGCAGAACCGCCAGATCGGGCAGGTCGGCCGCTTCCGATGCTGCGGGATTGGCAGGTCGCCGGTCCAAGGCTGAAAAGACAGGCGGCAGGGGCAGGCGTCTCAAGCGGTCCAAGCGTCTCAAGCGTCGTCCCAATCGTGCCAAGAATGCAGGCGGCTCCAGGACACGTAGCCCAAGGTCGGCCTCTTCATCCTCCCGCTCTCTAGTCAAAGCCAGCAGCGCCTCAGCCTCCAAGTCAGTGACATCCAAGTCTGTAGAATCTCGTTCGACGAGTTCGGCCGGCGGATTCGTCGATGCCCGGACCATACCGCCGGACCGACCCGTCTCAGGCAGGATTGGCACCGATCAGGAGGATCAGGGGCTGGGGATCTTCGTACGGCCCAAGGTTCTGGACTTTCAGGCCCGGGTGCGCGAGAAGAAGAAGGTCAGCCGCAGGCTGGTTCTGATCCGGACAGGTGTCGTCCTCCTGGTCATGGCTCTGATTGCAGGACTGTCATGGCTGCTTTTTCTCTCGCCGGTCTTCCGCCTGCAGACCGACAAGATCGATGTCAGCGGCGGCAATGCCTGGGTGTCCAACGATCGGGTGGCCTCAATCGTGGCTCATCAGGGGGATCGCTCGCTGCTGCTGATTTCCACTAATGGAGTCGAGCAGGAGATCAGCGGCATGGCCGGGGTGACCGATGCCAAGGTCCGCAAGAGTTTTCCGCACGGTCTGGAGGTGACCTTCGATGCCCAGGAGCCCACTGCGGTCTTCAAGGATGCGCAGGACAAACTGACGGCCGTAGACAGACAGGGGAGGGTGCTCAATACTGTGTCCAAGCCGGTGAAGGGAGTGCCGGTCATTCAGGTGTCCACCGTCAATCGTGCCCAGCAGGATCAGGCGGTCAGGCAGACCCTGCGGATACTGTCGACCATGCCCGAGGCCATGCGCCATTCGGTGACCAAGGTGACTGCGGAAACCCAGGACTCCATCACCACCGAGCTGGACCAGGGCAAACATGTCATCATTTGGGGTGACGGCTCCGACCTGAAGCTCAAGCAGGCCGTGGTCGACAAGATCATCAACGATCCGTCCAAGATCGGCGACAAGCATCAGCTTGATGTGTCGGCGCCCCTGCGACCCATCGTTAAATAGTCGCTGAAGGAGTAGCCGTCTTCATCAGCCTGTCGGTGTCCAGCAGGATGGTCACCGGTCCGTCGTTGACCAAATTCACTCGCATGTGGGCGCCGAATTGTCCGACGGCAACTGGCACACCGGTCGCGGCCAGTGCCTGGTTCAGATCCTGCCAGACGCTTTGAGCGTGTTGTGGTTCGCCCGCAGCCATGAAACTGGGTCGATTGCCGCGCCGCAGATCCGCGTAAAGAGTGAACTGGGAGATGGAGAGGATGGATCCGCCGCAGTCCAGGACCGACCGGTTCATCCGGCCTTCCTCGTCGGCGAAGATGCGCATCCGGGTCAGCTTGCGGACGGCATAGTTGACCTGGTCAGCTCCGTCGCCATCCTGGACGGCCACCAGCAGCAAGAGTCCCTTGCCAATGCTTTGGGGCTTAAAATCAGGATCTGGCTGCCCTTGCTCGTCGACCACATCGACCCGGGCATGGCTGACCCGCTGTATGACGATTCTCATGGTTCCAGTCTAAATACTTTAGGCGTTGTTGTAGTGTCGCAGGGAAAAGCTGGACCGGTACCTGGTTGGTGTCAGGTCGGAGAACCGTTTGAAGACTGGCATGAAAGACGCCCACTTCAATGTAGTCGTAGCAGGGCTGGTTCCTGTCAACGGTCCAGTCGATGGCTGTCCCTTCAACTCTTACGATGCCTAGCTTCAGGTCGAAGTCCGCGGTGCCTGTATTGCCAAGGAAATATGACGGGCTGCCTCTTCGACGCAACCCTGATCGGTGTGCACGGAGGATGTCATGAGGAATTACCTACTTACTCCGCTGATGGGCGGATTCTGGTCAGTCATGGTTTCCCTTGGATTGTCTCAGATTCGCTGGCGTTGTTTGGTTGTACAGACGTATCCGTCAACTGACTGCTGCGGTCATGATCCAGTCGGTCTGTAGATCCTCGCCCAAGGTGAAGGTGTGCTCCCCGGTCCGTTTGAAGCCCATGGCTTGGTAGAAACGTTGGGCGGGCTCATTGTGCTCCCATACACCCAGCCAGAATTTGCTCAGGCTCTGGTTTCTGGCACGTTTGAAGGCTCGATTGATCAACAGGGTGCCCAATCCCTGGCGTTTGAAATCCGATAGGACGTATAGCCGCTCGATCTCCATGGATGTGTCGCCGAACTGCCCTGTTTGGGCCTTCCCGGTGTTGAGCTGCATGTAGGCTGCGGGCGTGCCATCCACGCTGGCCAGAAGAAAAACGGATTCAGGTTCGGACAATTGTGACTTGACCAGTTCGGGGGAGAAGGAGTGCCGGAGGTAGTCTTCCATGTTCTCTTGGCTGTTGTCGGCGGCGAAGGTGTCGCGGAAAGTGGTAATGCCCAAGGAACGTATCAGTTCGGCATCATCTGATGTGCATTGCCGTTTTTGCGGTCATGATAGCGATTCCTTTTCCTCATTGATTCTGCTGCTTGGATATATCTGCTTTGATAGGCACTGCTTTCAGTTGATGATCTTGAGTCCGACTACGCAGGCGACCAGGCCGATGATGAGCAGAATGCGGGCGAGTGAAATAGGCTCCGAGCCCGTGGCCATGGCGTATAGGACAGTCAAGGCAGCTCCGATGCCGACCCAGACTGCGTAGGCCGTGCTGGTAGGGATGTTGCGCATGGCAAAGGCCAGACCCATCATGCTGAGAATCAGTCCCACAATAAAAACGATGTCAGGGACGATTTTGGTAAAACCTTGAGACTTGCCCAGGGCGGTGGCCCAGACCGATTCACAGATGCCAGCGAGTATAAGTATGATCCACGAGGACATGGCTCCCTTTCGGCAAGTCTTGTCGCTGTCCGGGTACTTGACCATCGTCCGGGAACCTGCATCAGGTTCTGCGCATCAGAGTAGCACGTGGGCGACTCTGATGGCGGACTAAGAAGGGGAGAGAGCGGTCGACGGTCCATTGCGAGAAGGAATCAGGGTTGATTCAGGGTCGTTTCAGGGGTTTGCCGGATGTTGTCTTTCGCGTCGGTGGGCTATTCATGTAATAGAGGAATGTAGTCGAGTGTACGCACGAGGACGTGGCAGGTGAATGAAACATGACTTGGGCCTTACGTGATTTGAAAGCCAATAATGGCATCTGGGCTGGCGTCTTTATCGTTCTTGTGGTTACTCAAACCCTGCTCTGTGCCATGAGCGTGAGCATGGGTGTCAACAGCTATTACCAGGGTTTGTCGGCCAAGACCAGGGATCCTGCCAAGAGCCTGGCTTCGGTCCTGAGTATGGTCTTTCTCACGGTCATTGTGCTCGGCTGTCTGGTGATCAAACAGACCCTGCAGGCATCGATTCGCCAACGTCGGCAGGGGCTTGCCCTTCTCTCACTGCTGGGAGCCACGCCTAGGCAGATCCTGCTGCTTACACTTTTGCAGGTGATGATTTTGGTTCTACCAGCCTCCCTCGTTGCTGTGGCTCTTTCACCTGCGCTGGCTGGAAGGATCCTCGATTGGTATTCCGCTGGAATGCGAATGCCGGTACATTTCGCTTTTACCTGGCACGGTTTTCCCAGGTCTGCCCTGACTGGTCTTGCAGTGGGATTGGCCACGGCGGTCTTGGCGACCAGCCGAACATTGCGGGATTTGGGGAAGATGACACCCGTCCGGTTGGTGCGCCGTGCTGAGGAGAGCGAATCGATTGACCGGCCCCGACATGGACGCGGTCTTGTATCCCTTTTCCTTGGATTGGCCTTGCTGCTATTGCCATTGCCTGTCTTTGCCTATCTTTCGCGCAGCGGCTCTGGGTCCTTAGAGCCTAAGCAGGTCCAAGCGGTCATAAGTGCCGTTGGAAGTGGACCGCTGTTTGCTATTCTCTTGCTGCTTATTGCCTTGGCACGTTCTGGTGGGCCAGTTATAAGCAGGGTCACTCAACTTTGGACTGCTCTGGTCCCCTCGTCATCTGCTGTCTGGCGGATAACGCGTTCACAGGCTGTGGCCAGGAGTCGAGATACGACATTCGGCTCAACAGTTATAGCTCTGACTGCCTGTATGTTTCTGGTTGGTGGTCTGTTGGCTGCCGGAGGCACCAGTACCATCGCCATGAACAAGGTACCGGGAATAGAGAACGTCACATCGGGGGGAACCCTGGAGTTGCTCTATGGTTTCTGGGCAGCGCTTCTTGTCGCCCTGGTCGGCGTGATTGCGGGGTTCGCCATCGCCGCTCGGGATCGTGACCTAGATTTGGCGCTCCTGTCAATTGCCGGCGCAAACCCGCGGCAGCTGACTGCTATATCCATATTGGACGGCACCATCGTGATGACTACGGGCATTATCATCGCAGCGGGCGGCACCGGACTGGTCGGACTGAGTACAGCTATGGTCTACTGGTCGCTTGTCCATAGTCTGTCCATGGTTTTTCCTCGGCAGTTCTTCCTTGTATGCGGGTTCCCGATCATCGTCGTCGGCTCGCTGGCGACCATGCTGACGGCGCGGCCTGCTTTGCGGCGCTCGCCCATAACCATTCTGCAAGGCGCCGTAGGCGAATGATTGACAATGAACTTTTACTCCTGGACCCGCGAGCGTAATTGAGCGGTCTTGCCAAGCATTGATCTCGGCCATGGCTGTGTGACATATTCATCAACCTGCAGTTCCTTGCTGTATTGACCAGCACTGGTCAATACAGAAAATACATGTTGGCTGCTCGAAGATGGGTATCGCCATTATGGCACGTTAATCTTGAGGAGATCCTACTGGCGATTAACTCTTTAACTGAGAAGTAGATAAACAGTTGGCGGTCAAATTTGTGTATTGAGTACAGTGATTCGTGTCAGTCGGAACAAGGCTCGATTACTCAGACTTTCACTTATGTCACAGTGTTTGGTCATGGCTGCCAGTGGTCATCAAAGTGAGAATCATTCGATTTTTATCGCGCTTGTACACCAGGAGCCAGTCTGCGTCGACATGCAGCTCCTCGTATTTGGACCAGCGTCCTTTCAGCTGGTGATTTCGGTATTTGCGTTTAAGCAGTGCTGAATTGTAGTCAGCCAAGTCGTCGAGCACTTGATCGAGCCTGCTTAAGTCGAAATGCTTCTTCTTGATTTTCTTGACATCACGCAGGAATTTTTGCGTATATGCAAACTCATACATGATGGATGATGTCTTTCATATCCTCTACATCACCCACGTGAGTGACCGGTGAAGCTTGAGCTTCCTCCATTTCCCTGTCAAAATTGGAAAGTTGGGAGCGAAATGGAAGTCCCCCTTCGCGCAAAGACTGAGAAAGAAACATATTTATTGCTGTGCCGAGATCAAGGCCTAGATCTTCGAAAAGCTGTGAGGCCCGACGCTTCATATCCTCACTGGTGCGAATTTGAATTCTCGCTGTCTCTTTCATTGTTTTCACTCGTTTCGATTGCTCTGTTGGTCTTTCTAGTTCCAGAATTATATCATTATTGCTCCGAATGGAGTTGTATTGGAGTTATTTTAACTCCGCGAGTGAAGAAACGAGCATGACTTGAGATTCATGAATAAGGTTTTTGACAATGTGACGCACTAAAAAATGCGGGGAGATGGATTCTTGAACCGTAAAGGCAGTATGAAAAGGGCCGGCCAAGTTGCCTCGGCCAGCCCTTGTTTTGTGGAGCTGCGGGGAATTGAACCCCGGTCCGGTGACCGCACCCTCAGTCTTCTACGTGCGTAGTCTGCTGGCCTTTGTGGCTATCTGTCTGCCCCCACCTGTGTCGCAGACAACTGGTGGCGGGCATAGCCGCAGTAAAAGTCCCCGAACCGCCCTGTGGCGCGGCAGTTCAGGCAAGTCTTCTTAATGACGCTCAGCATCCCCCCGAAGGCGAAGGGGAGTGAACGGAGCAGCTGCTCACTGGTTAATCCTGGCGCGAAGCTCAGGCAGCGAGAGCGAACTCAGTGCGGTTAGATTTAGCACTTGTTGTTTGCGGGAGGACATTAACGAGCGGACCCCCGCGTTCTCGGCACGCTTCCCTGCGACGAACAGGTCACCGTCGAAACCGATCAGCCCCAATCTTGAATTATCAAGCTCTGCCGGTGCCATTACGGACCAGCTTCGTCAGTATACAACAGATGGACGCTGCGGATATTCCCGCTTCTCCCTGGGCATTGACTTGCATTTTGGTCAAGCCACAGAGCCCAGTCGGCTGGTGGCGTAGTCGCTGAAGGCGTGCACCTCCTCCACGTCCTCGTGAAAGGCCTCGCGCTTCGTGTCGTTAAAGAGGTAGATATTGAAGCGGGGCATGTCATCACCGGCAAAGGGGATGAAGCGCAGACCATCGCCAGGGTGTACGCCAGCTGAGGTGATCAGGCTGCAGACCAGGCTGGATGTAGTCACCATTTTCAGTGTTTCCACGTCGGAGACCTCGATCAGGTGGCTGACAGGTTCAGACAGGTGAATCAGCCGTTCAGCGGCCTGGGCATGGACGAAATCGCGGTTGAGGGTGGCGAAGGGGACGTCCCCGGGAAGCATGGCCAGATCCTCGGGGTGCAGACTGGTCATTCCTGCCGTACCCAATCGTTCGACCATGGACTGGGTGCAGACCATGCCGAAAGGGTAGGAGGCCAGCTTGGTCGTTTCAACGCCATCCACGCTCAGCGATTCGTCCACGCTGGCAACAGCCCCATAGTCCACGCGGTGGGCCTCTATCTGGCCCAGGAGCTTTTGGGATCCTATGCTTTCTATGGTCGTGTTCTTGTCTGGTTCGGACTGCTTCTGCTGTTCTTGTCCGGAGCTCAGTAGCGATGAGATGATGGGCGGCAGGCCGATGGTGCGCCGTCGAATACCGGTCCGTGCAGCCAAAGCCTCGGGCAAGGAGTTGATCAGATCCAGGGCCTGGCCGATATGATCTACCACTGTTCTTCCTGCTTGGGTGAGCTGTGTGCCATCACCTGCTCCGAAGCGTTGCCTTTGGACCAGCCTGGTTCCTAGGCGCTTTTCCAGTCTTCTGATGGCCTGCGAGACCGCAGGCTGAGAGATGCCCGCCTCCAACGCGACATCGGTGAAACTGCCGTACCGGGCCAGCATGGTAAGCAGCTCGAGGTCGCGGACATTATCCATATAGGTCATGAGCCGCTTCCTTTGATTGTTGCTCAGATTATTATTGCTTATCCGTCAACTTTGGCGAAAGACTACTTATCATCAGACTATCATCGTCAGCCGGACTTAAGAAGATTGACCCTTGAGGATATTGACAGGGCCTGACTCATGATTGGGGTCCGGTCGCCGCGATCATAGGTGATGAACCGTGACGGTCGGACCCCAATCTCAACATCGCAAGAAGCGAAGGTGCCGGTTTCGCTCAGGCGTCGTAGTGCCACTGGGCCTTGGCCACGGCGGCGTCCACGTCCTCGATCGGTTCCCGGTTCAGGCCTTCTTGGACTGCCTGTGCAGCCACAGCAGTGGCGACCCTGCGCGAGATCTCCTTGAGGTCGGCCACCGGAGGCAGCACGGCGGTTCCTGGCTTGTCCACATCGATCATGTCGGAGATGGCATAGGCTGCGGCCAACAACATTCCCTTGGTGACCAGCCGTGCCTTGGCGACGATGGCCCCGAAGCAGATGCCGGGATACATGAGGGCGTTGTTGCCCTGTCCGATGGAATAGGTGACGCCCTGGTAGTCAACAGGCTTTGAGGGAGTGCCGGTGATGACGAAACCGCGGCCATGGGTCCAGGCGATCACGTCGGCGGCCTTGGCCTCGGCCAGTTCCGTGGGGTTGGAGATGGGGCAGAGCAGCGGCCGTTCCACATGCTTGGCCATGGCCTCCACAACGTTCTGGTCAAAGGCTCCAGGCTTGGTCGAGGTGCCGATGAGCACCGTGGGTTGGAAGGCGTCGACAACCTCTGCCAGCGAAGTCTTGTCGGTGACCGAAGCGAACTCATTTGGCTTGCGTGCATAACGGGTTTGGCCCTCGGTCAGATCATCCTGGCCCTGCTCGATCAGACCCTGACGGTCGAAGAGCAGGACCCTGCTGCGCGCGGTCTCGGTATCCATGCCTTGGCGGATGATCAGGTCGTCCACGATCTGGTCGGCGATGCCCACGCCGGCGGTCCCTGCGCCGAAGACCATGATCCTGGTGTCCTTGGGGTCGGTTCCGGCGATTTTTCTGGCGGCGATCAGTGCGGCCAGGACGGTCACGCCAGTGCCCTGGATGTCGTCATTCAGGGTCAGGATCCGATCCTGATAGCGCTTGAGGACGGGCGCGGCCTCGGGCCTGCCGAAGTCCTCCCAGTGGATCAGGGCCTCCGGATAGCGCTGGAGGACCTGTTGGACGAAGTCATCGATGAAGTCGTCGTAGCGCTGGCCTCTGACCCTGGCGAAGTGGTTGCCCACGTAGTCGGGATTGTCCAGCAGGGCTTGGCGGTTGGTGCCCACATCTACCATCACCGGCAGAACGCGCGAAGGGTCAATGCCGGCAGCAGCGGTGTAAACCGCCAGCTTGCCTGTCAGGATCTCAGCGCCCTGAGCGCCCCAGTCGCCGATGCCAAGAATGCCTTCTGCGTCGGTGCAGACCACCAGGTCAATGGGCCGATCACCGGCGTACTGGTCCAGGGCATCGCCGATCCCCTCAGGATGATCGATGGAGATGTAGGCCACATCGCTGCCCGAATAGAACTCGTCGTAGCGTTGGATGGACTGGGCCACGGTGGGGGCGTAGACGATGGGCATGTACTCGGTCAGGTGCTTGTCCATGCTCCTGTAGAAAAGCCGACGGTCGGTGCGGCAGATGCTCATCAGATAGAGCCGCTTGTCCAGATCGGTGGGCTGGGCCAGGAAGCGGCGGTAGACGATGCGCTCGCGCTGTTCGTCATCCTGTACGGCAGCAGGCAGCAGCCCGTCCAGTTTTAGCTCGCGCCGTTGCTCATAGTCGAATCCCAGTCCCCGGTTGGCATAGGAATCGTTGATGGTATCGAATCCTGTCATGGTCTCACTTGTCCTTCACGATCGGGGCCGGCCGCGTTGCCGGACCTCTGCAATCAGCCTAGAAAAGCCTTGGACACACCGGCAAATAAGCAGAATCTATATGCGCTTAAGCCACTTTTGCCGCTCTTTGACGGGCCTTGGAGGTCATGGACGGCCGCCAGGTATGGCGCTCCTTCATATAGGGAATGCTTATTTGTCTCCCCTGCCGCCTGCCGCATAGCATAAGTCCACATGAGCAAGCCGACGAAGAGGTCGGTGGTTTCCAGGCGGTCATACGCCGGATCATGAGCGAAGGAGCAATGATGGGTGAAACAGTACGAACACGTGAGGGCAGGGGAGACCCCCAGGCAGAGGCCAGCCAGCCTTTCAATACGAGCCAGCTGGTCAAGGCTCTGATCTGTGTAGCGGTAGGGTTGGTCATCTTCCTGATTCCGCCTCCCAAGGGGCTGACCGCCCAGGGCATGCACATGCTGGGAGTCTTCGTAGGCACCATCCTAGGGCTGATTCTGCAGCCTCTGCCCACCTCAGCAGTGGCCATCATCGGCATGACCGTGGGGATGCTGACCGGTGCCCTGGATCCCAAGAAGGCGGCTTTCAACGGACTGGGCAGCGCATCCATCTGGCTGATCGTGGCGGCCTTCTTCATCGCCCAGGGCTTTGTCTCTACCGGGCTGGGCCGCAGGATTGCCCTGGTCTTTCTGTCTCGATTAGGCAAGTCCAGCCTGGGCACAGCATACGGACTCTCGGCCGCCGACCTGGTCCTGGCTCCGGCCACCCCGTCAAACACGGCTCGTCTGGGCGGCATTCTATTCCCGATCATCACCTCCATCAGCGACGTGCAGGGTTCAAAGCCGGACACTGACGAGTCCCGGCGGCGCATCGGCGCCTACCTGGCGATCACGGCCAACAACGTCAACGCCATCACTTCGGCCATGTTCCTGACGGCTATGGCGGCCGGCCCGGTCGTAGGACAGCTGGCCCAGAAGTTCCATGTGGACATCGGATGGGGTACCTGGGCCCTGGCTGGTATTGTGCCCGGCCTGATCTGCCTGATCATCATCCCCGCCCTGATCTACCGCATCTTCCCGCCAACTCTGAAGAACGTTCCTCAGGCTCAGGAGGATGCCAAGGACGAGCTCAAGGGAATGGGTCCGCTGAGCATGCACGAGTGGATCATGACCGTGACCTTCCTGGTCATGCTGGTCCTCTGGGCGACCGGTTCGGTGATCCATATCAACTCCACCACCGTGGCCTTCCTGGGCGTGGCCGTGCTGTTGTGCACCAAGATCATCACCTGGCAGGATATGGTGGCTAACAAGTCCGCCTGGTCCACGTTGATCTTCTTCGGCGTCCTGGTAGGCATGGCGGAACCGCTGAACACCCTGGGTGTCACCACCTGGGCGGGGGAGATCATTGCCGGACTGGTCAAGGGCCTGCCCTGGGTGCTGGTTCTGGTCATTCTGACGGTCTTCTACTTCCTCATCCACTACATGTTCGCTTCCGAGCTGGCTCAGGTGGCGGCCATCTACACGCTCTTCGTCAGCGTGGCCGTGGCCGCCGGGGTCCCCGCCATGCCTGCAGCGCTGATGCTGGGATGCGCCAGCGGTCTGATTGGCGCCATGACCCATTACGCCTCCGGACCGGCGGCCTTGATTTACGGTGCCGGATACGTCAAGACCTCTGAGTTCCTGCGGATCGGCCTGATCTGCGGACTGGTGACCGTGGCCATCTTCCTGACCGTGGGTCTGGGCTGGTGGCGGCTCATCGGCATCTGGTAAATCCCGATTCCGTAGATATATGTTTGGTCCCGTCTAGTCGGCTATAGACAGCTCGACAGGGCGGGACCAAATCACGTTTAAAAGCGAGGGATCACTGACCCTGCTGGCCCAGATAGTCGGGGATATGCTCGGGATATTCGGGCCAGGCGCCCTGCTGGGTGCAGACGAAGGCGGCGGTGTTGACGGCAGCCCGGTGGGCCTGGGTCAGGGAGGCCCCCAGCAGACGGTTGATGGCGAAGGTGCCGGAGAAGGCATCGCCGGCCCCGACCGTGTCGGCTACGGTGATCTCAGGCGTGGGCAGGTGTGAGGACTGGCCGTCCGCCAGATAGATTGTGCTGTAGTCGCTGCCGGCGGTCAGCACGATGGTGTCCAGGTGCCACTGGTCCATGAACCAGCGGCAGAGCTCGTCGTCGGTGGCTCCGGGAACGTGGAACATGTCGCGCAGGGTGGCCAGCTCCTCGTCGTTGAGCTTGAAGACCGTGGCCATGTCCAGCAGCTCCTGGATCAGGTCCTTGCTGTAGAAGGTGCCACGCAGGTTGATGTCGAAGAAGCGCATGGCATGGCTCTTGGTGTGGCGCAGCACCTGCAGGCAGGTCTCACGCGACTTGCTGTTGCGCATGCTCAGCGTGCCATAGCAGACGGCATCGGCCTTGCTGGCCAGTCCGGCCAGGTCATCCGTGTACTCCAGATGATCCCAGGCCACATCGGGCTTGAAGACGTACTGGGGGATGCCCTCGGTCAGCTGAACCTCGACGGTGCTGGTGGGATGGTCGTTGTGCTGCAGCACGGCATCGACGCCAGCCTGGTGAACAGCCTCCTCAAGCTCCCGGCCCAGGTCGTCCCGTCCTACGGCGCTGATGGCATAGCCTTCCGCTCCGTTCTTGGCAGCATGGTAGCTGAAGTTGACCGGTGCACCACCGGCCCGCTTGCCTGTAGGCAGGACATCCCAGAGGATCTCGCCGATGCTGAGGACCATGGGTTTACTGGTCATGGTGTTCCTTTCCTGATGACGGGTGATGCGCCCGCCTTGTGCTTGTTGATTTCACAGCTGTACGGCCCATGCTGGCCGGGTGCTCCAAAAATTGGTTGGCCGCCACTGCCGCAGCGCCGGTCAGCGTGGCGTCGATTGGAAGGCGGGAAAGCAGGATTTGCGTGTGCTCGCGCAGGCCGGGCAGGGCGCGCTGGGAGACTATGGACCGAACCCGTTCCAGCAAGCGGTTTCCGGCAGCGGCCACCATGTCTCCGATGACAATCTGGGCGGGGTTGTAGGCGTTGACGATGGTCACGCAGCCATAGCCCACGTAGTCGGCTATCTGATCCACCAGAGTTTGGGCGGCCTGTTGACCAGAACGAGCCCGGTCGAACAGGCTCGCACATGCCTTGGCGTGGGTCATGGCCTCGACTCCGGGGAAGTGATTCCGCACATCCGGCTGACACATGCGGCGGTGGATGGCTACAGCCGAGCAGTAGCATTCCAGGCAGCCACGGTTGCCGCACTCGCAGGGCAGGCCGTTCAGATCGATGCTGACGTGGCCGATCTCGGTGGCCGCTCCCTGGCTTCCGTCCACCAGGGCGCCCCTGTCTATGACTCCCAGCCCTACGCCTTCGCCCACGAGGAAGTAGGCCATGCTGGATGCACTCACGCGGGGGTCGAACAGGCTCTGGGCCAGTGCCCCGGCCCGAGCGTCCTGCTCTATGAAGGTGGGTACGCGGAAGGCCTGACCGAATTCGTGGATAAAGTCCACGCTGCGCCAGCCGGGCATGCTGGTGACCAGGGCGATGCGTCCACTCTCGCGCAGATAAGGGCCCGGCACGGCCATGCCTACAGCCACGATGGCGGGGTTCGTCTCAAGTCGTCCTGCCACTCGGGTTCGGACATCGGCTACGGCACCTGGGATGTTGCCGGGGTCGACGGGGGGCAGCTCCTCCGAGTCCAGCAGGCGACCGCTGATGTCGAACAGCCCGATGCTGACCAGGCTGCGGGCGAACTTGACTCCGATGACCTGGTATCGGTCGGCGTTCAGGGCCAGGCCGATGGATCGACGGCCGCCCTCTGAGTCCATGCTGCCGGTCTCGCTGATCAGGCCCAGATCCATCAGGCGGGCCACCAGCTTGCCTACGGCTGCCGGTGTCAGATCGAGGTCCCGGGCCATTTGGGCTCGCGAACTGGTGCCTTGCTGGTGCAGGTACTGGACGATGCGTGACTGGTTGAGCTCGGAGATGGCCTTCGGCGTGCTGGCATAGGTGCTGCTGCGGCGCATATCGACCTCCTCCTTGAGTGGTACCATCACGCGATCTTCGCGAACTTTATTAACAGCGTTTATATATTAACACTGTTTAGTATCTGCTCGCAAACCTTTCCATCTGTTCAAAACTGTTTAAGTTGCCAAGGAGAGGATTGCCATCTGCAGCCGTCGAACTTGTCTGCTCAAGGGGCGGGGTTTCGGCTGGTAGCCAAGGTCGAACCATCCAGGCGGGAGTAGTCTGGTCTTCTATCCATCAATGTTGATTAGGTCGGCTATGCACTGGTGATCATGAACGCTGGCGGAGGAGTTGTATGCAGGCAACGGATTGGAACCAGGGTTGGCATTATCGACATTTGCATGAGTCAAAAGAACCCTGGAAGCCTGTTGAGCTACCCCACGATGCCATGCTGGCAGAACCCAGAAGGGCCGATGCCCCGAGCGAGGCTAACAGCGGATGGTTTGTAGGGCGCGATTACGAATACTGCAAGAAGTTACGTGCTGACGGTCTTAGGCAGCACGATTCGATGATTCTGGAGTTCGAGGGCGTTTACCAACACAGCGAGGTCTGGCTGGATGGCCGCCGCCTGAGCTTTCACCCTTATGGATACACGGGGTTCTTTGTCGACCTGAGTGGGAAAATCCGACCGGGGGAACCGGGCGTGGTCCGTGTTGTCGCCCGCAACGCTCAGCAGCCCAATTCGCGTTGGTATTCCGGAGCAGGCATCTACCGGCCCGTCACGCTCTGGAGTGCTGGCCCGCAGTATCTGTACCCGGACGGCATCAGAGTCTCTACGCTTGGGGTCAATCCCTGCGTCATCCGGGTCTCATTGCGGGCATCATCAGGCGGGACCGCGCAGGTTCGCATTATGCGCAACGACAAGGATGAAACGGGGCCCCTGGCAGATGTCGCAGTCCCCGTGGATACCGATGGCAGAGCCCAGGTCGATATCGACCTTCCTGGCGCCCAGCCATGGAGTCCGGAAAGCCCGACGCTATATGAATGCCAGGCGCTCTTCGTCTCCTCCTCGGGCTGCCATGACCAGGCTCAGGCGATATTCGGCATACGAACGGTGGCCTGGGGGGATCAGGGGCTGCTCATCAACGGTGTCCGCAGGATTCTCAAGGGTGCCTGCGTTCACCATGACAACGGGATCCTTGGCGCCTGCGCCTGGCCCGAGGCCGAGGAGCGGAAGGTGAAACTGCTGAAACGTAATGGCTACAACGCCATCCGCAGCGCCCACAACCCCTGTTCGAAAAGTCTTCTGGCGGCTTGCGACCGTCTGGGTATGCTGATCCTGGATGAATATGCCGACCAATGGTACATCCACAAGACCATCCACGACTATGCGCAATACCTCCCGAAATGGTGGCGCAGTGATCTGGCTGATATGGTTGCCAAGGATTTCAACCATCCCTCGGTCATCATGTACTCCATTGGCAACGAGGTCAGCGAAACCGCCCAGTCCAAGGGGGTGGAACTGACCAGGCGCATGGTCGACTTCCTCCACGGTCAGGATGCGAGTCGTCCGGTTACCTGCGGGGTCAACATCTTCTTCAACTTCCTGAGTTCGATTGGGCTCGGGGTGTATTCGAGCAAAAAAGAGGCCAAGCAGGCGGCGCACGATGGGCGAAAGAGCAGCGTGTCGCCTTCGATTATGCGCCATGGATCTGTAGGGAGCCGATTCTTCAATGAGATGGCCGGAATCATGGGAGCGGACTTTATGAAGAGAGGTGCCACCCTGCCATCCTGCGACCACCTGACCCGTGATGCCTTCGCACTTATGGACGTGGCCGGATACAACTATGGAATCAAACGATACCTTCAAGACCTCCGCAGATACCCCCATCGGCTCATCCTGGGGACGGAGACCTTCTGCAGCGATGCCGACGAGTTCATGCGTCTGGCCTCCCGTTGCCCGCGCCTGATCGGAGACTTCGTCTGGGCTGGTATGGATTATCTGGGCGAAGTCGGCGTGGGCGCTTGGGAGTATCGACAGGAAGCTCCACGGTTCAGTGGGCTGGGTTGGTTGACCGCTGGTTCCGGCCGTCTGGATCTGACAGGCAGGCCGCTGGGCGAGGCCTTGTACACACGGGTGGCGTTAGGAGGCGAGACAGGGCCCTATCTGGCTGTGCGGCCCGTCAATCACTCGGGGGAGAGGCATTCTCCCAGCGCCTGGAAGATGACTGATGCTCTTGACTCATGGTCTTGGGACGGCTGCGAGGGCAGGACCGCCCAGGTTGAGGTCTACGCCCGGGCTCATGAGGTCGTGCTGATGCTGAATGGCCGTTGCCTTGGCCGTTCGCGTTGGCGGGGTAGTACTCGCTTCCGTTTCTCCTGTCCTTATGAACACGGCCTGCTGGAGGCCTTGGCCTACGACAGCTCGGGCGGGCTGATTGGACGGAGTCGGTTGCGGTCAGCCGCGCCTCAGACCACGGTCAGGCTGGCAGCCGATCGGGACTCCGTCCGCCCGGGAGGGTTGTGCTTTGTGAGGGCAAGGTATACCGACCAGCAGGGCATTGACAAACCCACGGTATCGGGGGATTTGACTGCCCGCGTGCAGGGTGGCCGACTGCTGGCCTTTGGGTGTGCCGCCCCATACAATCCCGAAGGGTTTTTGACCGGGCACACGCGCACCTATTACGGCCAAGCCTTGGCAGTGGTGCAGGCGAATCGGTCAGCAGGTTCAGACGGTTCAGGCGGACCTATGCTGCTTGAGATCAGGGTCTCCGACGGTCGTCAGAGGGTTTCCCTGCGCATTCCTATCCGTGAGCAGGCAGGGTCGCCGTCTATATAATTCAACGAATTGACAAAATCGATCCAGCCCTCTACTCTTATTGTTCAGGAGGCAGGAACTGGTTTCCTCCCCTGTGAACGCTGTAAAGGCAAATGCATTAGGCAAAGGAGCATTATGGGTCTGTGGGACGTTGACAAGATCGAATACGTGGGTCGCCAGGGTGTCAAGGAGGGCCTGGGCTTCCGTTACTACGACAAGAACAAGGTGGTGGCCGGTAAGCCTATGAAGGACTGGCTGCGCTTCGCTGTGGCCTGGTGGCACACCTTCAACCAGGGCCTGGTGGATCCCTTTGGCGATCCCACTGCGCAGAGGCCCTACTACCGCTACACCGATCCCATGGATCAGGCGCTGGCCAAGGTGGACTACGCCTTCGAGCTCTTCACCAAGCTGGGGGTCGATTTCTTCTGCTTCCACGACCGTGACCTGGCTCCCGAGGGCGACACCCTGCGCGAGAGCGATGCCAATCTTGACAAGGTGGTTGACCGCATCGAGGCCGCCATGAAGGACACGGGCGTCAAGCTGCTTTGGAACACCTCGTCGCTCTTCACCAATCCTCGTTTCGAGGCCGGCGCCGGCACCTCGCCCTTCGCTGACATCTATGCGTATTCGGCTGGCCAGCTCAAGCACAGCCTGGAGATCGGCAAGCGACTCGGTGCCGAGAACTACGTCTTCTGGGGCGGCCGTGAAGGCTACGAATCCCTCTGGAACACCCGGATGAAGGAGGAGCAGGACCATATGGCCGCCCTCTTCCACATGTGCGTGGACTACGCCAAGGAGATCGGCTTCGACGCGCAGTTCCTGATCGAGCCCAAGCCCAAGGAGCCCACGCTCCACCAGTACGATTACGACGCGGCTACCACCATCAACTTCCTGCGCACCTACGACCTGCAGGATAACTTCAAGCTCAACATCGAGGGCAACCACGCCAACCTGGCCATGCACACCTATCAGCATGAGGTCCGCGTGGCCCGCGAGGCTGGATTCCTGGGATCCTTGGATGCCAACCAAGGCGACAAGCTGATCGGCTGGGACATGGACGAGTTCCCCTCGGACCTCTACGATGCCACCGCCGTCATGTGGGAGGTGCTGGCCAATGGGAGCATCGGGCCCCGTGGAGGCCTGAACTTCGACGCCAAGCCTCGTCGCTCCTCCTTCCTGCCTGAGGACCTCTTCAGGACCCACATCGTGGGCATGGACACCTACGCCGCCGGCCTGCTGGTCGCGGCCAAGATGCACGAGGACGGCTACATCGAGCAGCTGCAGCAGGAGCGCTACTCCTCCTTCGAATCCGGCATCGGTTCGACGGTGAAGGACGGCACGGCCACGCTGGCCTCCTTGGAGGAGTACAGCCTTGACAAGCCGCAGGCCGAACTGATCGCCGCCGACAAGTCCGACCATCTTGAGGTCGTCAAGGCCACCATCAACAACTACATCGTCGAGGCTCTGGCCCAGGCCTGAGCTTTAGACGGCTGTCGTCTCCTAGCTCCGCGAGCGAAAGCCCGCGGGGCTTTTTTATGCCCTGACCAGCGCAGACATGTTTGGCAGGCTAGACACGCCAGTATTGTCCGAGCGTATCGCCTGGATGCAAAGGGGTATAATTAAACTAAACCGCTTTAGTAGAGTTGCGAAGCGGACCTACGAGGAGGTTGTGAGGATGCAGCTGAAGATAGAACGCGTGCTTGACAAGTGCGACCGTGTCATGCGTCAACGCGTGCTACCGAAGATCGAGCGGCCTATGGGCCAGGTCCAAGTCCGCTCTTTCGTCATTTCTGGAGAACCGATACCATCATCGGAGTTCTTCGGGAAAGTACAGAGCAAGAACGTGGATTTCCAGCCTCTCTCCCTAGGGGATACTTGGGGCACAACCTGGGGGACCACCTGGATGGAGGTGACCGGCCGCGTTGATGCCGACTGGGCGACCAGGGCCCCGATCGAGCTGGTGGTCGACTTGGGCTGGCATCCCGATGCGCCCGGCGGTCATTTTGAAGCCCAGGCCTACAGGAGCGATGGATCGATCATCAAGGCGGTCAATCCCCGCAACCGGTGGATTCCGCTCGACGGCACCGACCTGGACGGGAATCCGACCCGTAACGAGGCTTCGGTCATCAACCCTGACGGAACCTTTACTATCTATCTGGAGGCGGCCTGCAATCCGCTCCTGCTCGGCACCCCCGCATTCGTGGAGACGCAGCTGGGGGAGGGAACGACCGGTCGTGCCGATGAGCCCAATGTCCTCAAGCAGATGGATGTCTGCCATTTTGACCATGAGGCATGGAACTACTACATGGATCTTGAGGTCACTGCCCAGCTGATCCGCGAGTGCGACCAGAGCCAGCCGCGGTACTGGCGTTTGGGCAAAGCCCTGCAGCGTTCGCTGAATATTTATGATGAGCGTGACCTGGCCACACTGGGACCGGCTCGACAGGCCTTGGCTGGTGTGCTTGCAGTGCCTGCGACCCCAAGTGCCCTGGATCATGCGGCAGTAGGGCATTCCCATATTGACTCCGCCTGGCTCTGGCCCAAGCGGGAGACCAGACGCAAGGTGGCGCGGACTGTTTCGAACATGCTTGCGCTGATGGAGCGTGATCCTCAATTCATCTACGCCATGAGCTCGCCCCAACAGTATGCATGGCTGGAGGAGGATCATCCCGATCTCTTCGCCCGCGTCAAGCAACGTATCCAAGAAGGCAGGTTCATCCCCGTCGGAGGGATGTGGGTGGAGTCTGACGGCATGCTTCCCTCGGGAGAGTCGTTGACCCGTCAGTTCACCTATGGCAAGCGGTATTACCGCGAGCATCTGGGGGTGGATACGACCGTGGTCTGGGAGCCGGACAGCTTCGGCTATACGGGCCAGTTCCCGCAGATTGCCCGCCGTGCAGGAATGACATCCTTCCTTTCGCAGAAGATCTCCTGGAATGATACGACCAAATTCCCGCATCATACCTTTGACTGGCAGGGCATCGACGGCACGGCCATCTTCACGCATTTCCCTCCCATGGATACCTATGCCTCCAGCATGACGGCCCGTGAGCTCAACCACTCCCAGGAGAACTACCAGGACAAGGACATCTCGACCAGGGCCTTGGTGCTGTTCGGCTATGGCGATGGCGGCGGCGGCACCACCAGGGAGATGCTGGGACGCTATGAGCGCCTGCATGACGTGGAGGGATCGGCCAAGGTGCGGTATCAGGCTCCTGCAGACTTCTTCCGCCAGTCCGAGGAAGAGATCCGCGCGGAGGCCGGTTCCGAAATGCCGGTCTGGAAGGGCGAGCTCTACCTGGAGCTGCACCGTAAGACCCTGACCTCCCAGCAGGATATGAAGCGGGGGTGCCGTCAAGAGGAGGCCATGCTGCGCACGGTCGAATACCTGTGCGCTTACGCTGGGCTAGTCGATGACTCATACGCCTACCCCCGTCAGGAGCTGGACCAAATCTGGCGCACGCTGCTGCTCAACCAGTTCCATGACATTCTTCCAGGGTCCGCCATCTCCTGGGTACACAGACTGGCCAGGGAGGACTACCGCAGGGACATCGCCCGTCTGGAGCAGATCGGCGATGAGGCTGCCCGCGTCATAGCTTCCGCCCAACCGCAGGCTCCCATGATATCCGATGCTCGGCTGGTGCCCATGGACGGCAGGGGCCAGAAGGCTTGGGAGGCTGTTGGACCAGTCCAGGCCCAGGAAGGCCCAGAGGGCATCCGGCCTGTCCAAGTCAGTCAAGAGGGCGACGGATTCGTCATGGATAATGGTCTTATCCATGCCGTCGTCGGCTCGGATGGCGAGGTCCATTCCATTCTTGACAGGACCTCTGGCAGGGATCTGGTCCCGCGAGGCTCCTCGGTGGGCGGATACGAGCTCTTCAAGGACGAGCCCTATATGTGGGATGCCTGGGATCTGGAGCGTGATGCCCTGTTGACCGCTTCTCCGGTCGACGACCCAGTCACCATGGAGGCCTTGGATTCCGGCGTGCGGGTATCGCGTCGGCATGGTGAAACCACTATCGTGACCACGATCGGGCTGACTCCCGGCGGCAGGCAGTTGGATTTCGTTGCTGACGTGGATTGGCATCAGGACGAGCAGCTGCTCAAGGTGGACATTCCCGTCGCTGTTCAGGCCAGGTACGCGCAATTCGAGTGCCAATACGGCTTCATCGATAGGCCAATCCAGAAGAACAACGCTGCTGAAGAGGCTCAGTTCGAGAGCTGCACGCACCGATTCGTCAGAATCAGCGACGACGACCTTGCCGTCGGCGTGGTCAACGCTTCGACATACGGCGGCGACACCACACCGATCCACTACGACGAGAAGGCCGGCAAAGAGGCAGGTACCTTGGTCAGACTGACCCTCCTTTCCGCTCCGGTCTTTCCCGATCCGCATACCGACAGGGGCAAGCACAGCTTTGCCTGGTCCATCGTCCCTGGGGACACCCAGGCTGACATTCTGCAAGCAGCCTATGCCCTCAACGCTCCGGTCTTCCACCATGGACTGCCTGCCGTTGAGCCGCTGGCTGGTGTCGAGGATATTCAGGGTACCACCGTCATCGACTGGATCAAGACGGCTGATGACGACAGCGGCGATGTGATTGTCAGGGTTTACAACCCGGATTCTTCGCCTTCCAAGGCCAGGCTGCACACAGGGTCCGTCCTGCAGGGGGCGACCGTGAAAGAGACCAACTCCCTGGAGGATGGTCCTGTGCCCGAGGGTGTGCGGCCAGGCCTGTGCTCCGAACAGGGGGCGCAAGCCGACGGGGCCTTCTTGGATCTGGTTCCCTTCCAATTCACCACCTTGAGACTCTCCAGGCGCTGAACCGCCTGGCCATGGGTGTCTGTCCGGCCGGTTCGTTCGTCTATTTGGGCCGACCGGAAGCTCCACAAAGAAGTGAGTAGTAAAAAAAGAAAGGAAGCTCCGATGAGAGCACTGAAGAAGGTAGTAGTACTGATCTGCGCGACTGCCATGGCGGGTTCCTTGGCGGCGTGCGGTGGAAGCAACAGCAGTTCAGGCGGATCGAAGGATGGCAAGCCGTCAGGCGAGATCTCCTTCCAGACTTGGAACCTGAAGAACGACAAGTACACGCCGTACTTCAAAAACCTGATTTCGGCCTACGAGAAGTCACATCCCGGCACCACCATCAAGTGGATCGATCAGCCCTCGGACAACTATGAGCAGAAGCTGTCCGCCGACGCTGCAGCCAATTCCCTGCCCGACATCATCGATGCCGGCCCCTCCCTGATGTACGGCCTGGCCAAGGCCGGGGCACTGATGAACATCAGCAAGGAAGCTCCCAAGGCTCAAAACAACTATTACAAGAATGCCTGGGACGCGGTGACTTTCAAGGGCAAGGACATCGAGGAGGGTGCTTACGGCTTCCCCTGGTATGTCAACGATGGACCGACCTATTACAACACCGAGCTCATGCAGAAGTGCGGGCTGGATCCCAATAAGCTGCCTGTGACCTGGGATGACTACTTCTCTCAGGCGGACACCATGGTCAAGAGCGGCTGCGGGGCCTACATGTCCACCATGCTGGGCGGTGCCGTCGATGACTATGCTTCGGCTGGCATTCCCATCATGAACAAGGACCACACCAAGTACATCTTCAATTCACCCAAGGCCGTCAAGCACCTGCAGCGCTTCGTCGACCTGTTCAACAAGAAGGGAATTCCGCCGGAGGCCCTGAGCGCGCAGTGGTCTCAGCAGGGCGAGTTCTTCCAGAAGGGCTCCATCGTGGCCATGGGCGGCAGCGCCTACTCGGCGGCGGACTTCAAGCAGAACTCTCCTGACCTCTACAAGCATCTGGCTGTGGGTACCAAGATCAGCGATGAGGGCAAGTCCGCCAGCCTGGCCTATGAGATGCTGGCTGTCAACGCCCAGACCAAGAACAAGACGCTCGCCCTCGACTTCGTCCAGTATGTGACCAATGCCAAGAACCAGCTGGCATTCGCCAAGAAGTCCAACACCTTCCCCTCCAGCAAGGGCGGTCTTGATGATCCCTACTATGCCAACATCGACACCAGTGATGTTCAGGGCAAGGCGCTGAAGGTCACTCTGAACTCCGTAAAGACCGGGTACTCAAGCCGTCCTGCCGAGTTCACCGATGCCAATGGCAAGGACTACCTGCAGCAGCAGGCCGCTCTGGCTCTGCAAGGCAAGCAGACCGCTAAGGAGTCCTTGGACAAGGCCGTCAAGTACGCCAACGAGAAGCTGCAGTGACTATGAGCCGCGTTGACTCTTCCGCCATCCGGCCGAAGGATTCTGCCCTCGGCCGGCACGGCGGGCCTCATGCCGGGGTTCAAGGCGGCAAGGGGACCCATTGGACCACGACCCTGGCCCCCTACCTGTTCGTCTTCCCGGCCTTTGCCATCGTCTTCATCTTCGTCATCGTCGCAGCGCTGAATACCTGCCGGCTGGCCTTTACCGATTCCACGTTGCTGCGACCGGGCAAGTTCATCGGCATCCAGAACTTCGTGGCGATCGTGCATGACGACTATTTCTGGACCGCGCTGCTCAACTCCACCCTGTACGTGGTCTGCGTGGTCCCCTTTATGGTGATTCTTCCTCTGATTCTGGCCAACCTGGTCAAGGGGAACTCCAGGATCATGGGGTTCTTCAGAACCTCCTTCTACACTCCCGTGGTCATGTCGGCCGTGGTGGTGGGGATGATCTGGACCAACCTGTTGGATCCCAAGGGGCTGGTCAACTCGGTTCTGGAGTCCTTGCACATCATCCACAGCCCGATCCCATTCCTCAGTGATCGCTGGCTGATACTCTTCACATCCATGTTCGTCACCATCTGGCTGGGCCTGGGATACTACATGGTCATCTATCTGACCGCCCTGGCCAACATTGACGCCTCCGTGTACGAGGCCGCCTCGCTGGATGGGGCAGGACCGGTAAGGCAATTCCTGTATGTCACCATTCCCGGCGTGAGATCCACCATCGTGCTGATCATGATGCTGTCCACCATCGCGGCCTTCCGCGTGTTCAACGAGATCTACGTGCTCACCAACGGCACGGCTGGTCCCGGCGGCGAAGACATCACCATGTCCATGCTCATCCAGAAGGAGGGCACGGGCATCCAGGCCAGAACAGGCTACGCCAGCGCGCTGTCGCTGATTGTCCTGGTTGTGGTCGGAGCCATGCTCATTCTGCAGCAGATCATCCAGAAGCGGGGGGAGGACTCATGAAAAACGGTCACTCCAAAGTCACAGTCGGCAAGGTCGTCCAGTACCTTGTGCTCATACTGGTCTTCATCCTGCTGGTGGGGCCCTTCGTCTGGGAGCTTTCGCTCTCCTTCAAGGGCAAGGGCGACAATGTCTATGCGGTTCCGCCCTATATCATCCCGAAGACGCCTACCTGGGATAATTACATATCCGTCTTCAGACAGGTTCCGGTCTTCCGGTACATGCTGAACACGGTGATTGTCGCCATTCTTTCCATAGGCGGCAACGTCATCTTCTCGACCATGGCCGGATATGCACTGGGCCGGCTCAAGTGGCGCGGGCGCAACCTGCTCTTCACGATTTTCATGGGCACCATGGTCATCCCCGTCGAGGGTGTGGTCATCTCCCAGTTCCTGATCGTCAGAAGCGTCGGTCTGCAGAACACCCTTTTGGCTGTTGCCCTGCCAGGCATGGTGGGCGCCGTCAACATTCTGCTCATGACCAATGCCTTCAAGAGCATCCCGGACGAGCTTGAGGAGGCGGCCGAGGTGGACGGCGCCAATCTTTGGCAGCGGTTCTACCGGATTTGCGTGCCTCAGGTCAAAGGCACCATGACCGTCGTCGGCATCTTCGCCTTCGTGGGCGCCTGGAATGACTTCCTCTGGCCCCTGATCGTCATCTCCGACGAGTCAAACTACACGCTCACACTGGGCATGAACCGACTCAAGGGTATGTTCATTTCGGATCCCAGATTGATAGCAGCGGGGGCCCTGGTCTCCCTGATACCGATCCTGGTCTTCTTCGCCTGCTTCCAACGCTACTTCTTCCGTGGTCTGGAACAGGGCGGCATCAAGGAATAGCATCATCATGAAATTTGGAGTCAATTACACCCCCTCCCACAACTGGTTCTATTTCTGGCTGCATCCGGATTGGGATGCTGTCGCCAAAGACCTTGACGACATTGCTTCCATTGGGTTGGATCATATCCGCATCTTCCCGCTGTGGACGCTGCTCCAGCCCAACAGAACCTGGATCAACGGCGCTGCCCTGGACGACCTGAGGCATATGGCCGCCTTGGCGGATGAACGAGGGTTGGATGTCTATTCGGATGTGATTCAAGGACACATGTCCAGTTTTGATTTCGTGCCGTCCTGGCTGGTCTCATGGCATGAAACCAATATGTTCACGGATCCGGACGCAATCCAGGCGCAGGCCCGTCTGGTCGCTTCGGTTTATGAAGCCTTGGCGGATCTGCCGCATTTCCGCGGTCTGACCATAGGGAACGAATGCAACCAGTTCACTGACCGTGTCCATCCGCGTCGAATGCCCTCAACCTCTAAGGAGGCAGAAGACTGGCTGCTGCAGCTGCTGACCCCATTGAAGGAGAGGGCAGCCCAGGAAGGCCGCGTGCTCCTGCATTCCGAAAATGATGCGATTTGGTATCAAGACGGCCACGCTTTTCTTCCGCGGTATGCGTCCAACATCGGAGACATGACCTGCATTCATTCCTGGGTTTTCAACGGAGCCGCTCAGGAGTGCGGCCCCTTGGCCGAGGAGAGCACGCGGCATGCCGAGTACCTGGTGGAGCTGTCGAAGGCCTTCGCCAGTCAGCCCCATCGGCAGGTTTGGCTGCAGGAGATCGGTGCCCCGCTCAATGTAATGGGCGCAGGGCAGTCTGCTGACTTTTGCAGATCTTCAGTGGAACATGCTCTCGATTGCAGCGATATGTTCAGCATCACCTGGTGGTGCTCGCATGACGTCGACCAGCAATTCGGCGATTTCCCTCCCTTTGAGCATCAGTTGGGTCTGTTTGACCAAGAGAAGCGCCTCAAGCCCATAGGCAGGGCCTTCGCCCAGGCGGCGAAGGATTACTCCAGCAAGGAGGATTCTCAGCCCAGGTCCACGGCTCTTGTCGTGGATGTGGATGAGCACGATGATCCCTTGCTCAGATCCGCCTGCGCACCCGGCGGGTCCATCTTCAACAGATGGATGGAACTCAGTCGTCAAGGTGCAAGGCCGGCCTTGGTCACATCCCTGCACGCGGCGGATAGCAGCTGGCTGCAGGACAGGGGCATCAGCGAGTGCATTCCCGTCAAACCTGTTGGCGGAAGCTCCTATAACGCCGTATCCGACCCCTCCCTCCTGCGAGAGAAGTCCTGACCGCGGATACCTAGCCGCCATATCAGGTTTAGCTTCCATCGGAGGCCAGAGTGCGAGCGATAACAAGGTCTTTGATTTCAAACCCGGCTGTCGGCAGCCGTATGTGTTGTCGAACACGGTTTTGTGCGGATGAGGGTCTAAGTTAGGGTTGAAGGCCGATATTCATATACGCCTAAAGCGTGTGGCAGGCAGTCTTGTTTGATGAGCCGGCCGAGCCGGATCACGGGCGTCGACGAGGATGGTTGATATGAGGTGGCGTATGGGCGGCGAGTCCGCTGGCGGAGAAACAGAAGCCAGAACGGACTCGTCTGTTCATAAGGAGATGGACGATGCCAGGGTCAATCTCAAGGACATAGCCAACGAACTGGGGATATCCCAGACAGCGGTCTCCTTCGCCATCAATGACAAGCCCGGAGTCTCCATCCAGACCAAGCGCAGGGTTCGCGAAGCGGCGGCCAGAATGGGTTGGAAACCTGCATATGCCGCCCAGGCCCTGGGCAGTTCCAAGACTATGACAGTGGGTTTCGCTCCGGCCAGGTCCATGGATGCCTTCCAGACCGAAGGATTCATGCTGCATTTCATGGCCGGCATCCACGCCTCCTTGAGCCGGTCGGGCTATGGCCTGCTCTTCCGCCCCTGCGCCACTCTGGATGAGGAGCTGGACACCTATCGGGACTGGGCCCGGCGCAAGCGGGTCGATGGGGTGGTGCTGGTGGATCTTCTCTCCGATGATCCCAGGCCTCGGCTCCTGCACAATCTGAGTCTGCCCGCAGTCCTGGCCGGAGGACCTGACTCAGATAACTACCTGCCTTCGCTGTCCATCGACGATTCCCGAACCATGACGACGATCATGGACCATCTGAGTTCGCGCGGGCATGCCCGGATCGCCTACTTGTCGGGGGATGAAAACCTGGACTACAGCCGCGCCCGTGTCTCTTCCTTCAAGGAGTTCGTCAGTCGTAAGAACCTGGGGGAGCCGAAAGTGGAGTTCACGGACTTCACGCCGGACAAGGCCGCCGCCCTCACTGTTCGTCTGTCATCGGGGAAAAATCCATATACGGCTTTTATCTACGAGAACGAGATCATGGCTGCGGCAAGTCTGCGAGCGATGCTGGAAAGCAGGACGGCATCCATGGCAGTGCAAGGGTCTGATGAGAAGACCGCTGCTCCTGCATTGGCCTGCATGGGCCTGCCAGCCATGGTCAGCTTCGAGGACAGCTTCATCTGCCAGAGCACCTATCCCTCCATCACGTCGGTCCATCGTGATGCCGGGCTCTACGGCACCAAGGTGGCCAACCTGCTTCTGAAGATCTTCCGGGGGGAGCATGTGGGGGGCAACCGCCGCATCCTGACCCCCAAGCTGGTCATCCGTGAGAGCACGGCGCGTCCGATGCGTTGATGCCTGTGACAACCGGCGGGAATTCTGTGCTATGGCCCCGGTATCATGGACGCATGTGAGCGTAAACAGTCACGCCTGTGAAACGTCTGCTGCCATGGCCACCGAGGAGGATGGAATAGTCATGTTCATACCGCGTTACTATGAGGATCCAGCCACGCTGCATGTGGGGACCGAGCCTAACCGTGCCTATTGCGTGCCAGCCGGCGCCCCCATGGACACGCGTGGCGATCTGCGCAGGCGCTCCGACCGGTACCTGGATCTGGATGGGGACTGGGATTTTCGCTATTACGCCAGCATCGACCAGCTGGATGCCGAGGTCCAGTCCGCCGTCGAGGCCGAGGATCCGGTTTTCTTCGAAGCCGACTACAGCCCTTCCAGGGATGCGGGCCGAGGGGCGTACCAGCCCATCCATGTACCAGGAGTCTGGCAGACCCAGGGCTATGACAGCCCCCAATACACCAACGTGCGCTACCCCTTCCCCTTCGATCCGCCCAGGGTGCCTGCCGACAATCCCTGCGGCATCTACCTGCGCGCCTTCGACTATGAGCCCGAACCCTCAGCGCCCCGGGCCCTGCTCAATTTCGAGGGGGTGGATTCCTGCTTCTATCTCTGGGTCAATGGGGATCTGATCGGCTACAGCCAGGTCTCTCATGCCACCAGCGAATTCGACGTGACCGACCACCTGCAGCGAGGCCACAACCAGCTGGCCGTCCTGGTGCTCAAGTGGTGCGATGGCAGCTATCTGGAGGACCAGGACAAGTTCCGCATGAGCGGCATCTTTCGCGATGTCTACATCCTGCGTCGCCCCAAGGCCCGTCTGCGCGACTGGTTCGTCCACACCAACCTTGATGAGGACATGAGCCATGCCAGTGTGACCCTGGATCTGGATCCGACCGGCGTATCGGGCCAGGACGATGCCGCTCTGGACGTCCAGGCTCTGCTGACCGACCCCGATGGTGTGGAAGTGGCCCGGGCCGAGCTGATGGGTTGCAAGGAGCCCGCGCAGTTTGTCATGGAGGTTGGCCATCCTCGCCTTTGGAATGCCGAAGATCCCCAACTCTACCGGCTGACCTTGTCGACCAGGGCCAGCTCAACCGGCTCCGGCGACTCGTATGAGGTCGTCACCGAGTACATCGGCCTGCGCACCATCAGCGTGGACGGCCAGGTGGTCAAGGTCAACGGCAGCCCCATCAAGATCCACGGGGTCAACCGCCATGACGGGGATCCGCGCACCGGCTTCGCCATCGACCAGAAGCAGATCATGCGCGACCTGACCCTGATGAAGGAGCACAACGTCAACGCCATCCGCACCTCCCATTACCCCAACAGCCCCCAGTATTACGCTCTCTACGACCAGCTGGGCTTCTACCTGATCGCCGAGGCCGACCTGGAGGCCCATGGCATCGAAGCCCTCTACCATGGTCCGGACTGGAAGGAGCCCGATTACTGGAACGGCCGCATCGCCGACGAGCCGCTCTTTACCAAGGCCATTGTCGACCGGGTCCAGCGCAGTCTGGAGCGGGACAAGAACCACCCCTCCATCCTGATCTGGTCCATGGGCAATGAAAGCGGCTACGGCTGCGGCATCGAGGCGGCTCTGGCCTGGACCAAGTCTCGGGATCCCTCCCGTCTTACCCATTACGAGTCGGCCATCCACGGCTCGCCCCGTAAGGACCTGGACTACAGCAATCTGGACATCACCTCGCGGATGTATCCCTCCATCAAGCAAATCGAGGATTACTTCAGGCCGAAGGGTCCTCACGGCATCAGCAGCCACGGGGATGACGGGGATGGGGGCCGGAAGCCTTACTTCCTCTGCGAATACTGCCATGCCATGGGGCTGGGCCCAGGGGATCTGGAGGACTACTTCCGGGTCATTCAGGCTCATCCGGGGCTCCTGGGCGGCTGCATATGGGAGTGGGCCGACCATGCCATCGACCAGGGCAGGGATCGCAAGGGCCGTCGGATCTATGCCTATGGGGGAGACCATGGCGAGTACCCCCATGATGCCAACTTCTGCATGGATGGCCTGGTCTATCCCGACCGGCGGCCCCACACTGGACTCAGGGAGTTCAAGAACGTCTTCCGTCCGGCCCGCCTGGTCGGCTACGATCCCCAGACCCGGCTGCTCACCCTGCATAACTATCTGGACTTCACCTACCTGGATGAATACCTGAGCCTGAAGTGGACCCTCCTGTGTGATGGAGAGCCGGTGGCCTCCGGGAAGCCTGAGCTCGAACGGGGGACCGGCCTGCACATCGCCCCCCATGCCGAGGGCACCGTGGGCCTGCCCGCCATGGATCCGCCCGAGCACGGCCGTCTGACCCTGCTGGTGGAGTACGCCCTGGCCAAGGCCGATCCCGTGCTTGCTCAGGGGCATCCTCTGGGCTTCGATCAGCTTGAAGCTGCGGATATGGGAATGCCCGAACGTCCCAATGGCGTGGCCAGGGTCATCAGCGCCGACCCCGGTAGTGGAGCCCGGGGCGCCCACCGGCCGGTGGTCGGGCAGACTGATGCCCGCTTCGATGTGGAGGGGGCCGACTGGCGCTACGTCTTCAACCGCCGCACCGGCATGGTGGAATCCATGAGCATCGACAACCGTTCCCTGCTGACTGCTCCTATGGAAGTCAACCTCTGGCGGGCACCCACCGACAACGATGCCGCCATCAAGGAGGAATGGCGCAAGGCCGAATACGACCGGGCTGGCACCAGAGCCCTCTCCTGCCAGCTGCAGACCGACGAGGATCGGGGATTGACCACAATCAAGATCGAACTGTCCCTGATAGCCCCCTTCATTCAGCCCATGGGCAGCATCAACGCCACCTGGACCCTGAGCGACCAGGGTGGACTGGACCTGAAGATGGAGCTGCATCGGGATCCCGAGTTCCCCTATCTGCCCAGGTTTGGACTGCGGCTCTTCCTGCCCAAGAGCCTGCAGCGGGTCACCTACTGCGGCTATGGGCCCTACGAGAGCTACCGGGACATGCACCGCGCCAGCCACTATGGCGTTTTCCATGACACCGTATCAGGCATGGTCGAGCACTACCTGCGGCCCCAGGAGAACGGCTCCCATTATGGCTGCGACTACGTCCTGGTGGAGGATGACCGCTCCCTGCTGCAGGCGGCGGGGGATGGGCCCATCAGCTTCAACTGCTCACCGTATACGCAGGAGGAGCTGACCGCCAAGGGGCACGACCATGAGCTGGAGGAATGCGGCTCAACCGTGCTCTGCCTGGACTATGCCACAAGCGGCATAGGCTCCAACAGCTGCGGACCTGAGCTGGATCCCGCCTATCGCCTGGATGAAACCGATCTGGTCTTCGGACTGCATCTGCGGGTCCGCTCCAAGTGACCCAGGCTGGCGGGGCCCCTCATCCCCGCCAGCGCAGGTACTGCTGGTAGACCTGCTCGCAGGGGGCTCCCGTCAGGGTGGTCTCGATGTCCACCGGCCAGGCGGGGGGCTCCTCTTCCCCAGTCAGAGTCCAGGCTGCCTGGCGGGCAGCACCGATGGCCACATACTCGTCCGGCCGGGGCAACTGCACATCCATGCCCAGAATCCCTGGTGCGTAGGCTCTGACCGCTGGGGACTTGGCGCCGCCGCCGACCAGAAGGATCTTGGAGACCGTGGTGCCCAGCCGTTTCAGCAGCTCCAGGCAGTCACGCTGGGAGCAGAGCAGGCCCTCCACGAATGCTCTGGCCAGGTTGGTGCGCGTGGTGTTGGCCAGGGTCAGTCCCTCCAGCCTGGCGTGGGCATCTGGACGGTTGGGGGTGCGCTCGCCGTCGAAGTAGGGGATCAGGGTGATGCCCTCGGCCCCTGGCGAGGACTTCTCTGCCAGTTTGGCCAGACCGTCATAATCGGTTCCCAGGGCGGCCAGGCCTGCGTCCAGGATGCGTGATGCATTGATGGTGCAGGCCAAGGGCAGCCAGTGGCCGGTGGCATCCGCGAATCCGGTTACCGAGGCGCTCATGTCATAGGCGGGGACCGGGCTGACCGCTGCAGCGACCCCCGAGGTTCCCAGGGAGATGGAGACGTCGCCCACCTGCATGGCCAGGCCCAGGGCCGTCATGGCGTTGTCGCCGCCGCCCGGTGCGATGATGCAGCCTCCGGGCACGTCCCTGCCGGCGATGCGGGGGTCGGCTTTGGCTCCGACCTGGTGGGGGCCAAGAACCTTAGGCAGGATCACCCGCTCGGCCATACCAGCGGGGAGGGCCATGGCCAGCAGGTCACGCCGGTAGCTGTCGGCGGCGGGGTCGTAGTAGCCGGTTCCGGAGGCATCAGAACGATCTGTGAAGAGATCCTCCAGCCCGGGTTCAGCCCCGAGGTCGGCTGCGGGGCCATGGCCGGCGATGACCCAGCTCAGCCAGTCGTGGGGGAGGCATATGGCCGCGATGGCCTTGGCCTTATCCGGCTCCATCCGGCTGACCCAGGCCACCTTGGTGATGGTCAGCGAGGCTACGGGGGAGGAACCCACAGCCCGTACCCAAGCTTGCTTGCCCTGCATGGCCAGGCCCTGGTCTGAGTCCGGGTCTTTGTTTGGCCCGTCGGTTTCGGACTTGGCGAGCCGGATGATGAGATCGTCGGCATCAGGAGCCGAACGCGTATCGTTCCAGAGCAAGGCATCCCTGATTACTCGCCCTTGGCGATCCAGCAATACCATGCCGTGCTGCTGGCCACCCACGCTGAGGGCCGATACATCATCCAATCCGCCCGCCTGGGCTGAAGCCTCCTGAAATGCCTTCCACCAGGCCATGGGATCGACGCTGGTGCCTGCCGGATGAGGAGCCTTGCCGAAGCGAACCAGCTGACCGGTCCGGGCTTCGGTCACCCTCACCTTGCAGGACTGGGTCGAAGTGTCCACTCCGGCCACCAGGATCTCATTCATGTCAGCCTCCTTGCTTGATCGCCTTTCAGCGAGGATCGCGTTTGTTCCGACCAATATCATTAATTCATCATACTAATGTGCCTTCACGAATTGCTAGATCCAGGATAATCTGCGGCAAAAACCTACGTAATTACTTGAAATAGTCAAATCAATAAACTTTGTGCTAGTATATGTGCCGGAAGAGATCCGGCATGCCGAGGGGGACAAGTCGGGGACAACCCTTCAACGAAGAAAGGAACCACCATGAACAATTGGAAACGAGCGGTTTGTGCACTGGCCGGGATTGTTATGCTCGCGTCCGTAGGTGCCTGCGGAGGCTCAAGAGGCGCGACTGCGGGGGGGGGGGTGTAAATGCTAAAAATCCCTCGGATGTGACCGTCGGTATCTCGATGCCGGAACAGCAGCTGGAACGCTGGCGTCTCGACGGCGATAACCTCAAAAAACAGCTTGAAGGCAAGGGCTACAAGGTTCTCCTGCAATTTGCTGACAATAAAACGGATCTGCAGGCTTCCCAGATTCAGAATATGGCTAATCAGGGAGCTAATTTCGTTGTCATCGCTTCCATTGACGGCACGGCTGTAGGGCCGGCCGCGGAGGCAGCCAAATCAAACGGCGCTACGGTGATCGCCTACGATCGACTGATCATGAACACCGATGCTTGTGACTACTACTCGACGTTCAACATCACCGAGGTGGGCAAACTCCAAGGGCAATACATAGTTAAGAAGCTCGGCCTGGATAGTGGCAAAAAAGGGCCGTTCAACATTGAGCTGATGACCGGCTCGCCAACAGACAACAATGCCAAATACTACTTCCAGGGATCCTGGTCGGTCCTCGAACCATATTTTAAAAACGGGTCATTGGTGTCCCCGTCTGGCCGAGTTCCCAAGAATCTCGAGGATTGGCAGAGCATCGGCATACAGAATTGGGATCGTCAAAACGCGCAGAGCGAGATGGAGAACCGCATCAATTCCTATTACAACAGCGGAAGACATCTTGATGCCGTTCTTGCCCCCAATGATGCAATTGCCATGGGGACTGTAAACGCTGTAGACGCAGCGGGCTGGAATTACTATCCGATCATCACCGGTCAGGATGCCGAAAAGGCCAATGTGGCCAACATCGTTGCGGGCAAGCAGACAATGACGGTCTACAAGGATACTCGTAAACTGGCTGATTCCACTGCTGCTCTGATCGAGAAACTGGTCAAGGGACAGAAGCCCAAGACCAACGACACATTCAACAACAACAATAAGGATGTGCCTTCGATCCTGCTGAAGCCCGTCTCCGTTGACAAGGACAACGTCAAGAAGGAACTGGTTGACAGCGGGTATATCTCCGCGGCAAACGCTGGACTGTGACGAAACGTCATCGGGCATTCGCCGAGGTTCATTGAGTGCGGATGCCCTTACATTCAGAAGGCACCAATGACATCATCTCAAAACACGATTTTGGAAATGCGGGACATTGTAAAGTCCTTCGGTCCGGTCACGGCATTGGACCATGTCAATATCAAGGTCCAACAGGGTCAGATCTTCTCCATCTGCGGCGAGAATGGGGCTGGTAAATCCACTCTCATGAACGTGCTGTCGGGAGTCTACCCGTATGGATCATACTCAGGAAGCATCATCTACAAGGGAAAACCCTGCAGGTTCTCTAGCATACGAGATTCGGAGCGCGAGGGAATCGTTATCATCCACCAGGAGCTGGCACTCGAGCCCTACATGACGATTGCTCAGAATATCTTTCTGGGCAATCCCATCACCAAGGGGATCTTCATCCAGGATGATCAGCAACGCCGAAAGGCTAAGGATGTCATGTCCCTGGTCGGTTTGGATGAGGATCCAGATACCCTGGTCTCCAACCTCGGTGTGGGCAAGCAACAACTGGTGGAGATCGCCAAAGCGCTCAGCAAGAACGTTCAATTGCTTATTTTGGACGAACCCACAGCAGCGCTCAACGATGAGGATTCTTTCCATCTGCTGGACTTGATTGACCGGCTTCGCAGGGAACGCGGCATAACGGCCATCATTATCTCTCATAAGCTCAACGAAATAGCGGCGTCAGCGGATGCCGTCCAGGTGATCAGGGACGGGAAAACCATCAGTGATTGCCGGGTCGACAAGGAGCATCCGCTGGACATGGATGCCTTGATCCGCGATATGGTCGGCAGGCCGATGACCAATCGTTATCCGGAGCACGAATCGCACATCGGCAAGGAGATGTTCCGTGTAGAGCATTGGAGCGTCCACCATCCACAGGATTCCAACCGTTTGGTGGCCAAGGATGTCAGCTTCAACCTGCGCGCTGGCGAAATAGTGGGTATGGCTGGGCTGATCGGTGCCGGAAGAACCGAAACCGCTATGAGCATCTTCGGTCACCAGTACGGCGTCGGAGCTAGCGGCGACATATATATGGAAGGCAGGAAAATTACCCTGCCCGACGTGCGCTCGGCCATTGACGCGGGTCTGGCTTACGCCACCGAAGATAGGAAAGAGTACGGCCTCAACCTGATCGCTTCCATTCGAGAGAACACCTCAATGGCTAACCTCGGACATCTGTCTCACCACGGTGTCTTGGATCTTGACCGTGAAAAACAGATTGCTGAGCAGTATCGGCGGGATTTCAGGACGAAAACCCCGAGCATAGAGATGCCGGCGAGCAGCCTGTCCGGAGGCAACCAGCAGAAGGTGGTGCTTTCCAAGTGGGTATCCACTGAGCCCAAAGTGCTCATACTGGACGAGCCGACCCGTGGCATTGATGTGGGTGCCAAATACGAGATATACGAGATCATCGACCGGCTGGCCGATGCCGGTTCGGCCATTCTGGTCATATCCTCCGAGTTGCCTGAGCTCTTGGGCATCTGTGACCGAATCTACACGATGAGTCAAGGAATCATTACGGCATGTCTGGACGCCCATGCCACCGATCAGGAGGAGCTGATGCGGTTCATGACGTCTGAAATCCCTTGCGGTGAGGAAGCGGTGTTCGCATGAGCGTCAAGGAAGGAAAAACAACAATGAAGCAGTCGGTCGCTGAAGCGTCCAATGACAGCGGAAATCCGCAGGTGGCCACTCTTAAGTCCACCTTGCTGGGCAATGCTCGACAATATGGAATCTATCTGGCACTGGTAGTGGTCATTGCCATCTTCGAGGTGCTGACTGGAGGGCGTCTGCTCTTCCCCAACAATTTCGTTGCTCTTTTCCAGCAAAATGCCTATGTGCTTGTTCTGGCCATCGGCATGCTTATGGTGATCATCGGTACACATATCGATCTGTCTGTGGGCTCTGTGGTCGCTTTCATTGGCGGCATGGGCGCTTTCATGATGAAGAACTGGGGCTTGAACTGGTTCCTGGCTATTGTGCTCATGCTGGCGCTCGGGCTGATTGTGGGTATCTGGCAGGGCTTCTGGGTAGCCTATGTTGGCGTACCAGCCTTTGTTACGACCCTTGGCGGAATGCTGGTTTTCCGCGGTCTGGCAACAGTGATCGCCGGTGAGTCCATTCCCCTTCGTTCGCGTGAGTTCCGTGCCATCTCCAAGGATTTCCTGCCGAACATTTTCGGGTTCTGGTTTGGTCTGGATGGGCTGACCTTGGTCGTTGGGGCAGTGGTCATACTTTTGGTTATCGTCATGCAGATCCGTCGCCGGTCTCATACTATCCGCGTCGGGCTGCAGGCTGAGCCGAAGAGCTGGATGATCATCAAGTGTGTGCTGGCCACCTTGGTCATTGGGTTCGTAACCTACCTGCTGGCTTCTTCTGGAAACCAGACTCAGGGTGGTATACCCATCGTCTTGGTCATTATCGCTGTGCTAGTGGGCATCTACTGGTTCGTTCTCAACAGGATGGTGCTAGGGCGCGATATCTATGCCGTCGGTGGCAATAGAAAGGCCGCCGTGCTTTCAGGCATCGATACACGCAAGGTCGATTTCAAGATATTCCTTAACATGGGGCTGCTTGCCGCCATCGCTGCAATCATCACTTTGTCCCGACTGGCTTCGGCTACGGCCCAGACCGGTATGGAGTTTGAAATGGACGCCATCGCCGCCTGCTTCATTGGTGGTGCGGCTGTGGCTGGTGGCGTAGGTACCATCCCCGGCGCCATGGTAGGTGCACTGATTATGGGTGTGCTCAACCAAGGACTGTCGATCATGGGTGCGGATGCCGCCATAGTGAAGATCATCAAGGGTCTGGTTGTGATTATCGCCGTGGCATATGATTTGATCAGCAAACGTCACAAGAAGTAATTGCTGACCTGGCTCGCCCCGCCCTCTGTTCGTTTCCTGCTTGGAAGAACAGAGGGCGGAGCCTTGTTTAAGGCTCGTCATTAAGTTTCCTTCCCAGCTTCTATCTACGTATTCGAGGGCGGAAGCTCCAGCTGAATTTGCGGATTTTGGCGGGTTCATGTGTGATACTGAAAGGTGGTTTCTGGCATGTAGGGTGGTTTTGCCGCCCGGATTTGGAGGGATGATTTCCGTGACTGCCCTGCGCTCTATCAATCAGGATGATCTGAGGAACCACAACCTCTCGGTCATTATCGACACCATTCTGCGGTCACCTACCTCGCTCAGTAGGGCGGATCTGGCCAAGGCCACAGGGCTGACCAAGGCTACCATGTCGCTCCTGGCAGGGCTTCTAATCAGGAATAGGGTGGTACGCGAGGAGGAACCTGAGGCTTCGCAGAGCAGCCATGGCCGACCCAGCACCCCGTTGTCCATCGCCCACGGACGCTGGGCTGGCCTGGGCCTGCAGATCAACACCGATGGCTACGGATGTCTGGCCATGGATCTGGATGGGACCCTGATCGATTCGGCCTGGGTCAAGGATGATATGCATGAGGCGGAACCCGATCGGGTCTTCGCTGAACTGGAGAAACTGACCAAGCCCATCGAACGCAAGCTGTCACGGCGGCACTACCGTACAGTGGGTTCGGGCCTGGCCCTGCCCGGCCTGGTCGGCGGCGACACCACCCTGCTCATGGCCCGCAACCTGGGATGGGAACGTCTGGATCTGCAGGAATTTCCCCTGGTTCGTCGGCTAGCTCCCAGAGTGGGCAACGAGGCGCGTCTGGCAGCCCTTGCTCAGATTCCCGGCTACGCTGCCCAGCGTCCTGCGGGCGGAGATGAGGGGCCACTTTCGCCCACCGACTCCTTTATTTACATTTCCACTGACATCGGTATCGGCGGGGCTGTGGTGCGTCGCGGGGCCGTCGAGACCGGAGACCATGGGTTCGCCGGTGAATTGGGGCATGCCTCGGTGGATCTGAACGGCCCAACCTGCCGTTGCGGCCGCCGTGGGTGCCTGGAGACCTATGCCGGGCGCAGGGCTCTGGTTGAGGCGGCTGACATCGCCACCGGAGCCGAGGCGGTCACACCCCAGGCCATGGAGGAACTCTACCAGCGCTGGCAGCATGGCGATGCCAAGGCCGTCGATGCCATCGACCGTGGGCTCGATGCCATGATCTCGGTCATCGCCTCAGCCATCAATATCGTCGACGTGGATACAGTCATCTTGGGGGGATTCTGGTCGCACTTCGGGGGAAATCTGGCCCAGCGTCTGCAGGATCGGCTCAATCAGCTGACCCTGGGCCGGGATGCCGTGGACATTCGCGTGCTCATCCCCAGCCAGGCCGACTATCCGGCCCTCAAGGGAGCAGCGTTGGTAGGCCTGCGCCGCTTCATCGATGATCCGCTGGATTTCTTCGAGGACTGACCCTTCGAGGGCTGATCCGTCCAAGGGCCCAATGGCAACCTGGGACTAGTCGGAATTAGCGGGAAGCTCCCTGCCGCCAACCTTGAAGAGGGCGTGGGCATCTCCGCCATGCAGGCGTTCCAGATAGGTTCGGGCTCGGGCCATGCGTTCCACAGTGGTCTGGGCCAGCGGAGAGGGGAGTTGATCGGGGTCGAACCAGCCGACTGACAGGCTCTCCTCGTCACCCACGAAGGGGTCGGTGTTGCCGCTGGGGTCAGGCCGACAGATGAACAGATGATCCATGTACATGGTCCGATCCCCATTGGCATAGGTGGTCACCTCTTGGGAGGATGTGACGGCCGCTAGGTCGGTGACGATCACATCCACCCCGGTCTCCTCCTTGACCTCGCGGACCACGGTGTCGGCCGGGTCCTCGCCCGGTTCGTTGATCCCGTAGACCAGGGCCCACTGTCCGGTGTCGGAGCGCCGACCCAGCAGAAGGCGGCCCTGGTCATCGCTGACGAAGGCCGTTACACCGTTCAGCCAGAGCAGGTCATGGCCTATGGACCGGCGCAGTCTGAGCACGAAGTCAGGGGTGGGCATACATCAGTCCCGGTCCGGGTCGGCCAGTGCGGCCCGCTGCGCCATCCAGGCCTCCACATCCTCTACGGTCTTGGGGATGCCTGCAGACAGCCACTGTGGTCCCTGCTCGGTCATGAGCACGTCGTCCTCCACGCGCACGCCGATGCCGCGGAACTCCGGAGGCACCAGCAGGTCGTTCTCCTTGAAGTAGAGTCCGGGCTCGATGGTGAAGATCATCCCGGGGGTGATGGGCGCGCCCTGGTAGGACTCGTACCTGGCCTCCGCGCAGTCGTGCACGTCCAGACCCAGGTGGTGGGCGCATCCGCAGGCGTGCCAGCGGCGGTGCTGCTGGCCCTGGGGGGAGAGGGACTCCTCCACGCTGACCTTGAGGATGCCCCACTCGTGCAAAGTTTCAGCCAGTACCCGCATGACGGCATGGTGGATGTCCGAGTAGGTGGCGCCGGGCTTGGCGGCTTCGAATCCGGCCTGCTGGGCCTTGAGCACGGTCTGGTAGATCCGCTTCTGCAGGGGGCTGAAGGTGCCGCCTACGGGGAAGGTGCGGGTGATGTCGGCCGTGTAGAGGCTGTTGACCTCCACGCCAGCGTCGATCAGGAGCAGGTCGCCCTGCTGGACTGTCCCGTCGTTGCGCATCCAGTGCAGGATGGGAGCGTGCTTGCCCGAGGCGATGATGGAGCCGTAGCCCACGTCGTTGCCCTTCTCGCGGGCGTTGGCGTTGAAGACGCCCTCCAGCATCCGCTCGGAGCGGGGCTTGCCTACCACCTGGGGCAGGTGGGTCAGGATCCGGTCGAACCCGTCCTTGGTGGCGGCGATGGCCTTGCGCATCTCGCTGACCTCGTAGTCGTCCTTGATCATGCGGGCCTCGGAGGTGAACTCCTCGAGCTTGTCGTCGGCCTCCTCATTGCGGTCAGGGCCGCCAATTCCGTTGGCCTTACGGGCGGCCTCCACCTGGCTCAGGACCTCCTGGTCGGCAGTGCGGATCACTCGCAGCTTGACCGCTCCCTGGTCCGGTCCCAGGTCCTTGGCGATGGCATCAGGGAAGGTGGCGATGTCCTTGGTGGGGATGCCGGTCATGATGGCCAGCTCCCGCAGCCCGGCCCGGGGGCCCACCCAGTACTCCCCATACTGTGAGGAACGGTAGTAGTCGCGAGTGGACTGATCGGCCCGGGGATGGACGAAGAGCTCAGGGGTATGCGTCAGGCCCTTGGCGGCCTCCGGGCTGTCGGGATCGACCGGGTCCAGGACCAGGATGGCTCCGGGTTCGTAGTCCTCGCCCAGGCCCGTGTAGTAGGCAAAGGTGGTGTCTGGGCGGAAGGCGTAGTCGTTGTCGTTGTTTCGGGTCTTGTAGGATCCGGCTGGGATGACCAGCCGCTCGCCGGGGAAACGCTGTCCCAGCTCACGCAGGCGGCGCTCCGTGTACTTGCTGGACTCCAGCGGCTCGATCTGAGGCTCCTGGGCCTGCCAGCCGGTGGTCATGAACTTCTGGAAGGCGGGGGAGTTGGGGCGCAGGGTGCGGTTGTTCACCCGGTCTTCCATGTTCTGCTCGTCCAGGTCCACGTTCTTGGGATCGGTGTCTCCTTGTAGATGCTCCTGTGCGGATGCGGTCACGTCCAGCCTCCTTGAAATTCCGGTTATGACTATGTTGGTTCCATGGTAGTGCGTTCGGCCGATGTGACAGTCGGCTGATCCGGCCCTCAATCGGGGTCGGTCGCGCATAGAATGGGCGGGAAGCATCCACAGCCAGCAGGAGGCGCAGGCAGAATATGTCATTCGAACACCCCAACAGCAAGGGTCGGAATATTCGCGATGTCGAGCGGGCCATCATGGCGCGTCCCACCGAGCATGACAGCCCCAACCTGGACCTGGACAGGATGGGGATGATGCTGGACCTGCTGGGCCACCCTGAGCACAGCTTCCGGGTCATCCACGTCACCGGGACCAATGGGAAGGGGTCCACGGCGCGGATGGCCGAGGCTCTGGTGCGGGCTTACGGTCTGCGCACCGGGCTCTACACCTCGCCCCACCTGGAGCGGATCAATGAGCGGATCGCCATCGACGGCCAGGAGCTCTCAGACGAGGACTTTGTGGATCTCTACCAGCAGATCGAGGATTTCATCGCCATGGTGGACGACCGCTTCGCCCAGCAGGGCAGGGCCCCGATGAGCTTTTTCGAGGTCCTGACCGCCATAGCCGTCTGGGCCTTCGCCGACGCCCCCGTGGATGTGGCCATCGTTGAGGTGGGGATGGGCGGCCGATGGGATGCCACCAACGTCCTCGATGGCGATGCTGCCATCATCGGTCCGGTGGACATGGACCACATGCAGTGGCTGGGGGATACGGTCGAGCAGATAGCAGGGGAGAAGGCCGGGATCATCAAGCCCAAGTCCACGGTCATCGTCGGGGCCCAGCCTCATGAGGAGGCCGTCATGCCCATCATCGAGCAGGCCGTGCGTGAGCAGGGCGCCCCCACCCTTTTAAGGGATGGCAACGAGCTGGAGGTGGTCTCCCGCATGCCCGCAGTGGGCGGCCAGGTGGCTACGCTGCGCACGCCGCAGGGGCTCTACAAGGATGTGCCCATCGATAAGTTCGGGGAGCACCAGGCCCACAACGCCCTGGCGGCCCTGGCAGCGGCTGAGACGGTCATCCCCGTCAACGGGGCACTGGACCAGGATCTGGTGGCCGAGGCCTTGAGCCAGGTGCGCATCCCCGGACGGATCGAGCAGGTGCGTACCTCGCCCACCATCATCATCGATGGCGGGCACAACCTGAACGCGGCCCAGTCCCTGCGCTCGGCCATCGAGGAGAACTACGACTTCAAGCAGCTGGTGGGTGTGATCTCCATGATGGCCGACAAGCAGGTGGAGGACTATCTGGGCCTGCTGGAGCCCGTGCTGGACAGCGTCGTGGTCACCGAGAACTCCTGGAAGGGCCGGGTCATGCCTGCCGAGGATCTGGAACGGGTCGCCGTGCGGGTCTTCGGGCCCGACAGGGTGGTCCGGCGCGACCGGATGCCCGATGCCATCCAGACCGCCGTCGACATGGTCGACAGCGAGGATCAGACCGGGGTGGGCTATGGCCGCGGCGTGCTGATCTGCGGCAGCTTCGTCACCGCCGGCGACGCCCGCACCCTGCTGGCCGAGCGTCCCAATCCCGATCTGGCCAAACCTAAGGCGGAGCGCGCCTGATGTATCTCAAGGAGCTGACCCTCAAGGGCTTCAAGTCCTTCGCCTCGGCCACCACCCTGCGCTTCGAGCCGGGCATCACCGCTGTGGTGGGCCCCAACGGATCAGGCAAATCCAACATCGTCGACGCCCTGGCCTGGGTCATGGGCGAGCAGGGGGCCAAGAGCCTGCGCGGCGGATCCATGGAGGACGTGATCTTCGCCGGCACCTCCTCAAGGCCACCCTTGGGCCGGGCTCAGGTCACCCTGACCATCGACAACACCGACCGGACCTTGGACATCGACTACACCGAGGTCACCATCAGCCGGACCATCTACCGCAACGGCGGGTCCGAGTATGCCATCAACGGATCCGACTGCCGCCTGCTGGACATCCAGGAGCTGCTCAGTGACACCGGGCTGGGCCAGCAGATGCATGTAATCGTCGGCCAGGGGCGGCTGGATGCCATCCTGCGGGCTGATCCGGCCGGCCATCGGGCCTTCATCGAGGAGGCGGCCGGCATCCTCAAGCACCGCAAGCGCAAGGAGCGGGCGCTTCACAAGCTGGCCAACACCGAGGCCAACCTGTCCCGTCTGGATGACCTGATCGGCGAGATTCATCGGCAGTTGGGGCCGCTGGGCCGCCAGGCCAAGGTCTCCCGCCGGGCCGACATGATCCAGGTCAGCCTGCGGGACGCCCAGGCACGCATCCATGCCGACGACGCCCTGACCTCGCAGAGGAAGCTGGAGGATCTGCGTTCGCGGATGTCCCAGACCCGGGGGCAGCTGGCCCGGGGGCAGGAGGATCTGACCAGGGTCAAGCTGCGCATCGAGCAGCTGGAGGGGCTGGACCGACAGTCCAGCCCGGCCCTGGAGGCGGTCAACCAGCAGTGGAACGACCTGACCAAGCTGGGTGAGCGGGCCGGGTCCCTGGCATCCTTGGCCAGGGAGCGCAGCCGTTCGCTGGAGGCCGGCATGGTGGCCGACCAGGGGCAGGATCCCGGGGTGCTCAGGCGGAGGGCCGACGAGCTCAAGGGCCAGGCCGACCAGGATGAGGGCCAGGTCGGAGCCGACCGGATCGCCCTCGATGGCTGTGTCCAGGCCCGTGCGGATCTGGAGCGGCGGTTGGCCGCCCACCGGCAGACCATGACCGAGCTGCGGCAGGCGGCCAGAAAGCGGCAGGCTCGGTTGGGCGATCTGGCCCAGCTGGTGGCCAAGGAGGAATCGGCCCTGGAACTTTCCAGACAACGTGAGCGTGACCTGTCCCGCCAGCAGGATCAGCTCAGAGAAGGCCTGGAGCGGGCCAGAAACCGGGTGCGGGATCTGGACAGCCAGGAGGAAGGTCCCGACCAGGACGGCAGACAAGCCCTGGACCAGGCAGGTCAGGTCAGGGACCAGGCCCGCAGCAGGCTCAACGACCTCCAGGAGCGCGAACGTCGAATCCAGTCCGATGCCATATCGGCCCAGGCCAAGGCCGATGCCCTGGCGGACACGCTGGACCATCGCGGCGCCGGCGAGGCCTTGTCCCAGGCGGGGGATCCGGCCCTGCTGGGTGTGCTGACCGACTTCGTCCGAGTGGAGGAGGGTTGGGAGGAGCCCCTGGCCCAGGCCCTGCACGACTATGCCTCGGCCCTGGTGGCCAAGGATGGCCAGACGGTTGACCAGACCCTGGAGCGGGCCCGTCGGGATCGCCTGGGACGCGCTGCGCTGATCTCGGCATCAGGCCCGCTCAAGGGGACAGCCATAAGCTCCGGCGATGGCCCCTGGCGGTCGGCCGCCGACCTGGTGGCCCTGCGCGAGCATCCTTCCGACTCCGACCGGGCCCAGGGTGTGCTGGCGGCTGTTCGCAGTCTGCTTGCCTCTACAGCCGCCGTCGATGACGCCGATCAGGCCCGCCGTGCCCTGGAGGACGGATGGCAGCAGGCGCTGACCCGCCAGGGCGACCTCTACGACCGGGTAGGTGCTGTGGGCGGATCAGCTCCGGCCACCAGCGACCTGGCGCTGACTGCACGCAGGGATAAGGCCCTGGCACAGGTGGAGGCCCTCCAGGATGAATCCCGGACGCTGCAACCGCAGATGGATGCGGCCCGTGCCGCCCTTGAGCAGGCCGAGCAGCAGCTGCAGGAGGCGCGCAACCAGTGCACCGAGGCCCGGGTTAAGGCCGAGCAGGCGGCTCGGGAGCTGGCGGCGGCCCGCAAGGAATCCGATCGAGCCCAGGCCGGGGTCAAGGATCTGGAGGACCGGCTGACCCAGGTGCGCGACCAGGTGCGCACCCACGAACTCAAACTGGAAGACCTGAAAGCCGGCCTGGCCCGTGCCCAGGAGGATGGGGGGACTGATCCTGATGACACGGAGGGCATGGAAGACCGGCAGCATGAATTGGAGACAGCCCTGGACCAGGCTCGCACCGCCGAGATGGAGGCCAAGCTGACCTGGACCGAGAGCGACCGGCGGCACGCCTCCCTGCTGCGGCAGATTGATCTGCTGCGGGATCAGGCCGACCAGGCCGAACGCCATCGTCAGCGGATAGGCGAGGAAAACCGTCGTCGCAAGGCCGGCATGGCCTCCCTGGGGCTGATCGCGCTCAGGGCCGACCTGCTGGCCCAGCTGATCAAGAAACGGATGGAGCATGCGGCCCGCCGCCGGGATCAGCTCAGGGCCAAGGCTTCGGCCCACGACAAGGAGCTGACCGATCTGCGGGCCAACAGGGATGCCCTGGAACCCAAGGTGGCCGGTCTGCGCCAGGATGAGCACGGTCTGGATCTGCAGCGGGAGCGTCTGGCCGGCGAGGACGGCCGTCTGCGCCAGCGCATCCAGGATGACCTGGGCATGGAGCCGGGGGAGCTGATCCGCGAATACGGCCCCGACTGTCCGGTGCCCGTCCTGGATGACGAGGGCAATCCTGTGCCTTTGGACCAGGAGGCGACGGAGGAAGACGGGGATTCATCAGCCTTCAAAACGGTGCCCTATAAGCGCGGGGAACAGGAGAAGCGGCTGGCCAAGGCCAAGCGGGACCTGGCTGCCCTGGGCAAGGTCAACCCACTGGCCACCGAGGAATACGAGGCCCTGGAGTCCCGCAACCGCTACCTGCACGAGCAGCGTCAGGATGTGATCGGGTCCCGGGACGATCTGATGGCCCTGGTCAAGGATCTTGATTCGACCATGGTCACGGTCTTCAAGGAGGCCTTCGACGACACCGCCCAGGCCTTCGAACGCATCTTCGCCACCCTCTTCCCCGGCGGGCGCGGGCGGCTGCGGCTGGAGGATCCGGATGACCTGCTGACCACAGGCGTTCTGGTCGAGGCCAGCCCGGCCGGCAAGAAGGTCCGCCGGCTCTCCCTGCTCTCGGGCGGGGAGCGGTCGCTGACGGCCCTGGCCCTGCTCCTGGCCATCTTCACGGCCCGGCCCAGCCCCTTCTATGTCATGGACGAGGTCGAGGCCGCCCTGGACGATGTGAACCTGACCAGGCTGCTCAAGGCCTTCGAACAGCTGCGGGAGCATGCCCAGCTGATCATCATCACCCACCAGCAGCGGACCATGGGCATCGCCGATGCCCTCTACGGGGTCACCATGCGGGGGGACGGGGTGACGGCCGTCATCTCCCAGCGGCTGACGGATCCGAAGGATCCGAATCGTTCCGGCCGCGAAGAGCCCGAGCCCGAGCAAGGGTGACCTCTGCCAGAACGGCCTGGGAGTCCACAATGGGCAGCTGCGGCATGGGGTAGGCCTCGTTGAGCACTGAGAGCTCGGTGCAGCCCAGCAGGACCGAGTCGCAGCGGTAGTCCTTCAGGAAGGCATCGAGAACGCCCAGGTAGCGGCCCCGGTCCAGTCGCCCTTCCTTGACATCGTCGTAGATCAGCGCACTGACCCGGTCCTGCAGGGCCTGGTCCGGGTCCACCAGCTGGTAGCCGGCGCTGTCGGCCGGGCCCTGGTAGATGGCGGCATGGCGGGACCCCTCGGTGCCCATGTACCCCATGCGCGGATGGGATTTCGCCGGATAGTGCCGATCAGCCCAGTCGATGGTGGCCTGGGGCATATCCAGGATGGGCACCGGAGTCAGGGCCTGGAGCCTGGGCAGAATCTGATGGGCGGTGTTGCAGGCCATGACCATGAAGGAGGCGCCCATGGCTGTGGCCTGGCGAACATCCTCGGCCAGATAGGGGAAGGGGTCATCCTTGCTGCGGCCCAGGATGAATTCGGTGCGGTCGGGCACGGTGGCGTGGTTGAAGACCACATAGTCCAGAAAGTCCTGGTCCCTGTGCGCCCCGGTCATCCGGTCCAGCACCCGCACGAAGCTTTCGGTGGCCAGTGTGCCCATGCCGCCCAGGACGACGAAGAAGTTCCTCATGCCAGTGTCCTCTTGTCACGGAAGTAGCGCCGGTAACGACGCCGATAGATGGAAAACATGTGTCGAATCAGCAGCCAGCGCTTGAAACTGCGGTCCTTGCCGTACTCCAGAGTGGTGCCCCAGTCCCCGCGACGAATCATGGACATGGCCTGTCGTTTGTCCTCGGATTCGGCGCAGTATTTGCGGAAGATGTCCTTGGGGATCTCCATCCAGAGGCGGTGCCCCCGGCCGAAGACGGTGCGTCCGTTGAAGGGGGTGTCCAGGACCAGGTCGTCCACGAAGCAGCGTGCCAGGTTGAAGCCGTTCAGGGTGACCACGTAGCTGCTGCGGCCCTGGCGCAGATTGATCTCGAAGAGCTTGTAGACGCCGTCGCGCGGATCGTACTTCATGTCGAAGTTGGCCACACCGCTGTAGCTGATGTCCTCAAGGAAGGCCTTGATCCGGTCGAATATGTCCTGGTTGTAGTCGGGCATAATGGCCGCGTAGTTGCCCACGGCCTCTGGGGTGGGGTCCTCCAGCAGCGGGTGTCCCAGGAACATCATGCGCACCCGGTGGTGGCGGTCCACATAGGCATTGAGCACCCTCATGTTGTCATCGCCCCCGGGCACGAAGTCCTGGATGACCATCTGCGAGGTGTACCCGGCCTGGTAGGACCTGCGGATCATGGTGTCCAGCTCCTCAGGGTTGCTGAAGATGAAGGCCTTCTTCCTCCCGGGGAAGTCGATGCCCAGCCACTCGTCGCTGTCGGCGGGCTTCATGGCCACCGGGTAGTCGAAGGGCAGGTTGCGGTGGCGACCCGCCTTCACATCGTCGGCATCCACCGAGACGGTCTGCGGATGGGGCAGGTCATAGCGGTCGCAGAGTTCGTAGAAGGAGGACTTGAGCGAGAGGGCGCGGTTGAGCTTGGCATCGATGGCGTTGAAGACGAACCGTTCGCGCAGGGGATCGCCGAACTCGTCCAGCAGGTTGGCGTAGGTGTCCCCGCAGGGCAGCAGGAGCAGGGTGGCTCCTGGGTGGTCCCGGTGATAGGCGTCGGCCCAGTCGTTCAAGGCCGGCACAAAGACCTTGGGATTGGCGAAATCCGGTACCAGGTGCACGTCGATGATCCTGCTGTACTTGGTGGGGGAGAGCTGCTGGTGGGCGAAGGCGGTGGAGACCAGTCCATAGGCCTCATGAAAGGCGCGCGCCATGCCGTAGGCGTTGATGTCGCTGCCCAGTATGACCGGTTGGAATTCTTGCATCTGTATGAAACCACCTACTATATGCTCGTGCGCCCCGCCCTGCCGCGGGGCATTTGGCTTTCCATCTTAGGGTCCTGTCAGGATCGTCATCCCTGGGCTGCGCCGGTGGCTCCCAGGTCGTAGCTTTCGGTGCCCAGCAGGCGCGCCACTACGTGGTCATCGCCCTCATAGGGCACGTGGCCGCTGTCCCTCTTGAACCAACGTTCCTCACCCTTGCCGATGACCAGCGTGACACGCAGACGGTCCCCTGGCCGGCCCGGATCTCCCAAGGCCTGCTGGATGGCCTGGACCCTGTCCGGCTCGATGCGGACATCCAGGTCTGGGTTGGTCACGAAGCCCAGCATCTGCCGGTCCACCTGGTCCGCGCTCTCCCCCTCCTCGTCGTCGGCGGTCAGGATCAGCCGGTCGACGCGGTCCTGGGCGGCGCTGACGATGCCCTCCCTGCGGTCGATGGCCTTGCCGCCAGCGGAACCGGAGACCAGGGTAATCAGGGGTTTGCGCTTTCCGTAGCGTTCGTCCACAAAATCCAGCAGGGCTGTGACCGAGGCCTTGTTGTGGGCGTAGTCGACGTAGACCACTCGGTTGTCGGCCTTGAAGCGTTCCATCCTGCCGGCGATCCTGACGCTCTCCATGGCCCGGACTGCGGCGGCATCGGGCTCCAGGCCCAGACGGGTCAGCATGGCCAAGGCAGCGGCCGCGTTCAGAGCGTTGAAATCCCCGTCCATGGACAGGCTGACCGGCCTCATGGTTCCGCCGGAGGGTCCTATCAGGTAGTCGTCGCCCTGGCCGGGAGCCTTGCGAACCAGGAAATCGGCCTGCCCGGTTCCATTGCCGAATGTAGTCACCGGAACGTTGGCGGCGCGGGCATCCTGACGGATCAGGTCGGCTCCGCGCGCATCGGCTCCCAGAACCAGCTGCCGGCTGTTGTAGGTTATGCGGCGCTTGCAGTAGAAGTAATCCTCGAAGCTGGGGTGTTCGATGGGGCTGATGTGGTCGGGGGAGATGTTCAGGAATGCCCCCAGGTCGAATGTCAGACCGTAGACACGGTCCACCTTGTAGGCCTGGGAGGAGACCTCCATGACCAGGTAGCGCATGCCGGCGTCTGCCGCCTGGCGCATCATCCGAAAGAGATCCAGCGATTCGGGTGTGGTGAGCTGGGACTCCTGGTAATGGCGACCGTCCAGGCAGTTGTCCACTGAGGAGAGCAGGGCCGCTCGACCTCCGGAGATCCTGGACAGCATGGCCTGCAGGAAGTAGGCGGTGGTGGTCTTGCCCTTGGTACCGGTGATTCCCACCAGTGTCAGCTGCTCCTGGGGATACCCGTAAAAAGCAGCGGCCAGCAGGCTCATGGACTTGCGCACGTCGTTGACGATGATCCCCGGGGCCTTGGTGTGGGCGGACAGATCCTGCTGGGCCACGTAGGCCTGTGGACCCTCGGGGTCGCAGGCATCCAGATATTCAGGCAGGAAGCGGCCCTTGCAGAAGAGCAGACTGCCGGGTCCAGCCTGGCGGGTGTCGTAGGTGATGTCGGTGAAGGGCTTGGATGACTGGGTTTCTTCTGGAGTATTCAAGGTCCACTGGTCGCCCTGGATCACCTCGCGCAGTTGATGATGTTTGCGCAGCAGCTCCAGAGTCGAAGCCATCGTCAGCGCCATGCCGGCTTCCCCCTTGTCTGTAGGTTCGTCACTTCAATGGTTCCCGTCCCGATTGGTGACCCCGATCGAGACCAGACACAAGTCTAAACCGCCTCTGGGCCAGGGCAGGGGGATCCGACGACCCCTTGACTGAATGGGCAAAAAGCAGGTAGCGGATCGGCCTGGGAGCTGGGCTTCAGAGCCAGGAGTCGGTGACTGGACGGCGCCCCTGGGAGATCAGGTGCTGGTTGAACTGTTCCCGCCACTTGGCCTGCGCCTGCCGCTGCCAGTCCATAAGGGAATCCATGGTGATTCGGGCCACCTGGGGGAAGAGGGTGGTCATGGGCTTGATCAGGTCCACGGCAGCCACCGTATCGGCCGTGGCATTGTGGAAGTTGCCATGGGGGATGACGCCGTAGTACTCGCTGGTCAGCCCCAGGGTGCGGCGGCCCGACCGGTGGGAGATCTCCCTGTCCAGGACCAGAGGGTCCACTACCAGCAGGTCCCCCTCGCTCAGCGGTTTGACTGACTGCGCGCACCAGTGGGCGATGTCCCCATCCAGCATCTGTACGTCAAAGGGCGCGTTGTAGGCCAGCAGGGGGATGCGCTTGTCCTGGGCGCGGGCGATGAGCACGGCCATCTGCTCGGTGGCCAGCTCAGGCTCCATGCCCTCGGTGGCCAGCTGCTCATCGGTGAACCCGTTGACCCTGCTGGCCCCCTTGCTGATATGTCGGTGCGGATTGACTATCCAAGTGGCTACGACGTCCCCTGAGTAGCCCTTGGTCGGGTCGCGCAGAACCAGGCTGGCCGAAACGATGCCGTCCTTGCCTGGCTTGGTGCCCGTGGTCTCGGTGTCGAACCCCAGAAGCCAGGAGTCCCCAAGGCGAGTCGACCCCTCCTGTTGCGGGGCGGACGCGAGCGCCTGCTCCATGCTTGTGTACTCGGTGTTTTCCATAAGCGTGATTTCTCCTTCGTCATTATGGTAACCGAGGACCGACCGGCCCGCGACCGGGTCGAAACCGCCACGGGCGAGGGGGGATGGCACAATAGGGGTTGTGGCAGATACCAGCGAACTCGAAAGCAGAAAACGTCAATTCGAGGCCCTGGCCATGCCTGCGGTGGATGTGCTCTACCGCCAGGCAATGCGCCTGACCAACAACCCGGAGGACGCCCAGGATCTGGTCCAGGACACTTTCGAGCGCGGATTCAAGGCTTTCGACCGCTTCCAGCCCGGCAGCAACTTCGAGGCCTGGATGACCACCATCGAACGCAATGCCTACTTCAACCAATACCATAAGGCCAAGCGGCGTCCGCAAAGGGCCAACGACTCGACGGGCGAGTACAACGACTGGGACATCTACTCGGCCTCGGAGCACGGGTCCGAGGGGCTCAAATCCGCCGAGCAGGAGTACATGGAGACCTTTGCCCCTGAGGAGATCATGGCAGCCCTGGACCGGCTCAGCCCGGAACGCCGACGGGTCTTCATCGATGCTGCCATCGATGGCAAGAGCTATCAGCAGGTGGCCGACGAGGAGGGCATCAAGATCGGCACGGTCATGAGCCGGCTGAACCGTGCGCGCTCGCAGTTGCGCCAGGAGCTGGAGCGCTATGCCCAGGAGCGCGGCTACCAGCAGGAGCGTGAGGCTGCAGGCAAGCCCTCAGCGGAACACCATGGCACTGGTGCTGCCGGGCCTAGTATAAAAAAAGAGATCAGCAACAAGGGGCATTGAGGGCCCCCGAAGATCGGGTATCAGGAAGCGGGCAGGAGCATGGACGGACGCGTGGAGATGAGTCACTACGCCTACGATGACGGCGGCTCTGTCAGGGTGACCCACACCAGCCTGCGCATCTACCGGGATGCCTCCTGCGTTGATCCCAGCGACTGTTTCGATCCGGAATCCTGCTGCGACGAGCGTGAGCGCATGGTCATCGAGGAGCTGCGCCGGTATCTGCGTCCCGAATGCGCACCGGACTGTCTGCTGGATCGGCTCAGGCACATGTTCGATCAGATGGATGAACTGGAGCAGGGAACCCCGGATCGCGCTACGGACAAGTAGATAAGGTCAAGCAGATCCAGCCTGTTTCTTGGCAGAGGATCGCTTCTGTCCGGCTATTCAGGCTATTGCACAGATCATGGTCATGCGAATGCAGCCATGGTTTTTCTTTATGCATATATGCAAAACCCCGGCACCGTTGGTGCCGGGGCAGACGATCAGGTGTTCGGCCTCTTGCCGTGGTTGGCGGCCTTCTTGCGGCGATCCCTGCGCTTGCGTCCGCGCATGCCCATGATTGGACTCCTTTGCTACTGATGATCCGATAAGCCTTGCCGATTATCGCACACCGGGGTGACCTTTGTCGACCGGACGGTCCGCTCAGAGCTGTTGTGCCCGGTATCCCACCTGGGTGGTGTAGACGGCGGCAGGCTGCAGAATGACCAGGTTCCGGCCTGTCCGGAAGGCATTGGCATAGGCGGTCATGGGCTCCACGGCAACGCCTGCCGGGCGCATGCCTGCGTCGAAGCCGGTCCCGGTGCAGACCTGCCAGGAGGTGATGGTCTCATCGCCCCAGAGCTGAATGCGGATGCCGTCCGGCCTGGTGAACCAGGCCGAGCAGGTGCCGTCGTCGTCCCGCTCCACATCGGTCCATGCGTCGTCGAAGGCCACATCCTCGCCCAGCACAAGGCCCTGGCGCAGATCGGTCCGTCCTTGGACGGGCTCGGTGCCGGTGGGCAGCAGCCTGTCCGGGTCGACCACTACGTGGGTGCGGCAGGGGATGGACAGGGTGCAGGGGGCGTTGTCCTTCTGGATCTGGTCACCGACGCCCTGCTTGCCGTTGGACAGCCAGGGGTGGATGCCGAAGGCCCAGGGCGCGGCCTCGTCGCCCAGGTTCAGGGCCCGGGTGGTCATGGTCAGCCCCTGGTCGTCCAGGGTGTAGGTGACGGTGACCACCACGTCGAAGGGGTATCCGGCCATGTCGGGCACCCGCCAGGAGAGGCTGACGGAGTCTTCGGCCAGAACCTGCAGGTGCCAGTAGGCGCGGTAGCCGTAGCCGTGGATGGCGGTGCGCCGGTCGTGCTCATCGATGGGCAGGGTGTAGGTGTGGCCCTGGAAGTCGTAGGTGCCGTCCTCGATCCGGTTGGGGAAGGGGACCAGCACGTTCCCGTTGCTGCAGGGTACGGTTCCATCCGGGTCGAATGAGGCCAGCAGGTCCTTTCCCTGGTATTTCAGGACGCGCAGGATGGCTCCCAGCTCGGTCACTACCGCCTCGTAGTCCCCATGACGGATGCTGTACTGCTGTCCTGTCCGGGGCACGGCCCCGCCCATCATCTCGTTCGTATGCATGCTCCCACTTCCATAGTGCCGTTGATGCTTGGTACGCCACCATCCTAGCGCCTTGGCGGTCTTGGCTTCTTGGTGAAAGAGTGGCGCATGGACTACCGGGAGCCGTTCTGGCTTTCTACCATGGTCTTGCAATGTCCGGGACCGTCCGGATGGACATCGATAAGGAGCGGCAGTGGCAGGATTTCGGACCACCGTGTGCGAACAGCCGACCCCGCAGGGGCATGGGCGGGTCATCCTGGCTGATCCGCGCGGATTCTGCGCGGGAGTGGACCGTGCCATCCAGACCGTGCAGACCATCCTGGATGCGGACAACCCCCACCAGGGGCTGCCGCCGGTCTATGTGCGCCGGCAAATAGTGCACAACCGGCATGTGGTCGAGGATCTAGCCCAGAGGGGGGCTGTCTTCGTGGACGAGCTGGATCAGATTCCTGACCAGGCCGTTCGTGCCGGGGTTCCTGTGGTCTTCTCGGCCCATGGCATCGCCCCCTCGGTCGTCAAGGAGGCCCAGCGGCGGGGAATGCGCGTGGTCGATGCCTCATGCCCCCTGGTCAGCAAGGTCCACCGGGAGGTCCAGCGCTTCGTTCGAGACGGCTACCGGATCATTTACATAGGCCACCGTGGGCACGACGAGGCTGTGGGTGTCATGGGGGAGGCCCCGGACCGGGTTCATCTGGTGGAGCATGAGGCCGATATTGAGACCTTGGATTTTGGACCCGACACGCCCTTGGTCATGCTGACCCAAACCACCCTGAGCCTGGATGAGACCGCCGACCTGGCTGCGGCCTTGCGTCGACGCTTCCCCTGGATAGAGGAGCCGCCAGGCTCAGACATCTGCTATGCCACCCAGAACAGGCAACAGGCGGTCAAGCTGGTGGCCGGTCAGGCGGACTGCATGATTGTGGTGGGGTCGGCCAACTCCTCCAATTCGGTGCGTCTGGTCGAGGTGGCCCGTCAGGCCCTGGATGAGCGCTTTCCCGGTCAGGGCGAGCAGAGGGCCCACCGGGTCGACGATGCGGGCGAGCTGGATCCCGCCTGGCTGCAGGGCATGGATTCGGTAGGGCTCACCTCGGGTGCTTCGGTTCCCGAAGACCTGGTTCAGGGGGTGCTGGAGACCCTGGCCTCCCGAGGGTTCACCCAGGTGACCCGGGCCCGGGCGGTTGACGAGCACATGCACTTCGTACTGCCTGCGGCCCTGCGCTCCGCACGGTCATCCAGGAAGCTTCCACAGCCGCAGGGCTGAGCTTCCAAGGCTAAGATCCCTCAGTCGGTGGCCAGCGGAGCGGTCTTGGCCTTGAGAACACGGATCAGATCCCGCGGGTCCAGACCCAGGCTGATCCCGCGCTTGCCGCCGGAGACCATGATGGTGTCGAATTCCAGGGCGCCCTGATCCAGTACTGTCAGGTGCTGGGTGCGCTGGCCGAAGGGTGAGATGCCGCCCAGGACATATCCGCTCTCCCGCTCGGCCTGGGCCTTGTCGGCCATGCGGGCCTTCTTGGCGCCCACGGCAGCCGCCAGATGTTTGAGGTTCAGGTGGCCGGTCACCGGAACAATGCCGATGACCCGTTCCTTGCCCGTGTCGGCCATCAGGGTCTTGTAGACCGTGCGCGGGTCCAGGCCCAGCTTTTTGGCGGCCTCGATGCCGTACCCCTGGTCCATGTGGTCGGCATTGTGTTGATACTCGTGGATGGTGAAGGGAACCCCCTGACGCTCCAGCTGGGCCATGGCCGGGGTCGCGGCATCCGAGTCCGCCCTCTTCTTCTTGCTCATGACTCCATGCTAAGGTACTGACCGTTTTGGTAGGCTGAGGGGTGTCTTTGGCGCCATTGCGCGGAAAGGGTGGTCCATGACCGCTGTCAATGCCTGGCTGCTCGATGCGGTGACGGGCGGCTGGGGGCTGGCCGTGCTTTTCCTGGCCGCCTTTTTGGATGCGCTGATCATTCCCATACCCACGGAGCTCATGGTCCTGGCCACGGCTTCGGCCTTCCGGGCCTCGGGACAACCTCTGCCTGTGCTGGTCTTTCTGGTGTGCGCCCTGGCCTTCGCAGGCGGCGACGCCTGCACCTATGGGCTGGGGAGGCTGGTCCCGCTGAATCGTCTGGCCGTCTTCCGTGGCGCCGCAGGCAAGGCTGTGACCTCATGGGCCCACCGGGCCCTGCTGCATGGAGGCGGCTTCTTCACGCTGGCCTCGCGCTTCGTGCCTTCGGGCCGGACCGTGGTCAATCTGACGGCCGGCGCGGCGCGGTATCCGCTGAACCGTTACCTGCCCCTGGCTGCCCTGGCCGGCCTGCTCTGGTCCATCTACATGTGGACCCTGGGGTATCTGGCCGCCTCATGGCTGGAAAACAATCCTCTGGCGGTCATGGCCTTCGGCTTTCTGGCGGGCATGGTCGTCGGCCTGGTCTGCGACCTGGCCATGCGGGCGCTCACACGGAAGCGCTGATGATAAGCAAGGGGCCCGCCCCCGTAGGGAACGGACCCCGAAATCGTTATGGCCGGAAGAACCGGCCGGATGCTCAGTCGCCCAGCTTGGCGAAGTAGAGCAGGGTGCGGATCATGTTGCTGGTGAAGCCGTACTCGTTGTCGTAGAAGGCAACGGTGCGGACCAGCTGGTCGTCGCCGTGGGTGTTGACATCGGTCTGGGTGGGATCGAAGACGCCGCCGTGGGTGTCGCCGATCACGTCGGAGGAGACGATGCCCTCGTCGTTGTAGCCGTAGTAGTCCTTGCCCTCGAAGGCCTTCTTGGCGGCGTCGTTGATCTCGTCGACGGTGACCTTCTTGTCCAGGACGCAGGTCAGCTCGGTGACGGAGCCGGAGGGAACGGCCACGCGCTGTGCATGGCCCTGAAGCTTGCCGTCAACGGAGGGAACGACCTTGCCGATGGCCTTGGCGGCACCGGTGGAGTGCTCGATGGTGTTGATGGCGGCGGCGCGGGTGTTGCGCGGCTTGTTGCCCTTGGGGCCGTCCAGCAGCATCTGGGAGCCGGTGTAGGCGTGGATGGTGGTCATGTAGCCGATGCGGATGCCGAAGTTGTCATCCAGCATCTTGACCATGGCGGCCAGGGAGCCGGTGGTGCAGGATCCGGCGGAGATGATCTTGTCGGAGGACTTCAGGGTCTCCTCATTGACGCCGTAGACCACGGTGGGCGTGGTGTCGTCCTTGGCGGGGGCGGAGATCAGAACCTTCTTGGCTCCGGCGTTCAGGTGGGCCTGGGACTTCTCGGCCGAGGTGTAGAAGCCGGTGCACTCCAGCACATAGTCCACGCCGTCGTTCTTGACCCAGGGGATGTTGTTGGCGTCCTTCTCGGCATAGACCGGGTACTCCTTGCCGTCCACCACGATGGCGGTGTCGGTGGAGGTGACGGAGACAGGGGTGCCGTCGTCGTGACGGAAGGTGCCCTGGGTGCTGTCGTACTTGAGCAGATAGGCCAGAATGGCCGGGGTGGTCAGATCGTTGATGGCGGCAACCTCGATGTTGGAGGCGTCGCCGCCACGGGCCTGGAGCTCAAAGATGCGCCGGAAGGCCAGACGACCGATACGTCCGAATCCGTTGATGCCAATCTTTACTGTCATTCAATTCTCCCTTGGAGATTGGCCGTATACAGCACAAAAAATACCGGACCGTATATGGCCGATTACTGATAACATCTCACAGTTTATAGAACCCCGTGTACTTATAGCAAGCGATAACGCGGGTTCTGCCAAGGAAAAAACGAACAAAAAAATTGGTAGGTTCTGTTGTCTGTTTGCGCAACAAAACGATCATGAATTGTGAGGATTTTCGTTCGTATCGGCCAGCCAATCCTCCCACTGCTGCTGACGGAATCCTACCAGGACATGCCGGCCATCCAGCAGGATGGGACGCTTGACCAGCATGCCGTCGGTGGACAGCAGCTGCAGAGCCTGTTCCGTGTCCATCTGCGGCAGCCGTTTGCTTAAGCCCTGGCTGCGATAGGCCTGGCCCGAGGTATTGAAGAATCGTCGGACGGGCAGGCCGCTCATGTCCAGCCAGGCGGTCAGTTCCTCCTGGGTGGGGCGGTCCTCCTTGATGTCGCGCTCGGTGAAGTCCACATTGTGGTCGCGCAGCCAGGTGCGGGCCTTGGCGCAGGTTGAGCAACGGCTGTAGCAGATGAAGAGCGGGTGCTGGGCTGTAGGTGATGCTGTCATAGTTTTTCCTTTCCAAAGTGGGGTTTCAAGTCAAAAAGGGGCTCAGGCCAGCCGCCGGGAGGGCCGTGTCTCCAGGGAGCCCAGGTCGGCCCTGGGCTCCAGGCTGGTGCTCCAGACCGGCTGAGGCGCCGAGGTGGGGTAGGTGACGAATACCGCTCCCTGTTTCAGACCTATGTGGGCCGGTCTGCCGGGCAGGAACTCGTTGCTGACGCCGGTCACCTCCTGGTTGGTCATGGTCATGCCATCCGTCTGGTATTTGAGGCCCTGCTCGACCACGCCCAGAGCCTGGTCGTCGGCGGCCAGGACGGAGACCATGGATCTGGGCGGGCAGTTCCAGGCGGGGAAGTCCAGGCTTCCAGGGCCAAGGGCCGTGACCAGCATCCCCTGACCCCAGAGTTCGGCCCGGCCCCCGCTGGCGGCGATCAGATGGATCAGGTTCAGATTGGCCAGCGTGTGGTCCATGCGTCCGCCCAGGCCACCATATATAAGGAACCGTCGGCAACCGTGCTGCCAACCCACCTTGACCGCGGCCAGCAGGTCTGTGTCGTCCTTTTCGGCAGGCAGGACGCGGCGGGGGATGTCCGTGCGCAGCTTCCGGCTGCCAGCGGGCAGGGAATCGAAGTCGCCCACGACCAGCTCGGGCTCGTCCCCGTGCTCCAGGGCCGGCTCCAGCCCTCCGTCCGCTGCGATGACCAGGGCCTGACCGCCGCGTGCCGTCTCTTCGCCAAAGTACTGTCCTGCGCCCCAGATCCTGCAGAGCGGTGCTTGGACAGTCTCGCCCGACTGACCGTCATCCTGCATAAGAGTCTTCTTTCTGCGCTCGTCCCTTGAAGGCGTCTCCATCATCCCAGACCAGCCAGACCGACCAGGAAGCTCAGCCACCCCTGCACCAAGGCCATGTAGGTCAGTGTGCCGCAGGCGATGCTGACCATCATGTTCCGCCAGCGCAGGTGGACCAGGGTCGTGACCAGCAGGGCCAGGGCCTCGTAGAGCCCGTGGTCTCCTCCGGCCAGGTTGGTGTGCCTCAACGAATAGACCACCAGCAGCCCCATGACGGCGGCGGGCAGCAGACGTCCCAGCCTGGTCACCAGGGCCGGCGGCCGACGCCCCTCCGGCCAGATGATGAAGGGCAGGAATCTGGTGGCCATGGTTCCCAGAACCACAATGCCTATGGTGATCAGTTGCTGCGCGGCGGTCATGAGGCCTCCCTTTGGCTGTGGAAGTCCAAGAGGATGAAGATGGCCAGGATGACCACCATGGACGGGATGATGAACCGCTCAGGTCCGAAGACCAGCAGGCAGGCCAAGGAGGCCAGCAGACCGATCATGGCAGGCAGGCGGGCCTCGGCCTGCCGCCACTGCTCAAGAAAGAGGACCAGGAACATGGCGGTCAGCACGAAATCCAGCCCCCTGGTGTCGAAGTTGGCCAGGTTGCCCAGCACGGCGCCCAGGGTGGCGCCGCCCACCCAGTAGATCTGGTCGAGCAGGGTGACGAAGAAGAGGTACCAGCCCTTGTCGGTCCCGGCCGGGTGAGGATCGGCGGACTCCAGGGCGAAGGTCTCATCGCACATGCCGAAGATCAGGTAGGGCTTCTTCCGGCCCGTCCCTCGAAAGACCGGCAGCATGGCCAGGCCGTAGAAGAGGTGGCGTGCATTGACCATCAGGGTCAGCATCAGCGCGCCCCAGGGGTTGAAGGTTGACATGAGCAGGTCAACGGTCACGAACTCCATGGACCCGGCATAGATCAGGGCGCTCATGGCCACCGGGTAGACCACCGGGAAGCCACGGCTGGTCATCAGAAAACCGTAGGAGATCCCCAGAACCAGGAAACCGGCCATGATGGGCAGGGTCCGTGGGAAGGCCGCAGCCAGGGAGCCCAGGATGGTTCCGGAGGACTCCGCGTCTTCGTCAGCGTCTTCCTGCACTCGCTGCATGAACCGCCTCCTGACTTCGTTTGGGTGACTTCGTTTGGGGAATGGTCAGCAATGATAATCCTCTCTCGCGCCGCGGGGATAGGCTGGTCGACAATGTGAGAAGGCTGTCAAGACGGGACGGGCGTGGAATAGGCGCTCTCCCGCTCCTGTTGAACCTAGCGATAGGCACCGGTATGCGAGGAGGAATCATGGACAAGAACAAGATTTCGACCAACAACCCGGCCACGGTCGTCCTGGCAGGGGGATGTTTCTGGGGCATTGAGCGGTTCTTCCAGGAGGTGGACGGGATCACCGACACCCAGGTGGGATACGCCCAGTCCACAGTGCCCAACCCCAGCTATGAGCAGGTCTGCAGCGGTGTCACCGACGCCGTGGAAAGCGTGCGGCTGACCTATGATCCCCAGAGCGTCAGTCTGCGGACCCTGACCCTGCTTCTGCTGGATCTGATCGACCCCTTCTCGGTGGATCGGCAGGGCAACGACCGGGGCAGGCAGTATCGCAGCGGCCTCTACTGGGATCCCGAGCATCGCGAGCAGGAGGAGCCCGTCTTCCGCCGCGCCCTGGATGAGCTGGAGCGCAGGACCGGCCGTCACCCCGCTGTGCAGGTGGAAGCCCTGATCAACTTTTATCCGGCGGAGGAGTCCCACCAGGACTATCTGCTCAAGAACCCCGGCGGATACTGCCACATCCCTCTGGAGGCCATCGCCAACGCCGCCTCCCGCCAGCGCTATATCGAGCGCATCTGGTCCCTGGACCCTGAAAGCTACGAGGTCACCCAGCACTCGGCCACCGAGAGGCCTTTCACCAACGCCTACGACGGGGAGTTCCGCCCGGGCATCTATGTGGACGTGGTCAGTGGACAGCCGCTCTTCTCCTCGGCGGACAAGTACGACTCGGGCTGCGGCTGGCCGGCATTCACCAAGCCCATCGATCCCGACCTGCTGGTCAACCGCAAGGACTACAAGCTGCTGGGCCGGCCCCGGATTGAGGTGCGGACGGCACAGACCGGCATCCATCTGGGACACGTCTTCGACGACGGCCCTGCCGACCGTGGCGGGCAGCGCTACTGCATGAACTCCGCCGCCCTGCGGTTCGTGCCGCGGGACCGGATGGAGGAGGAGGGCTACGGCGACTACCTGCCCTTGGTAGACCAAGTTAGCCGTTGACCGTTCTGCCTCCAGTGACACGCCGGAGCTTCTGACCCATGGGGTTCCGGCGCAGTCCACGTGTGAGGCCGGTCTGTTCCCTGTTGCCCTTTTAGGCTATTGTGGACTGCTGGTGGATTGATAAGGAGTCATGCCAATGTGCGGAATTGCTGGGTTCGTCAACGACACCTCTGCCGAGGAAAAAACGGCCGTGCTCAAGCGGATGACGGACATCATCGCCCACCGAGGCCCCGACAACGAGGGGCATTTCGTCGATGAGCGGGTGGCCCTGGGCTTTCGGCGCCTGAGCATCATCGACCTGCAGGGCGGCGACCAGCCCATCTTCAACGAGGACTCCTCCATGGCCATCACCATGAACGGGGAGATCTACAACTACCGTGAACTGCGCCGCCAGCTGATCGACCTGGGGCACACCTTCTCCACCGAGTCCGACACCGAGGTCATCCTGCACGGCTACGAGCAGTGGGGCCACCAGGTGGTCAACCGCCTGCGCGGCATGTTCGCCTTCGTCATCTGGGACCGCGGCCGCGGCGAACTCTTCGGGGCCCGGGACCACTTCGGCATCAAGCCCTTCTATTACGCCCGGATGGGCGGCACCTTCATGTACGCCTCGGAGATCAAGAGCCTCCTGCAGCATCCGGACTTCCACAAGGAGCTCAACACCCAGGCCCTGCGTCCCTACATGACCTTCCAGTACCCGGCGCTTCCGGAGACCTTCTTCAAGGGCGTATTCAAGCTTCCCGAGGGCCATTGGTTCACCTTCCGGGACGGGAAGATGGACATCCACCAGTATTATGACCCGGCCTTTGGGGAGAGCAAGCAGGATCTGAAGGACCTGGTCGACTCCATCGACCAGACCGTCCAGGATTCGGTCAAGGCGCACCAGGTGGCCGATGTGGAGGTGGGCTCCTTCCTCTCCTCCGGGGTGGACTCCAGCTATGTCGCAGCCTTGGCACGCCCCCGGCACACCTATTCGATCGGCTTCGGCAAGGGGACCTACAACGAGTCCGACCAGGCTGGCGAGCTGGCCTCCATACTCAAGCTCAACAACACCACCGAGTCCCTGGACGGCGACCAGGCTTTCAGCTATTTCCCGCAGATTCAGTGGTATATGGACGAACCTGACTCCAATCCCTCCTGCGTGCCGCTCTTCTTCCTTTCCGAGCTGGCCAGCCGGGACCTGCGCGTGGTCCTGAGCGGGGAGGGCGCCGACGAGCTCTTCGCAGGCTACGTAGATTACGGCGTGCATACGCGCTCGCGTATCATCAAGGATGTCACCCGCCTCCTGGGCCGTCTGCCCCGCAAGGCCCGGTATGCCATCGGACGCTGGGCCAAGGGCAAGCACTTCCACGGGGCCTGGCACCTCTATGCCAACCTGGCCCCTGCCGAGGAGAGCTTCATCGGCCAGGCCAAGGTCTTCGACGAGGACGAGGCCGGCAGACTGCTCAAACCGGCCTACCGCAAGGCTCCCCGTGTCTGTGAGATCACTGGGCGAATCTACGCCCGGCTCAAGGGGCGCAGCCTGTCCGAGCTCAAGAAGAAGCAGTACCTGGACATGCATCAGTGGATGCCCGGGGACATCCTGCTCAAGGCCGACAAGATGACCATGGCCCACTCCCTGGAGCTGCGGGTGCCTCTGCTGGACCGCAAGCTGATGGATGTGGCCGAGAAGGTGCCTACCAAATACCTGATCACTGATCAGAACACCAAGTTCGCCTTCCGCAAGGCTGCAGACCGCCATATTCCCCGGGAGTGGTCCGCCAGGGAGAAGTTGGGCTTCCCCGTGCCCATCCGGGACTGGCTGCATCAGGAGCGTTACTACCGGCTGGTCCGCAGCATGTTCGAGCAGGAATGGGTCTCCGAGTTCTTCGACCAGAAGGCCTTGCTGCGCATGCTGGACGACAACTACGCCAAGCGCAACGACGCCCGCCGCAAGATCTGGACCGTCTACTCCTTCCTGACCTGGTATGACGTCTACTTCATCCACGACGGAACCAAGCCGGAGCTGCTGGACCTTCAAGCCTAGTGGTCTGTCCTGAGGCCTGTGTTATACTGCTATTCGGCTTGAGAAATCAAGAAAGCGGATGATCCCACCTGGGAGCCTTCCATGGCTTCGGGTTCGACCTGCGCCGATGACGGTTGCCCGTCATTACGTACGGTGCAGGCATTGGCGGTTTCGTTGCCATACAGCGGCGACGGTCATGTTCGAAACCTATGGGTTCTTCGCCAGGCAGTGGATGTTGTGGTATTTGAGAAGGAGTCATCATTAGCGACGAACCAAGGATTAACGACGATATACGAGTGTCTCAGGTACGCCTGATCGGTCCCAACGGCGAGCAGGTGGGAATCATTGCGACCTCCGTCGCCCTCAACCTGGCCAAGGAGGCCAACCTTGACCTGGTCGAGGTTGCGCCCAAGGCCAAGCCTCCGGTCGCCAAGCTCATTGATTACGGCAAGTTCAAATACAACGAGAAGATCAAGGCTCGTGAGGCGCGCCGCAATCAGAGCATGTCGGAGATCAAGGAGATCCGCTTCAGATTGAAGATCGACGACCACGACTTCGAGGTCAAGGAGGGGCACGTGCGCCGCTTCCTGTCCGCCGGAGACAAGGTCAAGGTCACCATCATGCTGCGTGGGCGCGAGCAGTCCCGGCCCATCGGCGGCGTGGAGCTCCTGCGCAAGCTGGCTGACGACGTCGCGGATCTGGGCTCCATCGAGTTCGCCCCCAAGCAGGAGGGGCGCAACATCATCATGACCCTGTCGCCCAAGGGCAAGAAGGTCCACACCCAGTCCGAGCAGCGTCGGCGGGGCGGCCAGGCCCGTGCCGAGCGCAAGGCCCGTCAGGCGGCCCATCTGGCTGCCAAGGCCGACAACAATACTTCTCCCAAGCAGATGAAATCCAAGGAGGGCAGCAATGCCGAAGATGAAAAGTAACTCCGCCGCATCCAAGCGCGTCCGGACCACGGGTTCGGGCAAGCTCATGCACGCCGGGACCGGTATGCGCCACAATCTGGAGCACAAGTCGGCCAAGAAGCGTCGTCACCTGTCCACTGACGAGGTGCTCGCTCCGACCCAGTCCAAGAACATGAAGAGGATGCTGGCCCGCTGAGCGGGTGCTGTCGCGTCGAGTGAGATTTTAGAAAGCTGAGGAATATCTATGGCACGAGTCAAGCGGGCAGTCAACGCGCATAAGAAGCGTCGGGTCGTCCTGGAGCGGGCGTCAGGCTACCGTGGCCAGCGCTCCCGTCTCTACCGCAAGGCCAAGGAGCAGCTGCTTCATTCATATACATACAACTTCCGGGACCGCAAGGCCCGCAAGGGCGACTTCCGCAAGCTGTGGATCCAGCGCATCAACGCCGGATGCCGCGCCCAGGGAATCACCTACAACCGCTTTATCCAGGGGCTGCGCCTGGCCGGCATCGAGCTGGATCGCCGCGCCCTGGCCGACCTGGTCGTCAACGACATCGACACCTTCAACGCCATCGTGGCTGAGGCCAAGAAGGCCCTGCCTGCCGATGTGAACGCTCCGGTCGCTGCCTGATCAGCGGACCTGAACACCCTACTGCAAGAACCTCGCCTTTCGCGGGGTTCTTTGCATATTTGACCATTCCTCATGGGGACGGTAAGTTGATTGACGACAATGATGCCGGGAGCCGCCATGAACAGTGATCACAGCGCAGACGCATCGGCTGTCTCGCCAGCATCGGCAGGTCAGGCCAGTCAGTCACCGAGCAGCGGTACATCCAAAAGGGCCAGAATCAATCAGTCGCGCCCTATTTTGCGGTCTCGGATCTTTCTCTATGTGACGGAGTTCTTCTCGGGGATGGCCGTCATGGCCGCCGAGCTGGGGGCCTCCCGCCTGCTGGCTCCTTACTTCTCGTCCTCACAGATCGTATGGACCATCATCATCGGGACCATCATGATCGCCCTGGCCCTAGGGGCCGTCGTCGGCGGCCGCTGGGCCGACCGGAACCCTGACCCGGACAGGCTCTACCTGTGCATTATGGCCGCGGCGGTCTGGATCGCCCTGATCCCCCTGGTCGGCAAGTATCTGATCATCCTGATCTCGGGGCTGCTGATCGTGGCCGTCTCCACCAACTTCCTGGTCCTGGCGGCCTTCATCTCCTGCCTGATCATCTTTGTCCCGCCCCTCTTCCTCCTGGGGACCATCACCCCCGGCCTGGTCAAGAGCGCCACCGACTCCCTGGACGACAACGCTTCGGTGGTCGGCCGGCTCAGCGCCTGCAATACCGTAGGATCCATCCTGGGCACCTTCCTGCCCACCTTTGTGACCATCCCGGCCGTGGGGACCTTCGTCACCTTTCTGATCTTCTCCGGGATACTGCTCCTGGTGGCCTTGATCTACTTCCTTTCCTCCCATGCCCACCGCCTGGCCTGCCTTCTAGCCACGGTGGCCTTTGTGGTCTCGGCCGCCCTGTCGCCGATGACGGGGTTCGCCTTCTGGGAGAAGGGCCTGGCCTACGAGGGCGAGTCCATCTACAACTACCTGCAGGTCAAAACCCTGGCGGACAGAACCATCCTTTCCACCAACGTCCTCTTCGGCGTTCAGTCGGTCACCATGAAGCATCCCGGAATGACCGGCATGTACTACGACACGGCCCTGGCTGCGCCGCTCATGGCTGATCAGGCCCGCTCGGCCCTGATCCTGGGCATGGGGACCGGGACCTATGCCCGGCAGCTGAGGCGGTACTATCCCAGGATGGCCGTCCAGGGGGTGGAGATCGACCAGGCCATCAGCAACCTGGCCATCAAGTATTTTGATCAGCCCGCCGACATCCCGGTTTCCACCTATGACGGCCGGGCCTGGCTGGCGGCCAGTGGCCAGCGCTACGACCTGATCATGGTCGATGCCTATCAGGACATCACCATCCCCTTCCAGATGAGCTCCACCGAGTTCTTCACCCTGGTCAGGAATCACCTGAATCCTGGCGGGGTCATGGTGGTCAACATGAACATGATCGACGACGGTCAGGGGTCCATCAATGCGGCCCTGACCAACACCATCACCAGGGTCTTCGGATCCGATGCCATCCTGACGGCCGACGTGCCCCAGACCACCAACCGCGAGCTCTTTGCGCGCCGCCCCTCTTCCGGGAATTGCTCGGGATCAGGAGGGGATAGCCAGGGCAAGAAGGCGGCGATGGGGGACTACCCGGGTTCCGACCTGTTGGCGGAGGCTGCCGCCAGGGTCAGCCCTGATCCGGACCTGTCCGGGATGATGGCGCAGGTCAGCTCCCGTCTGGGTACGGTTGGGAATGCCAGGGGGAGGGTATTGACCGATGACAATGCGCCGGTGGAGCTGCTGGGCATGCATGCCATCGACCGAATCATCAGCAGGGAGGCCGGCCCCTACCGGCGGATTCTCCAGCAAAAAGGGATCCAGGGGCTGATCCAGGAGGTCTCTTGATCGGCCATCTTGATATCGGCCATCTCGATCCCAGGCGCGTTGGAAGCACGGGAAGAGGGGAGCTGAGCGCTAGAATATGGCCTAAAGACCAGCACTGATGAAGAGAACCGGAGGTTAAGCAGTAGTGGACGGTGATCATCAGGAGGGGCTGACTGCATTGCTGGATCAGTTCCTGGCCTACACCGGTCTGGAGCGGGGTCTTGCCCCCGCCACGGTCAAGGCTTATCGGTCCGATCTGACCATGTACATCAACTGGCTGTCAGGTCGTGGCATCACCAGCCTGGAGCAGATTCACACCGCCGATGTGGAGGGCTTTCTGGCCCATTTGGCCGACGAGAGCCCAGCCAGCCGCTCCCGAAGGATGGCCGCCGTCCATGAGTGGCACCGGTTCGCCCTCAAGCAGGGGGTGACCGACCAGGATGTCTCTCGTGCCGTCAAGGCTCCCAAGGGCACCTCGGCCCTGCCCGATGTGCTGGACGTGGACCAGGTGACCCGGCTGCTGGATGCAGCGGCCATGGGCGGGTCCAAGGATCCGGTGGTTTTGCGGGACAAGGCCCTGCTGGAGTTCATGTACGCCACCGGCTGCCGGGTCTCGGAGGCCGTCGGCACCGATCTGGAAGACATGGACCTTAACGAGCGGGTGGTCCGCCTGACCGGCAAGGGCGACAAGCAGCGTCTGGTGCCCATGGGCTCCTACGCCTGCCAGGCCATGCAGGCCTACCTGAATCTGGGGCGGTCCAGCCTGTGCGATCGGGCCACCAAGGGCAGGGAGCTGCGTGCCGTCTTCCTCAACAAGCGGGGCAGGCGGCTGACCAGGCAGACGGTCTGGCAGGTGGTCAGGGATGCCGGCCGCCGGGCAGGGCTGAACAGGCCCCTGCACCCACACACCCTGCGGCACTCCTTCGCCACTCATCTGCTGGAGGGAGGCGCCGATGTGCGTTCGGTCCAGGAGCTGCTGGGCCACGCCTCGGTGACCACGACGCAGATCTACACCCATGTCAGCCCCCAGGCCCTGATCGAGACCTACCAGACGGCCCATCCCCGCGCTCGCTGACCCGCCAACCCGCGAATGCGGCCGGAAACTTGATAGGGTAGAAGCATGCCTACGGATTTGTTAGGGCGCGAGTATGAGACGTTCGCTGCCCCGGAGCCTTTGAAACAGCACGGCCCGGCCCGTGTTCTCGCCATGTGCAACCAGAAGGGCGGCGTAGGCAAGACCACCTCATCCATCAACATCGCCGGGGCCCTGTGCCAGTATGGGCGCCGGGTGCTGATCGTGGACTTCGACCCCCAGGGCGCAGCCACCGTGGGCCTGGGCATCAACGCCAACAGCGTGGACAACACCATTTACACCGCCATGTTCGACACCTCCCTGGATGTTCACGAGGTGGTCCGGCATACCCGTTTCGACGGTCTGGACATCATCCCGGCCAACATCGATCTGTCGGCCGCCGAGATTCAGCTGGTCACTGAGGTCGGCCGGGAGCAGGCCCTGGCGGCCACCATCCGGCCCCTGCGGCAGGAGTATGACGCCATCATTATCGACTGCCAGCCTTCGCTCGGCCTGCTGACCGTCAACGCGCTGACTGCTGCGGACGGGGTCATCATTCCCGTGGCGGCCGAGTTCTTCGCCCTGCGCGGCGTGGCCCTGCTCATGCAATCCATAGAGAAGGTCCGCAGCCGCATCAACCCCGACCTGCAGATCTACGGGGTGCTGGTCACCATGTACACCAAGACCCTCCATTCGGACGAGGTGCTTCAGCGCATCTACGAGGCCTTCAAGGGCAAGGTGCTGCACTCCATCATCAGCCGGTCCATCAAGCTGCCCGATGCCACGGTGGCCGGCGAGCCCATCACCATGTTCGCCCCCGAGCACAAGACCGCCAAGGAGTATCGGGAGGTCGCCCGGGAGCTGATCGCCCGCGGCATCGTGGCGTGAGCGGATCAGCGGACGGCTTTGCCGTCGACCTGGATGTCTACCAGGGGCCATTCGACCTGCTGCTGGGCATGCTGGCCAACCGCAAGCTCTCACTGACGGAGGTCTCGCTGGCCGCCATCACCGGGGAGTTTCTGGACTATGTGCGCACCCTGGACTTCGGCCAGGGGCTGGACCAGGCCAGCGCCTTCCTGGACGTGGCCTCGGTTCTGGTTGAGGCCAAGAGCGCCGCCCTCCTGCCTGTGGAGGACGAGTCCATGCGCGACCAGGCCTCCATGGATGCCCTCAGGGAGCGTGATCTGCTCTTCGCCAGGCTCCTGCAGTACCGGGCCTTCAAGCAGGCAGGGCAGGACTTTCGAGCCAGGCTGGCCGCCAACTCGGGCCGCTACCCGCACCCAGGCCATCTGGAGCCCGAACTGGCCCATCTGCTGCCTGATCTGGTCTGGACCCTGAAGCCAGAGGATCTGGCCCTGCTCTGCGCCAACGCCCTGGTCAACGCTCCGGCCTCCCAGGTGCGTCTGGACCAGCTGCACGTGCCCCTGGTCGACCTGAACAAGGAGGCCGACAAGGTTCGCCAGGCCCTGCTGGCACAGCCTGGGCAGCCGGTGGTCTTCGCCGATCTGGTCGCCTCCTCCAAGGGCCGGGCGCAGGTGGTGGCCCGATTCCTGGCCGTGCTGATCTTCTTCAGGCAGGAACTGATCCAGTACCGTCAGGATGGCCCCTACCAGCCGCTCTACCTGCGCTGGGTTGGGCCGACACAGGAGCCGGAAACGGCCTTGATCAGTGAGGGGGACTTTGCATGAGCCAAACCTCGGCTCCCGATACCCGTCCCGAATACGTGGACTTTGACGTGCAGGACTTTCCCGGGGGGCTGGCCGCCTGCCTGGAGGCTATTCTGGTGGCCACGGACCGGCCGCTGACCGCAGAGGATTTCTCCCGGGTGCTGGCCGTGGATCCGGACCCGGTCAATGCCGCCCTGGAATCGCTGGCCGAGTCCTATGGCGACCGAGGATTCGAACTGCGTCGGACCGCCCGGGGCTGGCAGCTGACCAGCCGGGCCGCCTACCAGCCCGTGGTGGCGGCCTTCGTTAAGGACGGCCAGACAGCACGCCTCTCCCAGGCGGCCCTGGAGGCCCTGGCCATCGTGGCCTACCGCCAGCCCATGACCCGTGCCCAGGTGGGGCAGATCCGCGGGGTCAATTCGGACGGGGTCATCCGGGCCCTGCTGGTGCGCGGCCTGGTCCGCGAGGAGGGCCTGGACGAGCAGACCCACGCCGCGCTGCTGGTCACCACCGACCTCTTCCTTGAGCGGATGGGCCTGCAATCCTTGGAGGATCTGCCCTCCCTGGCCCCCTTCCTGCCCGACGAGGACTCGGCTCTGGCCCAGGCCCGCCAGGAGATGTCCGACCAGCTTCAGTCTCCGGATCCAGTCCAAGGTTCGCCCCAGGGCGAGGAGGAGTGAACGCCTGTCACATAAGGCGGTTACACTTGTCTCTGTTTGTCCAATTCCTGGATCATGCCAGCCGGCAGACAGGTCGGCGGAGGCATGGATAGCATTCACGAGAATGAGGTTTTGATGGCGGTACGCGGCGATATACGAAATGTGGCGATTGTGGCACACGTTGACCACGGCAAGACCACCCTGGTCAACGCCATGCTGCAGCAGTCGCACGTCTTCTCCGAGCGGGAGGAGGTGCCCGACCGGGTCATGGACTCCAACGACCTGGAGAAGGAGAAGGGCATCACCATCCTGGCCAAGAACACCGCCGTCAAGTACACAGGCCCACTGGCCGCCAAGCTGGGCCAGCCCGACGGCATCACCATCAACGTGGTGGACACCCCAGGCCACGCTGACTTCGGTGGCGAGGTGGAGCGCGGCATCTCCATGGTCGACGGCGTGGTCCTTCTGGTGGACGCCTCAGAGGGGCCCCTGCCCCAGACCCGCTTCGTCCTGCGCAAGGCCCTGGAGGCCAAGCTGCCCGTCATTCTGGTCATCAACAAGACCGACCGTCCCGATGCCCGCATCTCCGAGGTGGTCTCCGAGTCCACCGATCTGCTCCTGGGACTGGCCCAGGACGTGAGCGAGGAGGGAGTGGACCTGGATCTGGATTCCCTCCTGGACCTGCCGGTCATCTACTGCGCAGCCAAGGCCGGCAAGGCCTCCGTCAATCAGCCCGCCGACGGCGCCGTGCCCGACAACGACGATCTGGAGCCCCTCTTCGAGGCCATACTGACCAACATTCCCGCCCCTGAGTACGAGGAGGGCGCCCCGCTGCAGGCCCATGTGACCAACATCGACGCCTCCGACTACCTGGGCCGCCTGGGCCTGGTGCGCATCTACAACGGCACCCTGAGCAAGGGCCGCCAGTACGGCCTGTCGCGCGTGGACGGATCCATCGAGAACTTCAAGCTGACCGAGATCCTGCGCACCAAGGGCCTGCAGCGCTTCCCTGTGGAGGAGGCCGGCCCCGGCGACATCGTGGCTGTGGCCGGCGTGGAGGACATCATGATCGGCGAGACCATCGTCGACCAGGACGACCCCCGGCCCCTGCCGCTGATCCACGTGGACGACCCTGCCGTCTCCATGACCTTCGGCACCAACGATTCCCCCCTGGCCGGCACCGAGGGCAAGGACCACAAGCTGACCGCCCGCATGCTCAAGGATCGTCTGGACCGCGAGCTGATCGGCAATGTCTCCATCAAGGTGCTGCCCACCGACCGGCCTGACGCCTGGGAGGTTCAGGGCCGTGGCGAGCTGGCCCTGGCCATCCTGGCCGAGCAGATGCGCCGGGAGGGCTACGAGCTGACCGTGGGCCGCCCCCAGGTGGTCACCAAGACCGTGGACGGCAAGCTTCAGGAGCCCATGGAGTCCGACACCATCGACGTGCCCGAGGAGTACATGGGCGCGGTCACCCAGCTCATGGCCGACCGCAAGGGCCGCATGGAGACCATGACCAACCACGGCTCCGGCTGGGTCAGGATGCAGTTCACCGTGCCCTCCCGTGGCCTGCTGGGCTTCCGCACCGCCCTGCTGACCGCCACCCGCGGCACCGGCATCTCCGCTTCAATCTCCGCCGGCTACGCCCCCTGGGCGGGCGACATCAAGACCCGGCAGAACGGATCCATGGTCTCCGACCGCTCCGGCAAGGCCAGCCCCTACGCCATGCAGAAGCTCCAGGCCCGGGGCGAGTTCTTCGTCAAGCCCCAGTCGCCTGTCTACGAGGGGCAGATCGTGGGCATCAACAACAAGCCCGGCGACCTGGACATCAACATCACCCTGGAGAAGCACATGACCAACATGCGTTCCTCCACCGCCGACGTGCTGGAGACCCTGACCCCGCCCATCGACATGAGCCTGGAGGAGTCCCTGGACTTCGCCAACGATGACGAGTGCGTGGAGGTGACCCCCGAGTCCATCCGCGTGCGCAAGATCATCCTGGACAGGGATGCCTGGTACAAGTGGAACGCCCGTCAGCGCAGGGCCAACAAGAAGTAACCCTTCTCCCACAATCAGATTCAGTCCGACCCGGCCGCCCCACGGTGACCGGGTCGGACTAGTCTTGTACCCATGAAGTCTCAGGTTTCCAAATCCAAGGATCAGGCCCCCTCCCATTCGGCGGGTGAGTCCGGCAAGGCGAGTCTCTTCCGCTGCCTGCTGGGCCTGCCCATCGGTCTGGCGGTGGGCGTGCTGGGAACCCTGGTCCAGCGCTCCGGGGCCGCCCAGGGTCTGCCCTGGGGGATGGTCCTGGCCTATCTGCTGGTGGCCCTGGCCTCCTGGTGGGTCCGTTGCGACAGCGGCACCATGGGTCTGGCCCTGCATCTGGTGGCCTCGACGGTCACGGTCTGGCTGCTCTCCATGCGGGGGCCTGGCGGCGACGTGCTCATGCCCTACGCCGACTTCCCCACATTCTTTGCCAAGTACGCGGTCTTTCTCTGGATGGGCGGGCTGGTCCTGATCCAGACCCTGGCCATCTGTCTGCCGGCCTCCTGGTTTGCTGACGGTCCCCTGCGTCGTCAGGGGCGATCAGCATGAGCCAGGATCCGTCAGGAAAGCCGGCGACTGAACCCGACCGAATTCCCCTGCACTTCCTGGGTCCCGAGGGGACCTTCACCCATCAGGCCGCTCTTGAGGCAGCCAACCTCATGGAGACAAGGCTGGACTGCAAGGCTGACTTGCGCCCCTGCTCGGATGCGGCTGCCATCGTGGCCGCCGTGGAGGAGGGCCGAGGCTGGGGAGTGCTGGCCTGGGAGAACAACGTGGAGGGCCATGTGGTGCCCAACATGGATGCCCTGATCGACGCCCAGGCGGTAGCGGGCTTCGGCATGGTCCGCCTGCCCATCGTCTTCGACGCCTTCGTCCGGGCTGACCATGATCCCCTGCGCCAGGTCGCCGCCCATCCCCATGGACTGGCCCAGTGCAAGGGCTTCATCGCAGAGACCGGCCTCAATCCGGTGCCGGCCAATTCCAACGCTGCGGCCTGTCGTGACTTGGGCCCCGACCAGGTGGCTCTGGGGCCGCGCATATGCGGGAGCCTCTACGGACTGGAGACCTACCGGCGCGAGGTGCAGGACTATCAGGGGGCCCGTACCGACTTTCTTCTGCTGGCTCCCCGAGATCGGGCCGCCCGGCTGGCACGCCGCCTGGCGCCGGGCGGGGATTTCGAGTCCATCGTCACCTTCATTCCCCTGAACACCGGGCCGGGCGTGCTGGCCAACCTGCTGGACCGTCTGCGCGATGCGGGCCTGAACATGACCTCATTCATGTCCCGGCCCATCAAGGGGCACGACGGGACCTACAGCTTCGTGGCCAGCATCGACGCCGCACCTTGGCAGAAGGAGCTCCATCAGGTGCTGGCCGACCTGCTGGACAGGGGGGACTGGCTCAAGACCCTGGCGGTCCATCCGCGCACCCCGCATCCGGCGCCCCCCATCCGTGAATGGATGCTGCCCAGGGCGGGGGCCTTCCGGGGTGAGGACCCCGATACCGAGACGATCAGCAAGGAGTTGTTATGGTAGATGAATCCGCACCCTTTCCACACATGGACCTGTCAGGTCCCGAGCACATGCACCCCATGGCAGGCATGGCCGCCTCGCCGGTGCTGACCTCGGCCCACAAGATCGCCGTGGCAGGGCTGGGTCTGATCGGCGGATCGCTGGCCCGCCGGCTGGCCGCACGGGGCCGGTTCGTGATCGCATGGAACCACAATGACCGTCCCTATGAGCAGGCCCGCAGCCAGGGGATACACTGTGTGGACACCCTGGAAGAGCTGGCCAAGGGCAAGGCAGACGTGCTGGTGCTGGCTACCCCCTTGCGGTCCATGCCCGAGGTGCTCAAGGCCCTGGCTCCGGTGTTGACCCGGGGCACCACCCTGACCGACGTGGGCAGTGTCAAGGGGCCGGTCCGCCGTCAGGTCGAGCAGGCCGGTCTGGCTGATCGGTATGTAGGCGCCCATCCCATGGCGGGCAGCGAGGGCTCCGGTTACGAGGACTCGGACCCGGCCCTCTTGGATGATGCCCTCTGGGCTCTCTGCGTCGATGAACAAACGGATTACAGCCGATTCCTGACCGTGGCCGACATGGTCACCCAGGGTCTGGGCAACCGGCTGATCGCCCTGGACGATGCCACCCATGACCGGGCCGCTGCGCTGATCTCGCACATGCCCCATGTGGTGGCCACCGCCCTGGCCAACATGCTGACCGGGTCGCCTGACCGCCGTGTGGCCTCGGCCCTGGCGGCCGGATCCTGGCGTGACATGACCCGGGTGGCCCTGACCGATCCTGAGCGGACCCGGGCCATGGTGGAGGAGAACGCCGACCAGGTGGCCGACCTGCTGGATGCCCTGGCCGAGAATCTGCAGGGCATGGCCTCTCTCTTGCGGGACCAGGATGCGGCGGCCGATGAAAAGCGCCGGGGCTTCTTCCTCCAGGCCGATCCCTTCCGGCGCTACAAGGCTGCCCTGGCCGGCCAGGAGCCGATGCCCACCACCGACCTTGAATTGGATCCGCAGGAGGGCAACTGGCGGCAGGAGCTGCTGGATTCGGCCCTGCGCGGCGAGCAGGTCTCGGCCTTCCTGACCACCAGCCGTGCCCGGGTGCTGCACCCGCCGGTCATCGACTGAGATCAGGTGGGTCCGGGCGGGGCGAACGGCGTTCCGGGACCGGCTTCAGGGCCACCATGTCTTCTGCTTGCAGAGTCACTCGTTCTCCGGGACGCGACCCATTGGCCGCCGGGTCCCTGTCCAGGATCAGCCGATGTCCGTCCCAGTCGACCACATGGCCCACGTAGTCTCGGAACTTGGGCCTTCCATCCTCCGGGTCCGACCCCAGGGCGATCCTGACCACCAGCCGCGCTCCGGCCGGTATGGTTGCTGGCAAACGCATGGCCATCCACCTCCGGGGTCAGTATCGCCTGCGGCTGCGACGAGGGCGAAAGCGCCTAGACTGTATTGCACATGCTGCACAGCCAAGCGAAGGGAGTGCCCGCAGTGGACCAGGATCTGCAGGACTTCACCGACTATCTTTCCCGGGTGGCAGGCAAGAGTCCCAACACCGTGCGTTCCTACCGGGCCGACCTGTCGGGCTTTCTGCACCTGATGCATCTGCACGGCTTCGACGACCCCGCGCAGATCGACCTGGCCGCCATCAGGTCCTGGCTGGCCCATGAAGCCGCTACCCACGCCCGCTCGACCATGGCCCGGAAGACGGCTGCATTGAGATCCTTCTTCGGCTGGCTGAGCCGGCACGGCCGCATCAAGACCGACCCCACCCTGGCCCTGAGCAGCCCCAAGCAGTCCGAGCACCTTCCACGGGTCCTGACGCACGACCAGGCCCGCACCCTGATGGATACGGTCGACAAGGATCCGGTCGAGCCCCGGGAGGACCAGAAAGTCCAGGCGGCCCTGCAGGTCCGGGACGCGGCCATGCTGGAGCTGCTGTACGCCACGGGCATGCGTGTGGCCGAGCTCTGCGGGCTGGACCTGGATGACGTGAACCGGCACAGCCGCACCGTAAAGGTCTTGGGCAAGGGTTCCAAGGAGCGGGTCCTGCCCTATGGCCTGCCCGCCGATCGCGCCCTGGATCGCTGGCTGGGGGAGGGGCGGCCGGTCCTGGCGGGCTCAAGGGCCAAATCGGCCCGCAAGGCAGGCCAGGCCCTCTTCCTGGGTCAGCTTGGCGGCAGGGTTGGCCAACGGCAGGTCCGCAAGGTGGTCCATCAGGCGGCCGGTCAGGCCGGGGTGCCCGACATCGCCCCCCATGCCCTGCGGCACTCGGCCGCCACGCACATGCTGGATGGGGGAGCCGACCTGCGCGAGGTTCAGGAGATGCTGGGCCACTCCTCCCTGCGGACCACCCAGCGCTACACCCACGTCTCCATCGAGCAGCTGCGGGCCCGGTACAGGCAGGCTTTCCCCCGGGCCTGAGATCCGGTAAATGAGATACGACTTGTCTCGGGAAACATCCTGGTATCAGAATATGGCGTATTCTAGCTTGAACATCAGTCAAAGACTTTCGGGATCATAGGCGCAATGTTGGCAACCAGCTAAAGGGAGCAGCAGGAATGAAGAAGAGTTCACAGCTCACGGTGGCGTCAGCCGCCATCTGTGCCTTGGCGCTCTTGGCCGGCGGCTGCGGCAGTGGAGGCAGCAGCACCAATACCGAGGGTGCCGAGCAGTCGTCCAGCAGCCAGCCCAGCAGCAACGCCGTGGTGTCGGTCCGCGGGTGCGAGCCGGCCAACCCGCTCATTCCCAGCAGCACTGCGGAAAGCTGCGGCGGGCAGGTCGTGGATGCCATCAACTCCAAGCTGATCCGCTTCGACGACCAGGGCAAGGCCCACAACGATCTGGCCGCGGAGATCAAGGGCAACGACGACATGTCCCAGTACAAGGTCACCTTGGTTGACGGGCGCAAGTTCTCGGATGGCACCCCCATCACCGCCAAGTCCTTCACCAGGGCCTGGTCCTGGAGCGCCAATGTGTCCAACGGCCAGCTGAACGCCAGCTTTTTCTCTGACATCAAGGGCTTTGATGACCTGCAGAAGCAGGGCGTGCCTGCGGATGCCCAGTTCTCCGGATTGAAGGTCATCGATGACAAGACCTTCACCGTAGACCTCATTTCGCCCTCGTCCACCTTCCCCATTCAGGTGGGCTATACCTCTTTTGCGCCCCTGCCTGAGTCCTTCTACAAGGATCCCAAGGCCTACGGGGAGAATCCGGTCAGCTCGGGTCCTTACACGTTTGAGTCCTGGCAGCACAACGCCATGATCAAGCTTCGCAAGAACAACGACTACGGCGGGGAGGTCAAGGTCCAGAACGGCGGCATCGACTACAAGGTCTACACTGACCTGAATTCTGCCTATTCCGATGTGCAGGCGGGCAACCTGGATGTGATCGACAGGATTCCCACCTCCGCTGTCAAGACCTTCATGACCGACAGCATGGTGCAGAGTTATAACAAGCCTGGCTCCACCCTGCAGATGTTCACCATTCCTGCCACCATGGAGCATTTTGGCCAGGACCAGGAGGGCCGCCTGCGCCGCCTGGCCATCTCCATGGCCATTGACCGGAAGATGCTGATCGACAAGGTCCTGGGCGGTCTGGGCGTGCAGCCCACCGACTTCACCGCGCCGACCATCCCAGGCTATGCCAAGGATCTCAAGGGTTCGGACAGCCTCAAGTACAACGCTAGGAAGGCCAAGGAGTACTGGGCCAAGGCCGATGCCATCAGCAAGTGGCCAGCCGACAAGAGCTTCCAAATGCTGTACAGTTCGGATGGCGGCGCCAAGGACTTCTACGACGGCATGGCCAACTCCATCAAGAACACGCTGGGCATCAAGGCCGAGGCCACTCCTGTGCCCACCTTCAGCGAGTTCCGCGGCAACATCAAAAAGCGCCTCTACGCGGATGCGGCCTTCAGATCCTCCTGGTCACCCGACTACCCATCGCCTGAGAGCTATCTGATGAGCAACTTCGCCAGCTCGGCGGCCGACGGCAACGGATCCAACGATGGCGACTACAAGAACCCCAAGTTCGACGCCCTGTTGAAGCAGGCTGCCAAGGCCAAGGACACCGATGAAGCCAACAGGTTCTTCCAGCAGGCTGAGGAGATCCTTCTGCAGGACATGCCGGCGGTTCCGCTCTATTATGGAAACAACATCGGCGCGTCCGCCAAGAAGGTTCATGGGATGCGTCTGGGCTGGGATGGCTATCCGATCTTCTCGGAGCTGTCCAAGGACCAGTAATGATCGTGCCGGAAACGGCATAACCGCCGTCGATGACTGGCGGTTCGGGAAACCAACCAAAGGAAAGAGCAAGATATATGAAGAAGCAATCGGCCCTGACCATTGCGGGCGCCGGACTGTGCGTCATGGCGCTCACCCTGGGCGCCTGCGGCGGATCCGGCGGATCCGGCTCCTCTGCCCAGGGGAGCAACGGCGGCAGCTCGAACGCCGTCATCTCGGTCTTCAACCCTGAGCCGGCCAATCCGCTCATCCCCAGCATGACCAACGAGGTGGGGGGTGGCAACCCCATCGACGTCATGTTCTCCAAGCTGGTCCGCTTTGACGACAAGGGCAAGCCGGTCAACGAGATCGCCAAGCAGATCAAGGCCAACGAGGACAACACCCAGTACACCGTGACCATCAACGACGGCTGGAAGTTCTCGGATGGCACCCCGGTCACTGCACAGTCCTTCACCAAGGCCTGGTCCTGGGCGGCCGACATCGCCAACAAGCAGCTGGGCTCCAGCTTCTTCGCCAACATCAAGGGGTATGACGACCTGCAGAAGGAGGGCACCCCTGGCGATGCCCAGCTGTCCGGCCTCAAGGTCATCGACAACAAGACCTTCACCGTGGATCTGACCTCGCCTTCCTCCACCTTCCCCATCCAGGTGGGCTACACCGCGTTTGCGCCCCTGCCCGAGTCCTTCTACAAGGACACCAAGGCCTTCGGCGAGAAGCCGGTGACCGTGGGACCCTACAAGTTCCAGTCCTGGGAGCACAACAAGTCCATCAAGCTGGTCAAGGATCCCGCTTACAAGGGCGGCATCAAGGTCAAGAACGGCGGCGTCGAGTTCCGCTCCTACACCGATGCCACCGCAGCCTACCGCGACGTGCAGGCCGGCAACCTGGACGTGCTGGACACCCTGCCGGCCTCGGCTCGCAAGACCTTCCAGACCGATAACACGGTCCAGGCCATCAACGATCCGGGTTCGGTCATCCAGATGTTCACCATCCCCACCTACATGAAGCACTTCGGCCAGGATCAGGAGGGCAAGCTCCGTCGCCAGGCCATCTCCATGGCCATCGACCGGCCGACCATCATCAAGAAGGTGCTGTCCGGAACCGCCAAGGAGGTCCACGACTTCACCGCCCCCGTCATCCCCGGCTACTCAACCAGCATCAAGGGATCCGACGTGCTCAAGTACAACCCGTCCAAGGCCAAGGAGCTCTGGGCCGAGGCCAACAAGATCTCCCCCTGGGGCGAGGGCGACAGCTTCAAGATCGCCTACAACGCCGATGGCGCCCACAAGGAGATCTATGACGCCGTCACCAACTCCATCAAGAACGCCCTGGGCATCCAGGCTTCGGGCAACCCTCTGCCCACCTTCAGCGAGTTCCGCTCCAACGTGCAGAACCGCAAGTTCACCGACTCGGCCTTCCGCTCCGGTTGGCAGCCCGACTACCCCTCGCCCGAGAGCTACCTGTCCAGCAACTTCGCCAGCTCGGCAGCCAACGGCAACGGGTCCAACGACGGCGACTACAAGAACCCCGAGTTCGACGGCCTGATGGACAAGGCAGCCTCCGCCAAGAGCATCGACGAGGCCAACAAGATCTACCAGCAGTCCGAGGAGCTGCTCTTCCGCGATCTGCCTGCAGTTCCGCTCTACTACCAGAACTCCAACGGCGTGGCCGCCAAGAACATCCAAGGATTCTCCTTCACCTGGAAGGGCGTCCCTGCTTACTACAACATCAGCAAGTGAGGTGACGGGAGCCTGAATCCCGCACCTCAGAGCTGATATCGCCAGGGCCGGCACGGAAGGATCCACTCCGCGCCGGCCTTGGCGTCTTTGCACCCCTGTTGAGGTGTGCTGGTAGACTCAAACAAGAATTTTTGCGGCGGCCCCGATCCCCATGCCGATCCCGGTCGCGGATGACAAAGGAGAATAGCCGATGGGAAAATATCTTCTGCGACGTATTCTGCAGATGATCCCCGTCGTTCTCGGCACGACACTGCTGATATACGCGCTGGTCTTCGCGCTTCCCGGCGACCCTGTGGCCGCCATGTTCGGGGACAAGCCGGTCAATCAGGCCGTTGCCGCACAGATACGTTCGGAATACAATCTCGACAAGCCCTTCATCGTGCAGTACGTGCTCTTCCTGAAGAACGCGCTGACCCTGAACTTCGGCAACACCTTCGCCGGCCAGCCCGTGATCAGCGTGATCGGCAGGGCCTTCCCGGTGACCATCAAGCTGGCCCTGATGGCCTTCGTCTTCGAGGGCGTCTTCGGCGTGATCTTCGGCATCATCGGCGGCCTGACCAAGGGCAAGTGGTCGGACAACATCATCCTGGTCCTCTCCCTGCTGCTGATTTCGGTGCCTACCTTCGTCACCGGCTTCATCCTGCAGTACCTGTTCGGCGTCAAATGGCATCTGCTTCCGGCCACAGCAGGAGCCAATCCTGGCTTCATTGATCTGCTCATGCCAGCCATTGTGCTGGGGTCGGTGTCCATGGCCTCCATCATCCGTCTGACCAGGACGGAGATCACCTCCAACATCTCCGAGGACTACGTGCGCACGGCCCGGGCCAAGGGCATGAGCAATCGGTCCGTCATCGTGCGGCATGTGCTGCGCAACTCACTGATACCCGTGGTCACCTACCTGGGCGCCGACATCGGCGGACTCATGGGTGGGGCCATGATCACCGAGCGCATCTTCAACATCCAGGGTGTGGGCAACACCCTTTACCAGGCCATCCTGAGGGGCGAAGGCACCCTGGTGGTCTCCATCGTGACCATTCTGGTCCTGATCTTCGTCATCACCAGCCTCCTGGTCGACCTGCTCTACGCAGTGCTCGATCCGCGGATCCGGTATGCGTGAGGGAGAGGGACCGACTATGAGTGAAACGGCAATGAACGAGTCAAGCGAACAGAACGAAAGCCAGGCCCGCGTCTACTTTCCCGACCCCTTGCCGGGGCAGGAGCGGTTCGTGGCCCCCGTCGACGAGACGCCCCTGCGCGAGGTGGACTCGGTGGATGAGGACGTGCCGCCCACCAGCATGTGGGCCGACGCCTGGAAGACCCTGAGGCGCAACCCGCTCTTCATCATCTCCGCAATCCTGGCGATCGTGGTCATCCTGGTGGCCCTCTTCCCCAACCTCTTCGCCAGGCAGGACCCCATGGCCTGCAGCCTGTCCGACTCCTTGGAGCCCGGCCGGCCCGGGCACCCCTTCGGCTTCGACCTGCAGGGCTGCGACGTTTACAGCCGCGTCATCCACGGGGCCCGGACCTCGGTGTCCATCGGCATCATGACCACCATCCTGGTCACCGTCTTCGGCGGCCTCATCGGCGCCATCGCCGGTTTCTTCGGGGGATGGGTTGACGCAGTGCTCAGCCGCATCACCGACATCTTCTTCGCCATCCCCATGATCCTGGGCGCCATCGTGCTCCTGCAGATGTTCCGCACCTCCACCTCCCTGTGGAAGATCATCCTGACCCTGACCCTCTTCGGCTGGGTCAACATGGCCCGCATCACCCGCAGCGCCGTCCTGGAGGCCAAGAACCTGGAGTTCAACACCGCATCCACGGCCCTGGGCTCCACGCCCCTGCGCAACCTCTTCCGGCACATCATGCCCAACTCCCTGGCCCCGGTCATCGTCATGGCCACCATGTCGCTGGGCACCTACATCGTCTCTGAAGCCACGCTGAGCTTCCTGGGCATCGGCCTGCCCTCCACCGTGGTCTCCTGGGGCGGGGACATCTCGACGGCCCAGAACCTCCTGACCACCAACCCCTCGGTCCTCTTCTATCCCTCCGCAGCCCTGGCCATCACCGTGCTGGCCTTCATCATGATGGGCGACGCGGTCAAGGATGCATTGGATCCCAAGAGCAGAACGGCCTGAGTGGAGGAAGCATGACTGAAGCAGACAAGAACATGACCACCAATCAGGAGCAGCAGCCTCTGCTCGACGTGCGGGACCTGCAGGTGGACTTCACCGCCGATGGGCGTACCGTCCATGCGGTTCGCGACGCCTCCTTCAACGTCTACCCCGGCCAGTGGGTGGCCATCGTGGGGGAGTCCGGCTCGGGCAAGTCCACCTCGGCCATGGCTGTGCTGGGCCTTCTGCCCGGCACCGGCAAGGTGACCGGCGGCAGCATCCGGCTCAAGGGCCGCGAGCTGGTGGGCCTGGACCGCAAGGACTACGAAGCCCTGCGCGGCTCCCAGGTGGGCCTGGTCCCGCAGGACCCCATGAGCAACCTGAACCCGGTCTGGCGCATCGGCTCCCAGGTCAAGGAGGCGCTGACCGCCAACCACATGGACGTCTCCAGGGAGAAGCGCTCCCGGCTGGCCAAGGCCCTGGCCAGCGACGAAGAGGTGACGCTCAAGAAGTCCGACGATGAGCTCTTCATCTCTTCCAAGGACCTGCCCGGCCTGCTCCAGGCCGCCCGCCAGGCCCTGAGCGATGCCGGGGTCGCCGACGTGGACAAGACCATGGAGGCCCTGAAGGCCGAGTGGGATGTGGGCTCCGAGACCCGCTGGGGCGTGGCCAAGTCCCTGATCGACGCCGGTGTGGATGACGATGCGGCCTGGACGCTGGCCAAGGAGCATGTGACCGGTTCGGACATGGACGACCGCATCGCCGGGCTGCTGTCGGAGGCCGGGCTGCCCGAGGCCGCCACCAGGGCCCGGCAGTATCCGCATGAGTTCTCGGGCGGCATGCGCCAGCGCGCCCTGATCGCCATCGGCCTGGCCTCCCGGCCCGATCTGCTGATTGCGGACGAGCCCACCAGCGCCCTGGATGTGACCGTCCAGAAGCGCATTCTGGACCACCTGCGCAGCCTGACCGAATCCCTGGGCACCGCCGTGCTCTTCATCACCCACGACCTGGGTCTGGCAGCCGAGCGCGCCCAGCACATCGTGGTCATGTACCGGGGCCAGGTGGTGGAGTCCGGGCCCAGCCTGGAGGTCCTGCAGCACCCCCAGCACCCCTACACCAAGCGGCTGGTTCAGGCCGCGCCCTCGCTGGCCTCCCAGCGCATCATCTCCGCCAAGCAGCGCGGCCAGGATGCCGAAGACCTGCTGGAGCACCACGTCAAGGGCGAGAGCACTCTGGAGCGCAGCGAGCACATCATCACCGTGGAGCACCTGACCCGCGAGTTCAGGCTGCCCCGGCGCAAGGAGATGTTCAAGGCCGTGGACGACGTCTCCTTCTCGGTCAAGCGGGGGACCACCCTGGCCATCGTGGGGGAGTCGGGCTCCGGCAAGTCCACCGTGGCCAACATGGTCCTGCACCTGCTCAAGCCCACCTCGGGCCGGGTGACCTACGAGGGCCAGGACATCGCCGGATTCGGCAGCCACGAGCTCATGGAGTTCCGCCGGCACGTGCAGCCGGTCTTCCAGAACCCTTACGGCTCCCTGGACCCCATGTACTCCATCTACCGCTCCATCGAGGAGCCCCTGCGCATCCACAAGATCGGCAACGCCAAGTCCCGGCAGAAGCGGGTCAAGGAGCTGCTGGACATGGTGGAGATGCCCGAGTCGGTCATGGGGCGCTACCCCAACGAGCTTTCCGGCGGACAGCGTCAGCGCATCGCCATCGCCCGGGCCATGGCCTTGAATCCGGATGTGATCATCTGCGACGAGGCCGTCTCCGCCCTGGACGTGCTGGTCCAGGACCAGGTGCTGCGGCTGCTCAACGACCTGCAGGCCGAGCAGGGGCTCAGCTACCTGTTCATCACCCACGATCTGGCCGTGGTCAGGCAGATCGCGGACGAGGTGGTGGTCATGCAGCACGGCCGGCTGGTGGAGCACGCCACCACGGACGAGGTCTTCGACCACCCCCAGCGCCAGTACACCAAGGATCTGCTGGACGCCATCCCCGGCGGCAAGCTGCGCCTGGGTCTTGACTAGTCATCCTTTGCACAGACTCACAAGGAAATGAGGCATCATGGGATTGTTCGGTTTCGGCAGGAAACACGCCAAGAAGCAGGCTGAGGAGGCCGTCGAGGAGTCCAAGGACGTTGAAAAGTCCACGGAAAAATCCGACCAGACCTCTCAGGCGGACCGCGATGAGACGGCTGCGGAGCAGGACGAAGCCGAGCAGAGCGGGAAGGGCCCCTGGGACAGCTTGGATTCCGATGCCCCTGACACCGACGAGTACCTGGACATCGGCGCCCTGATGCTGCCCTTCCTTAAGGGCAGCGAGCTGAGGCTCAAGGCCAACTCGCAGACCGGCGACGTGCTGGGGGCCACCATCACCTACGGGTCCTCCAGTCTGGAGCTGGAGCCCTTTGCGGCCCCCAAGTCCCTGGGCCTCTGGGACGAGGTCCGGGCCGACCTGCTCAAGGCCAACCCCTCCTGCAAGGAGGTGGACGGCGTCTTCGGCAAGGAGCTGACCCTGCCCGTCAAGGTCAAGGGCAAGAACCTGCTGACCCGTGTGGTGGGCGTCGACGGACCCCGCTGGATGCTGCGAGGCATCTTCTCAGGCCCGGCAGCCAAGGGCGGCAAGGAGAAGGATGTGCTCGACGGCTACCTGGCCGACCTGGTGGTGGTCCGTGGCGATGAGCCCCTGGCCCCCCGTGACCTGGTTCCCATGCATGCGCCCATCACCCCCAACCAGCGCCGCGGAGAAGCCGAAGACCCGGAGTCCAAGGACGATGAGAGCGCGCAGATCCCCGACAGGCCAGAGGGCCCCTTCGACTCGGACCAGCAGACCGAGGTGAAGACCACCCTGTCGCGCGGACCCATGTTCTCGGAGATCCGCTAAGGCTGTGAAGCAGAAGCACTCCGGGCTGGCAGCACTGGCCGACGACGACTTCTCCGTCATGGAGGCCATCGGCGGATGGCGGGGGATCGTCGAGTCCCTGCTGCCGGGGCTGGTATTTCTGGTTTTCTTCCTGGCCACCGGCCGTCTGGGGCTGACCGTGGCGGTTTCGGCGGCCCTGGCCGTTGTGCAGCTCCTGATTCGCCTGGTCCAGCGGCAGTCCTTTCTGGGTGCGCTGACCGGTCTGCTCTCGGTGGGCATCTGCCTGGTGGCCGCATGGCTGACCCGGGATGCCCGCAATTATTATCTGCCAGGATTTTTGACCAACGGATTCTGGATCATCGTTCTCGGGGCCTCGCTGCTGGCCCGGGTGCCCGGCATCGGCCTGCTGGTGGAGTACCTGCGCCGGCCTGTGGTCTCCGGGTGGAGGCAGTGGCTGGACTCCTGGCGCAGTGAACCGGACCTGGTCCGGGCCTACACCCAGGCCACCCTGGTCTGGATCGCCGTCTTCGCGCTGCGCCTGCTGGTTCAGGTGCCGCTCTACCTGGCCGGTTCCGTTGGGTTTCTGGGCGCTGCACGCCTGATTCTGGGCCTGCCCCTGTTTGCCCTGGGCATCTGGATCAGCTGGCTGCTGATCGGCGGGCCCTACCATCGTCGCCAAGCTGACCAGGTTCAGGCCGACCAGGAGGTTCATGCCGATCATGACTGAGACCAGGGTTCGTCTGCGCATCGAACGCTATGCCGACCAGGGCCGTTGCGTAAGCCACCTGGAGGACGGCCGGGTGGTCTTCGTCCGCTTCGCCCTGCCCGGGGAGCTGGTGGAGGTCCTCTTGGACGAGCCTCACGGCCGGGCCGGCAGATTCGCCACGGGCGAGGTCACCCGGGTGCTCGAGGCCAGTCCTGATCGCCGCCAACCCGTCTGGCCCCTGGCTGGACCCTTGGCCTGGGGCGGCGGCCTTGGCGGGGCCGATCTGATACATGTCAGCCTGCCCGGTCAGCTAGCTTGGAAGGCCGATCTGATCGGTCAGCAGATGGCCCGTCTGGGCGGGGTGGACGTCCAGGTGCCGGTGGCCCGGGTACCGGGCGATGAGGAGCTGGGCGGCCTGCACTGGAGGACCCGAATCGAGCTGGTGGCCGACGATCAGGGCCGCCCCTCCATGCGTCGGCGGGGATCGCATGACCGCCTGCCGATTCAGACCATGCCCCTGGCCACCCAGGAGCTGCTGGATCAGGCTGACGAACTGGGCATCTGGGAGGGCGGCCTGCCCGCCGCTGCCCGCATACGCCTGGCCGTGCCCCAGCCGCGCGACGGGGGACCGGTCGGCGACAACTACGCCCTGCTGGTGGATGGCCGCCTGAGCAAGGGGAGCCGCCTGCTGACAGAGCGGCTGGAGGCCGGAGCAGGACCTGAATACCAGGTCCGGGCCGACGGATTCTGGCAGGTCCACCGGCAGGCACCGGTCGTGCTGACCAAGGCGGTCCTGGACCAGGCCAGGCAGGCCCTGGACGGGGTGGCCGAGCCGGTCGTCTGGGATCTCTACTGCGGATCAGGGCTCTTCACCCTGCCCCTGGCCGCTCTGGCCGACGGACGGGCCCGGCTCCTGGCCGTGGAGGGGTCCGCAGGAGCCATTGCCAGTGCGAAACACAACGTGAAGCGGGCCGGCCTGGACCGGGTGGCCCTGCGTCGGGGGGACGTGGCCAAGGTCCTGGCTGGGGGTGCGCCCAAGGGGCTGGGCCATCCCGACCTGATCCTGCTGGATCCGCCCAGGGCCGGCGCCAAGGCTCAGGTCTGCCGGCTGCTGGCCGCCAGCGGGGCTGGGACCATCATCTATGTGGCCTGCGACCCGACCAGCCTGGCCAGGGATACGGCCACCCTGATTTCCCTGGGCTACAGCCCCAAGCACCTCGAGGCCTTTGACATCTACCCGATGACCCACCACGTGGAGACCGTGGCGGTCTTCACCCGCACGGTGGGAAGGCGGCGCTGACATGAGCCGCGCCGGGCAAGTCTTGGCAGCGGTCAGGCGGCTGGCGGGCCTGCTGCTGGCGGTCGCTCTGCTGGCAGGCCTGCCCATGCTGACCGGCTGCGCCCCCAAGGACAGGGCCGTGGGCGACTCCTGGCATGAGGGCACCGTGCCCCACGACGGCGTGGATCGCTCCGATACGCTCGTGGCTTTGATCGGCTGCCCGCAGGAGGGCGTCAAGGACCCGGATTCCGGTCTGGACAGCCGCATCCTGGCATCCTTGAAGGCGGAGCGGATGAAGGGCTATTTTTCCTCAGCGCAGTCCACCAGCGATCAGCAGGATGGCGTGCAGGATGCCGTCAACCGCGGGGTCAGCCTGATTCTGATCCGCCGGCCCGGAGCCGGCGACTGGACCCCAGCCCTCAAGGCAGCCCGGAAGGCGGGCATCCCTGTGGTAGAGTTCGCTCAAAGCGCCAAGGCTTGGACCCCTGACCCGGGTAGGCTCTACTATGCGGCTACGGTCCACCCGGTCGATCCTGCCGGGAATCCACACGCGCCCTTGCTGGCCGATGCCCTGCAGACCATTGTGGACGACGGACCGCATGCCAGGATCATGGCCGTGCGCCTGAGCGCCGACCGGGAGGGGGCCGAGGATGAGCACAGGCAATGAGCAAGTGCAGACAGCGGGCACAGGCTTTCCGGACACCGACCGTCCGGGGCTGAGCTCCCGGGAGGTGGAGCGGCTGAAGGCCCAGGGGCTGGTCAACGTCTCCCAGGACCAAACCTCCCGCAGCCTGGGCCAGATCATCCGCGACAACGTCTTCACCCTCTTCAACGGGATCATCCTGACCGCCATGGTGGTGGTCCTGCTGACCGGGCAGTGGAAGGACGCGGTCTTCGGCCTGATCATCATCATCAACACCGGCATCGGCGTGGCCACCGAGCTCAAGGCCAAGCACACCCTGGACGGGCTGTCCATCCTGGTGGCCTCCGACTATACGGTGCGAAGGGATGGGCGCAACCTGACCGTGCCCCACGATGCCATCGTCAAGGGGGACCTGCTCTGGATCCGCTCCGGGGACCAGGTGCCCGCAGACGCGCAGATCATCGACACCTACGGCCTGGAGCTGGACGAGTCCATGCTGACCGGCGAATCGCGCACGGTCAAGCACAAGCCGGGGGACCAGGTCTACTCGGGCTCCACGGCCGTCTCGGGCATGGCCCTGGCCCAGGTGACCGCCGTGGGCGCCGACTCCTACGCCGCCACGCTGACGGCCAAGGCCAAGGTCTACAAGAAGGTCCACTCCGACCTGAACGAGGGCATCAACACCATCCTCAAGGTCATGACCATAGTGGTCATTCCCCTCTGCCTGCTGCTCATCTTCACCCAGATGCGGACCGTGGGCGGCTTCCAGACGGCCCTGGCCACCGGAGCCTGGCGGCAGGCCGTGGTGTCCGCCGTGGCCGGGGTCGTGGGCATGATCCCCGAGGGGCTGGTCCTGCTGACCTCCCTGAACTTCGCCCTGGCCGCCATCCGCCTGGCCCGCCACCAGACCCTGGTCCAGCAGATGGAATCCGTGGAGACCCTGGCCCGGGTGGATGCCCTGAATCTGGACAAGACCGGCACCATCACCGACGGGGGCATCGTCTATGACGACCTGCACCCGCTGGTCGAGGATCTGCCGGCCCGGCAGCTGCGGCAGGCCCTGGTGGACGTCTGCGCGGAGGAGAGCCCCAACGCCACCGGACGGGCCATCCTCAAGGGGATGGAAGACCTGCACCCGGGCAGGGCCGTCAGCCGCCTGCCCTTCTCTTCGGCCCGCAAGTGGAGCGCCGTGGCCGACCAGTCCGGCAGAATCTGGTACTTCGGCGCCCCGGAGGTGCTCCTGGCATCCCAGGCGGGCAGCTGGCCCCAGGTGGACCGGCAGGTGGCCGACCTGGCCGACCGCGGCTACCGGGTGCTGATGCTGGCCGCCCCCGACGGGTACCCGGGCACCGACCAGCCTGACTACTTCACCAGCAGCCCCGACCTGCCCGGGAACCTGAAGCCCCTGGCCCTGATCACCTGCTCGGAGCACATCCGCGACGACGCTGCCGAAACCCTGGCCTGGTTCCGCCAGCAGGGCGTGCGTTGCCGGGTCATCTCGGGCGACAACCCGGCCACGGTGGCGGCCATCGCCAACAAGGTGGGCCTGACCGGCGACCGGGCCCCCAGGGCCATGGATGCCCGCCAGCTGCCCGAGGACACCGCAGCCCTGGCCGATGTCCTGGAGGATGTGGACGTGCTGGGCCGGGTCCTGCCCGACCAGAAGAAGGCCATCGTCCAGGCCCTGCACCTGAAGGGCCACACGGTGGCCATGACCGGCGACGGGGTCAACGACTCCCTGGCTCTGAAGGAGGCTGACCTGGGCATCGCCATGGGCAATGCGGCGGCCGCCACCAAGGCCGTGGCCCAGCTGGTCCTGGTGGATTCGCGCTTCTCCCACCTGCCCGACGTAGTGGCCCGTGGCCGGCAGGTCATGGCCAACATGGAGCGTGTGGCCGGCCTCTTCCTGGTCAAAACCGTCTACTCGGCCCTGATCTCCCTGGGCGTGGTTCTGACCGGCATCCCCTTCCCCTACCTGCCCCGGCACATCACCTACATCGGCGCCCTGACCATCGGCACACCGGCCTTCTTCCTGGCGCTGGCCCCCAACACCAGGCGCTACCGGCCCGGCTTCCTCAAGCGTGTGGTCACCTTCGCCCTGCCCTCGGGCATCGCCACGGCCTTGATTGTGCTGGCGGCGGCCTGGAGCCTGCCCGGCCTGCTGGGACTGGACCTGGCCCGGCCCGGCGACCTGGGGCGCTGGCGTTCGGTCTGCGCCATCGTCCTCTTCTGCATGGGCGTGCTGGTCCTGACCCAGGTGGCCCGGCCCCTGCGCTCCTGGAGGGGCCTGCTGGTCCTCTTCTTCGCCGCAGCCGGGGTGATCGGGGCCCTGATCCCCGTTGTGGCGCGGTTCTTCGCCATCAGCCTGCCCACCGGTCCGGCCCTGGCCGCCACCGTGGCCTTCGCCCTGGTGGGAGCCCTGCTCATGGTCCTGGCCGTCCTGGGCTATCCGGCATGCGCACGTTACATCCGTCAGGTAACACATGGGCGCTAAGAATGAACCTCACAAGCACAGATAAGCGTCACTGACGGCCTGGGGTCCTCCCGCCGCCGGTCCACATGGGCGCAAGGGCAGTGCCTGAGCGTCCAAGGAAGGGGTGGTGCATGTCAGAATCCGCACAAGATGCCGGTCGTTCCAAGCTCAAGGTGGGCTCCGAGGAGTTCGAATACTACCGGATCAGCGACCTTCCGGGCATCGACCACCTGCCCTACAGCCTGCGCATCCTGGCCGAGAATCTGTTGCGGCACCAGAACGGGACCACGGTGACCCGGGACCAGCTGGATCAGCTGCTGAACTGGGACCCCAAGGCCCAGCCCGACAGGGAGATCCAGTACAGTCCCGCCCGGGTGCTCATGCAGGACTTCACCGGCGTGCCCTGCATGGTCGACCTGGCCACCATGCGCGATGCCGTCAAGGCCCTGGGCGACGACCCCTCCCTGGTCAACCCGCTCATCCCCGCGCAGATGGTCATCGACCACTCCGTCCAGGTGGACAGCTCGGGCGTGCCCGGCGCCCTGGAACACAACATGGACATGGAATACCGGCGCAACAGCGAGCGCTACCGCTTCCTGCGCTGGAGCCAGCAGGCCTTCCAGAACTTCCGCGTGGTGCCCCCGGGCACCGGCATCATCCACCAGGTCAACCTGGAGTACCTGGCCCAGGTGGTCATGCGCAGGGACAGGACCAAGGGGGAGGGGCCGGCCCTGGTCTACCCGGACTCCTGCGTGGGCACCGACTCCCACACCACCATGGTCAACGGCCTGGGCGTGCTGGGCTGGGGCGTGGGCGGCATCGAGGCCGAGGCGGCCATGCTGGGCCAGCCCATCTCCATGCTGGTGCCCCAGGTCCTGGGCTTCAAGCTGACCGGATCCATCCCCGAGGGGGTCACCGCCACCGACGTGGTGCTGACCGTGACCCAGATGCTGCGCGAGGTGGGCGTGGTGGGCCGGTTCGTGGAGTTCCACGGCAAGGGCCTGGCCCAGGTCCCCCTGGCCAACCGGGCCACCCTGGGCAATATGAGCCCCGAGTTCGGCTCCACCTGCGCCATCTTCCCCATCGACCGAATCACCCTGGACTACCTGCGCCTGACCGGCCGCAGCGACGAGCATGTGCGCCTGGTGGAGGCCTATGCCAAGGCCAACGGGCTGTGGATGGACCCGGAGGATGCCGACTGCCCCGAACCCGAGTATTCCCAGGTGCTGGAGCTGGACCTGTCCACGGTGCGGCCGTCCATCGCCGGCCCCCGCCGGCCCCAGGACCGCATCCTGCTGGACCAGGCCCAGAAGACCTTCCATCGGGACTTGAAGGATTACAGCGACCAGGACAAGGACAGCGACGGCGAGGCTGTGCCCGTCAAGAAGGCCGACGGCAGCGAGTTCAGCCTGCGGGACGGGGATGTGGTCATCGCGGCTATCACCTCATGCACCAACACCTCCAACCCCTCGGTCATGGTGGCCGCCGGTCTGCTGGCCCGCCAGGCGCGCGCCCGGGGCCTCAAGCCCAAGCCCTGGGTCAAGACCTCGCTGGCTCCCGGCTCCCAGGTGGTGACGGACTATCTGAACCGGACCGGCCTGAGCAAGGACCTGGACGCCCTGGGCTTCGAGCTGGTCGGCTACGGCTGCACCACCTGCATCGGCAACTCCGGCCCCCTGGACCCGGCCATCCACCAGGCCATCGCCGACCACGACCTGACGGTGACGGCCGTGCTCTCGGGCAACAGGAACTTCGAGGGCCGCATCAGCCCGGATGTGAAGATGAACTATCTGGCTTCGCCGCCCCTGGTGGTGGCCTACGCCCTGGCCGGCACCATGGACTTCGACCCTTGGCACGACCCACTGGGCCAGGACAGCCAGGGCAAGCCGGTCATGCTGGCGGACATCTGGCCCTCCCAGGAGGCCATCGAGTCAGTGGTGGGCACCGCGCTGGACCGGGACATGTACCTGCGCGACTATGCGGACGTCTTCGGCGGGGATGATCGCTGGCGGAAGCTGGAGGTGCCGGAGGGCGAGCTCTTCCACTGGGATCAGGATTCCACCTACATCCGCCGCCAGACCTTCTTCGATGGCATGAAGGCCCAGCCCGACCCCCTGGAGGACATACACGGGGCCCGGGTGCTGGCCCTGCTGGGGGATTCGGTCACCACCGACCACATCTCGCCCGCAGGGGCCATCAAGGCCGACGCGCCGGCCGGCCGCTACCTGCAGGAGCACGGCATAGCCCCCAGGGACTTCAACTCCTACGGCTCCCGGCGCGGCAACCATGAGGTCATGGTCCGGGGCACCTTCGGCAACATCCGCCTGCGCAACCAGCTGCTGGCCTCGGCGGGGCTGGATGTACGTCCGGGAGGGTTCACCTACGACTTCCTGAACGGCCAGGAGACGACCATCTTCGAGGCGGCGCAGGACTATGCCAGGCAGGGCACGCCCCTGGTAATACTGGCAGGCAGCGAGTACGGCACAGGCTCCTCCAGGGACTGGGCGGCCAAGGGCACAAGGATGCTGGGTGTGCGGGCCGTCATAGCCAGATCCTTTGAGCGCATCCACCGCAGCAACCTGATCGGCATGGGCGTGCTGCCGCTGGAGTTCCCAGCGGGTCAGTCGGCCCAGAGCCTGGGGTTGGACGGCCAGGAGACCTACGACCTGGTTGGCGTCGATGAGCTCAACAGCTCCCTGCCTGAGCAGGTCCAGGTGCGGGCCCAGCGGCCCGACGGCAGCAGGGTGGAGTTCGCGGCCAAGGTGCGCATCGACACCCCTGGCGAGGCCGAGTACTACCGCAACGGCGGCATCCTGCAGTACGTACTGCGTGGGCTGCTGTCCAGGGCCGGCCAGGAGGCCTGAAGATACAAAAAATCCCCGTCCCAATGCCAGGGGCGGGGATTTTCTTTTTGTCAGTTGCGGTCGCCGACCAGATTCAGGATGTAGAGGAAGAGGTTGACGAAGTCCAGGTAGAGGTTGAGGGCGCAGAGGATGGAGACCCGCTTGATGGCCTCCGGCCCCTGGCTGCGGTAGGTGGCGAAGATGGCCCTGGTCTGCTGGGCGTCATACATGGTCAGTCCGGCGAAGAGGATGATGCCGATGGCCGAGACCACGCGCAGGGCCGTGTTGGAGGGGGCCACGAAGAGCATGACCACCTCGACCAGAATCAGCATGAGCAGGCCGGCCATGAAGATGGACCCCATGCCCAGCATGTTGCGCCGTGTGGTCAGCGCCAGCATGCTGAGGACGAAGAAGAAGCCTGCGGTGATCACCAGGGTCAGCATGATGGAGGGCAGGGAGTAGGTCATGAAGATGGTGCTCAGGGTGAAGCCCATCAGGGCCGCATAGAGGTAGAACATGACCCGGGCGGTGGAGGTGCGCATGCGCATGACCCGGAAGCTCAGAATCATGGCGAAGGCCACCTGGACCACGGCCATGCCGATCCACCCCAGGGTGCCCGTGGCCTGCATGAAGGCCAGGAGCAGTCCGGTCCGGGCGGTCAGATAGGCCGTCAGGGCGGTGACCAGCAGGCCGACGGCCATCTCCGCATAGGCGCGGGACATGGAGACCCGTTCCGCCTTTTCAAAGCTGTATGCTGCGTTGGTGTCGATGGGCGAGCCCATGCCGTAGGGCTCACCACCCTGCATGGTCGGCATCGGCTGCTGTGTGTACTGACCGTATGGGGCCTGCGGCCGCGGATTCCCGTTGAAAGCCATCTGCTCCTCCTTGTCTTCCCGCCTATGGCGGATGGTCGTCTTATTCAAGTCTACATGGCCGATTTGGCGGTATAAAGGGTGTTTGCTCTGGCTGGAATCAGGTGGGGGTGGCCGCCCTGGCGGGGTGGTTGCATGCCCGTATCCCGCCGTGGCGGTTGCCCCCTCTCCTGATGTGCCGTCCAGACTTTGCAGGCTGGGCGGAGTGTGGTGGGGGCGCGGGAGGAAAGTGTCAGCTCTCTTGGGGATGAGCCTTGATTGGCACGTTTCCTCCCTGCTCCCCCTTGATGGGCCGGGGGCGGGGGGATTGATACGCCGCCCGGCCGCTCTTACTCGTGCGAAGCGTGAACCAGTCGGCGTGTTTCCTTCCGGTGGCGGCGGGAGGCGAGGACCCCGCCCATGCCGGTCATGCCCGCGGCCAGGGCGAGCAGGATGCCCTGCCCGCCTGCCTTGGGGAGCACGCCTGCTGGCAGGTACGTGTACTTCAAGGAGGTGTCGGGCGTTTGGGGTGCGCCGCCCAGCGTGTAGTCCACGCTGACGGTGACCGTGCCCGGCTGGTGTGCGGGCGTGAGCACGGTCACGCTGCTGCCATCGCCGCGCGTCAGGTTCGTGCCGGCATTGCTGTCGAATCTGACGCCGGTGATCACCAGCTGCAGGTTGAACACCACCGGCACAGGAATATTCGAGTCCTTGGTGGTGTCGTTGCCGAGCTGGCCATTGCCGTTGGCACCCCAGGTGTAGGCGTTTCCGTCACTGCCCAGGGCCAGCGAATAATATTCTCCGGCGCTGAGCTGTACGGCCTTTAGCCCCTTGCTCGTATCGGTGGGGTTGGCGGGGTTGCGCACGCGTACAGGAACGGACGAATCTCTGGTGGTGGTGTTGCCGAGCTGGCCATAGTTGTTCCATCCCCATGCGTAGGTGTATCCGTCGCTGCCCAGGGCCAGTGAATGATTGAATCCGGCGATAATCTGTGCGGCTTGCAGTCCTTTGCTCGTATCGTTGGTCTTGGCGGGGTTGCGCACGCGCACAGGAACAGTCGAATTGCTGTAGCTCTTGTTGCCGAGCTGGCCATAGTTGTTGTATCCCCATGCGTAGGCATACCCGTCGCTGCCCATGGCCAGCGAATGATCGCCTCCGCCGTTGACCTGTACGTAGGTAAAATCCGCAGGTGCGTTTGTAGGTTTCCTCACTTTGACTGGCGTAGTCCTGTCGGTTTTCGTCCCGTCGCCGAGCTGGCCATCGCTGTTCAATCCCCATGCGTAGGCGTTCCCGGCGCTGCTTAGAGCCAGCGAATGCTGCCATCCGGCGCTGACTTGCACGTAGGTGAGGCCTGTAGGTTTCCCTACTTTGACCGGCGTAGTCCTTTGAGTGGTTGTCCCGTCGCCGAGCTTGCCATAGGTGTTGCTTCCCCATGCGTAGGCGTTGCCGTCGCTGCCCAGGGCTAGCGAATGATCGTCTCCTGCGCTGATCTGTACGTAGGTGAGGCCTGTAGGTTTCCCTACTTTGACCGGCGTAGTCCTTTGAGTGG
>NZ_JASTZY010000004.1:0-202723 GCF_032193695.1 Bifidobacterium sp. H6bp9
GCTCATCAACAGGCACCCACTCGCTATCCTTCAGAGCCACCCACTGGTAATAATACGAATTGGTCTCAGAACATATGCCATCAGGATTATCTCTGGTGCTGCCGCGCACATTGAGCCAGTACACGAAAAACGACCGTGCCGGAGCTGTTCCCGGAGCAGTGCCGGCGATTGGCCCAGTAGCATTGCTCGTATAGTCAGGAAAACCGTAATCGGTTACCATGCCCCAGTTAGCCTGATTGCCTCCGTAGAGATTTGGGTTGCTGTTCCAACCAACCCAAGAATACGGGCCGCTGCACTGGAGATCAGCGCCCGTGCCCAGGCATTCTTGCATATACAAAGTGAAGTTTTTGTCGTTCGCCGCTAAAGTTGAAGTAATGTTGGATACCCTGTCCGGCGCATTGATCATGGTGTCAGGGTCAAAATTGCGACAATTATCGATTCCGCTAGACCAACTCCACGAGTTGCTAGGGCGCAGGCAGGACAGTGCATCGTCCTGTTTACCAACGACTGCGTAGATATTCACCGGCTCGTTGGCCCCACCAGGTTGGTAATATGACGCATCAGCAGAATTCTTCAGCGCCAGATCACCCTCAATGGAAATGGTCAGATAGTCATATAAACCGGAGTTTATTATGGTGTGCACGGTGAAATACTCATCTTGATTTTGCGCCCACTTGTAGGCTCCGGACCAGGGCTGATCCGAGGATGATGCTGAGGCTATGGTGTTCAGATACTTTATTCTGCGATAAAAGGAAGTGTCATCTGACCCCTTGTACTGATAGACAAAGGCCAGATTGCAATTGCCCTTGGTATCGGCACCAGAAGTGGCGTCGGCGCAAGAAGGGTCAAACTCGTTGTGTTTTACCCGCAGGATGAAGTCCATGCGCAGCTCATCCTGATAGGAATCAAGCTTGTTGTTGTAGCCCAACATCCTATAGAGTTTGGGCTTCCTACTGGCCGTTTCGTCCTGCCCATCAATGGCGTTGGCCTGATTGGCCGAAAGTGCGCTCAGCCCCAACGGAACAACCATGGCCAGCGTCGCCAGAAGAGTTACCAGAACGGCAATGATCGGACGGTTCACACCTTGTGAACCCTTAGCGCCCCGTTCTTGCAAACGCTTCAATACAATACCCCCCAAACAACAATGAAATCATGCTCCAGAACAAATCAAGTCTGCTTTTGACCTACCCCCAATTAAGGCAACTGCACATAGAGCACAACAATGCATATAAATTGTTCTTTGCCTTTTCAAGGCTACAGAAATGAAGGGCAAAATCTGGGATTCAAATCGGGTGTTTTGCGGCGGTTCAAGTTCTCGACCATGCAGGACCAGCACCCAGCTGGTGAGAAGCGATATGTTGTCTTCTTCGGGTCGTTCCGGATTGGGGGCGAATACTGCCTTGGCAACGGCAGCAACACGGGAATTAAAAAACAGGGCCCGGGCTCATCTCCATGAAATTGGAAGGATGAGAGCGGTCCCTGTCTTATACGACCGAGGTCAGTGCCGGCTTTCCTGCCTGTTCCTCAGGCAGGCCACGAACCCGACCAGGCCCAATGCCATCAGCAGCAGGATTTTGAGCGCGGAAAGCGGCCATCCCCCGGTAAGCGGCAAAGCCGAGTTGGAAGGACGGAACTCCAACGCGTGCGACACCGAGGCCGACTGGTTCCCGCCCTGGAACCGGCCCTGCGCGTCAGGGCCCTCGGCATCATCCGAAAGCACCTGAGCAGAGAACCGCCCCTGATTGACGCCCTCAGGCGGGGTCGCCTGCCACGAACCCTGATCCCCCACAACGACATCCGTACCGCTATTGCCGGGCCAGGTCACATGCACCATGGTCCCCTTGGTCTCAGGAACCTTCCTGTCCCCATCCACATACTTATAGGCTTTGCCTGCCACCTGGAAGACGTCGTACCGCTCCAAGGTCAACGCGGTGGGCGTCATGTCGACCTTCCGCTCGATGGATGCCGACCTTGAACGTACGTTCATCGGGTTGATCATCTCAACCTGGAAGGTATAGGTCTGCGTCTGGTCGCTACCGTCATAGCCGGTGAATTTACCGGCGGGGATATTCAAGGTCCAGTACCAGGTGGAAGCCGCCGTCTTGGTGAGATTCAACGTGAGGCCTGATGCGGGGTCAGTGACGGAAGGAGCAGCGCCGACCGCCGCATCCCTCTGGAAGGTGTTGGCCGGAGTAGTCACCAAGCTGGTCCAATCAGAGGCAGCATTCTGCTTCATGGAAATGGCCATCCTGGAATCAGTCATCCCCAACTTCCCCGCCGACCAGGCTGTGTAGACAGGTGATACCTCACCCTTGAACGTGACCACCGAACCTGCGGGCAGACTCCCGTTTATCGTATGAGGCACCGTGACCGAGAACTTGCTGGCATCCGGGACGTTCTCCCCGGAGACGAAATAAGCCGTGCCAATATTCGAGAAGAAGGAAGTCAAACCGAACCCGGACATGGACTCGACCTCCCAGGCATGATACCGCCTGTAGCCGCTGTACTTGTTGCCTTGGCCCGGCGACGAATACAGCTTGTTGGTGTCCTGTATCTGCCAGGACCCTCCCTGCTTGCTCTTGGGATCGACCTGGCATTCAACTTCGCCCAGCCTGAACCCCCAAGTATCCGCGATCTTCACCAAGTCTCCGCCGTTCTGGCTCTGCCCGTCACTGATGGGATTGACGGGATCCTCGCCGTAGAGAACAACCTTGTTTGGGTGCGCTGCATCCTTGGAGGGCGTGCACTCACCACTGACCACCGGATCAAGCTTGGAAGTATACACACTGCCCGAAGCATCCAAGCTGCCATCTGCATCATCCTGGATGTTAGTGATCGTCGGATCCTTAGGACGAGGCACATCGTACTTATAGAACGCACTATTGATTGTCCAGCCCGCAGCAATATTCCGTTCTATATCCGAGCTGTTCATGCCGTCACGTATACCGACGAGGCCTTTCTGATCAGGGTTGTACACTTCAGGGCTGACGGTACAAGCGCTGCCATCCCTATTCGTGGTGACAGGCCAGGTGACCATCTTGAAATAGCCGTCAAGATCCTGCTTCTCCTTGGCCTCCTTGAAATCAATCCCGCCATCAGCCTTCTGGGCAGGCATAGGCTGGCCGTTCCTGTCAGTGGCAAACATCTCATTGGGATTGCTGGGCTGTTTAGGCAAATTGAAAGCCGAATAATTAGCGGCTTGAAATTGCTTGCCTGCCGTGGTGGTGACCGTATTGGGGGACGGCTGCTGGCCTGTCACCAGAACCGGCTCGGGAGTCAGCTCATCAACAGGCACCCACTCGCTATCCTTCAGAGCCACCCACTGGTAATAATAGGAATTGGTCTCAGAACATATGCCATCAGGATTATCTCTAGTGCTGCCACGATCATTCAACCAGTACACGAAGAACGACCGTGCCGGAGCTGTGCCCGGAGCAGTGCCGGCGATTGGCCCAGTAGCATTGCTCTTGTAGTCAGGAAAACCATAGTCGGTTACCATGCCCCAGTTGGACTGATTGGCTCCATAGAGTAATGGATAGTTATCCCAGCCTACCCAAGAATACGGGCCACTGCATTGAAGATCAGCACCCTTACCCAGACAGTCGCCCATAAATAGTTTGATGTACTTACCATCTGCTGCTAAAGATGCTGTAATATTCGATACCCTATCTGGCACATTAATCATAGTTTCAGGGTTGAAAGTGGTACAGTCATCGATTCCGCTAGACCAACTCCACGAGTTGCTAGGGCGCAGGCAGGACAATGCCCCGTTCTGCTGTCCAACGACCGCGTAGATATTCAGGGGTTCGTCGGCACCACCAGGTTGGTAATATGACGCATCAGCAGAATTTTTCAGCGCCAGATCACCCTCAATGGAAATGGTCAAATAATCATATAAACCAGAATTGATTATCGTGTGCACGGTGAAGTACTCATCCCTGTTCTGCGCCCACTTGTAGGCTCCGGACCAGGGCTGATCCGAGGATGACGCTGAAGCTATGGTGTTCAGATACTTTATTCTGCGATAATATGATGGACTATCTGAGCCCTTGTACTGATAGACAAAGGCCAGATTACAATTGCCCCGGGTATCGGCACCACCGCTACTATTGGCGCAAGATGGGTCGAACTCGTTGTGTTTCACGCGCAGGATGAAGTCCATGCGCAGCTCATCCTGCCAGGCATCCACCTTGTTGTTGTAGCCCATCATCCTATAGAGCATTGGCTTCCTGCTGGCCGTTTCATCCTGTCCATCGATGGCATTGGCCTGACTGGCCGACAAAGCGCTCAGCCCCAACGGAACAACCATGGCCAGCGTCGCCAGAAGGGTTACCAGAACGGCAATGATCGAACGGCTTACGTGCAATGATCCCTTATTGTCACGTTCTTGCAAACGCTTCAATACAATACCCCCCAAACCACAATGAAATCATGCTCCAGAACAGATCAACCCCGTTTTTGACTCATCCCCAATTAAGCCAACTGAATATAGAGCACAAAAATGCATCTTCATTCCTTGTTTACGCGTTCCAAGAGTACAGAGATGGAAGTCATAATCTGGGATTCAGATAGGGTGTTTTTAGCCGTCCAAGGTCTTGACCCCGGCAAGCCCAGGACCTAGCTGATCAGAAGCAGTATCTTGTCTTTATCGGAGGACACGCTGCAGTCGTGAGTGGCGTAACGGCAGCATCACAGGAATAAAAAAAAAACAGGGCCCGCTCTCATCTCCATGGAATTGGAAGGATGAGGGCGGGCCCTGTTCTTATGCTGCCGGGGTCAGTGGCGGCTTTCCTGCCTGTTCCTCAGGCAGGCCACGAAGCCCACCAGGCCTAGGGCTATCAGCAGCAGGATCCTGAGCACGGAAAGCGGCCATCCGCCGGTAAGCGGCAGGGAGGAGGTCGAAGGCCGGAAGTCCAGCTCATGCGACACCGAGGCCGACTGGTTCCCGCCCTGGAACCGACCCTGCGCGTCAGGGCCCTCGGCATCATCCGAAAGCACCTGAGCAGAGAACTGCCCCTGATTGACGCCCTCAGGTGGGGTCGCCTGCCATGAACCCTGATCTCCCACTGCGACATCAGTGCTGCTATTGGTCTTGCCGGGCCAGGTTATATGGACCAGGGTGCCTTTGGTCTCAGGAACCTTCGTGTTTCCATTGACATACTTATAGGCCCTGCCGGCCACCTGGAAGACGTCATGGCGGTCAATGGTCAGCGTGGTGGGCGTCATGTCGATCTTCCGCTCGATGGACGCTGGGTCTGAATGAACGTTCATCGGGTTGATCATCTCAACATGGAAAGTGTATGTCTGCGTTTCATCGTCACCGTTGTAACCGGTGAACTTGTCAGCAGGGATGTTCAGCGACCAGGACCAAGTGGAAGCCGCCGTCTTGGTCAGGTTCAGCGTGAGGCCCGAGGCGGAATCCGCGACGGAAGGAGCAGTGCCGACCGCCGCATCCCTCTGGAAGGTGTTGGCCGGAGTGGTCAGCAGGGGCGTCCAGTCCGAGGCAGCATTCTGCTTCATCGAAACAGCCATCCTGGAATCAGTCATCCCCAGCCCGCCCGACGACCAGGCCGTATACACAGGCGACACCTCACCCTTGAACGTGACGACCACATTCGACGGCAGATTCCCATTGACGGTATGAGGCACAGTGACCGAGAACTTGCTGGCATCCGGGATGTTTTCTCCCGAAACGAAATAAGCCGTGCCAATATTCGAGAAGAAGGAGGTCAGGCCGAACCCGGAGGTTGTTTCGGTCACCCAGGCGTGATAGCGCCTGTACCCGTCGAATTTGTTGCCAGGGTCTGGTGATGGGTATTGCTTATTGGTGTCCTGTATCTGCCAGGAGCCGCCTTGTTTGCTGCCAGTGTCGGCCTTGCACTCAGCCTCGCCCAGCTTGAATCCCCAAGTGTCCGCAGATTTTACAAGATCGTCATTGTTTGCACCCTGACCATCGTTAAAGGGTTTGGTGGGATCCTCACCGTAGAGCGTCACAACATTCGGATGCGCACTGTTTTTGGAAGGAGTGCACTCACCGCTGACCACCGGATCAAGATTGCTGGTGTAGACACTCCCAGAAGCATCCAGGGCGCCGTCAGCACCATTCTCAATCTTGGTGATCGTCGGATCATCGGGACGAGGCACATCGTACTTATAAAAGGCGGTATTAATAGTCCAGCCCGAGTCCAAATTCTGGCTCTTCTGCGAAGCATCCATATCATCTGTTATGCCCGCAAGACCTTTGCGCATGGGGTTGTATACTTCGGGATTGACGTTGCAGTTGTTGTCGGTGCCGGTGTCATTCAAGTTCTTGGTCACAGGCCAGGTAACCATTTTGAAGTAGCCGTCAAGATCCTGGTCTTCCTTGGCCTTCTTGAAGTCAATGGAGCCATCAGCATTCTGAGCGGGCATAGGCTGGCCGTTCTTGTCCGTGGCAAACATCTCATTGGAATTATTCGGTTTTTTAGGCAAATTAAAGGCCGAATAGGAATCAGCCGTGCCTTGAGTCCCGTTAGTAGTAGTCAGCGTATTTGGACTCGGCTTCTGACCCTCCACCAGGATCGGCTCAGGGGTCAGATCATCGACAGGCACCCATTGGCTGTCTTTGAGGCCCACCCATTGATAGTAGTATGACGTGGTCTCAGAGCATATGCCCTTGCCGATATTGCCTCCGCGAGGGTTCTCCCAATACACGAAGAAGGAGCGGGGCGGCGCCACCCCGGGTCCAACGGCCTTTATTCCATGACTGGAATCGGCAGGAAGACCATAGTCAGTCACCAGGCCCCAATTAGACTGATGGCTAAGATAAAGCTCCGGATTGTTGTCCCAACCTATCCAGGAATAGGGACCGCTGCACCTGAGATCAGGGCTTTTGGAATCAGAACTGGCGTCATAGCAATCCCCCATATACAGCTTCATGCTCTTGCCCTGTTTGGCCAAATCATCCATGATGTTGGCTGACCTATCTTGCAGATTGCTCATCGTATTAGGGTCAAAGTGGTCACAATCATTGGTCCCATAAGCCCAGGAGCCGCCGTTGCAAGACAGCGCATCCTTCTGTTGCCCTACGATCGCATAGACAGTCAGGGGCTCTACGTGGCCGCCGGCTTGGAAATATGGAGCAACCTCAGCCTTCGGCAGATAATTTTTTATATCACCAGCATTATTCAAGAGATCCATATCGCCTTCAATGGAAACTACCAGGAAATCATACAAACCTGAGTTGATCACCTTATGTACAGTGAAAAACTCATCCTGGTTTTTTGCCCATTGCTCAGCACCGCTAGAGGTGTCGTCCGATGCAATAGTGTTGAGATACTTTACTCGGCGATAATGTGCTGGATTACGTGTTCCGTTATACTGATATATAAAGGATAAGTTGCAAGAGCCATTGGTATCAGCGCTGCCTGTTTTCACACAATCCGGTTTGAACTCACCGTGTGCCACGCGCAGGATGAAGTCCATGCGCAGCTCATCCTGATACGAATCGTTCTTGTCGTTGTAAGCCAACATCGTGTAGAGCAGGGGTCTCCTGTTGGCTGTTTCGTCCTGTCCATCGATGGCGTTGGCCTGATTGGCCGAAAGCGCGCTCAGTCCCAGCGGAACAACCATGGCCAGCGTCGCAAGAAGAGTTACCAGAACGGCAATGATCGAACGGCTTACGTGCAGTGATCCCTTATTGTTCCGTTCTTGCAATCGCTTCAATACGAAACCCCCAAATCCCGATAGAATCGTGCGCTATGCCTAATAGACTTTGCTTTTGGTTATCCCCAATACCGCCGACTCTATCACAGAGATAAAATAATCTCTTCCTGGCGATTGCTTTACATGCTTCAGGCGCACTGGCACCTCATGGCATGATTATCGATATTTCGTGACCGTTCACCGCACTGGATCTATAAAGTGAATATATAAAGATTTATCAGTCTCTACTATGGCCGTCGCCCAGCACCCAGTTGACGAGAATCGGCATGATGGCCGCCAGGGCCTTGCTCCTGTGTGAAATAGCGTTCTTTTCATCCGAGGTCATTTCCGCCGAGGTCAGCGGCTGCCGCTCGCTGGCACGCCGAGGCTGATCACGGGGCACGAAGATCGGGTCGTAACCGAACCCATTGTCCCCTCGTGCCTGGCGGATGATACTTCCAGACATCTCGCCGATCCTGGTCACCTGATGCCCCCGGACGGCATACCCCGGCACATCCGGAACGACCAAGGCGGCAGCACAGACAAACCGCCCTCCCCTGTGATTATCGGGAATGTCGTTCAGCTGGTTCAGCAAGAGCTCCAAGTTGGCCTGGTCGTCGCCATGGCGGCCGCTCCACCTTGCCGAAAGGATCCCCGGGGCGGAGCCCATCACATCAACGACCAGCCCCGAGTCGTCCGCCAGCGCAGGCAGACCGGACTCACGGGCGGCCTGCCCAGCCTTGAGAAGAGCGTTCTCCTGAAAAGTGGTGCCGGTCTCTACCGGATCAGGCAAGCCCAACTGGCCGGCCGAAACCAGCTCGATCCTCTGACCCTCAACGGACAGGAAACCGTCGAGGATGCGACGAAGCTCACGCAGTTTGCCCTCGTTGTGCGTGGCCACAACCACTTTTCTGGCCTGTCCCATATCGATCCTCCTCGCTGAAATACCTGCCCCTGGGCGTCAGTCAGATGCCAGAGCCTTGCGCTGGGCGGCCTGAAGCTCCTTGTTCCCCTTGGATGCCAGGTCCAGCAAGAGGCCGAGCTCTTGACGGCTGAAGGGGCGATGCTCCGCCGTCCCCTGTATCTCGATGAAATCGCCGGCTCCGGTCATCGACACGTTCATATCGGTCATGGCCCTGCTGTCCTCCAGATAAGGAAGGTCGAGCATGGGCTTGCCATCGATGATGCCCACCGAGACGGCCGAGACGCAATCCTTGGTCACCTTGTCGGCACTGCGGATGTGATGGTGGTCCTGGGCCCATCGGAGGGCATCGACCATGGCCACATAGGCGCCGGTGACCGAGGCTGTACGGGTGCCGCCATCGGCCTGAAGCACATCGCAGTCCAGCTGGATCTGATTCTCGCCCAGGGCCTTCATGTCCACCACACCGCGCAGGCAACGGCCTATCAGCCGGCTGATCTCCTGGGTGCGGCCACCGACCTTTCCCCGGACCGACTCGCGTGCAGTACGGTCGCTGGTGGCCCTGGGGAGCATGGCGTACTCGGCCGTGACCCAGCCCAGCCCGGAGTCCTTGCGCCAACGGGGCAGCGTCGGCGTGAAGGAAGCCGTGCACATGACCCTGGTCTTACCGCACTCGATCAGCACCGATCCCTCGGGGGCCTCCGTCCAATGCCTGGTGATGACGACCGGCCGCAACTCATCAGCCGCCCTGCCGTCAGGCCGCAGCACGGCACCCTCCTGGAGCATGTCCTTGATAGCAACCATCAGTGATGATCCTTTCCCGTTCCGCCCAGGCTCCCCTGGTCTGATCCCTATTATTCCGTCAGCCGTCTACCGATCAATGGTCAGCGGTGTCTTGGCCGGCAGGATGCGATCAATCAGGAAGATGACCAGCGACAGAGCAAAGAAGACGACCAGATACTCAGCCAGGTTGACCGTCAATTGGGCCCAGCCCAAGTGCTCGAGGTCCAAGAAGGCATAGGGGTAGGGATTGCCGCCCGGCTGCGGTCCCGAATGAGGCCAGATGGCGGCTCTGATCAGCACGAAGGCTACGTAGAAGGGGAAATAGATCAGCCAGGTCAGCACGTTGTGCCAGTGGAAACGACGATGAGGGTCGAACAAGAGGAAGTCCACCGATGCCAGGATGGGGCTGATGACGTGAATCATCCATGTGGTCCGGATGCCCAGGACCAGCTGGTAGTCCGTGCTGTTCAGCCCCAGAACCAGGATGGCCACCAGCCCGGTGATGACGATGTAGAGCGTCAGACATCCTTTGAGCCAGGCGGGAGGCTGGATGCCCTTGAGCAGGGTGGCCGCTCCGGCCCAGAGCATGACCAGACCCAGGGCGATATTGGTCTGGAAGGTAAAATAGACCCACTTGTTGCCGATTCCCAGCAGCCAGGCCTCGTAAGTGCCGCCCAGGCAGAAAAAGGCGATCAGCAATCGGTAGATGCCCACGACGAATCTCATGCGGATCAGCTTAGCCCGACCTTGGGAGGGCAGGGCGAGCCAGTAGGTCGGCAGAGGATTAGACTGGGGGCCAACCAAGGGCTTTTCCACCCACAAAGGGGAAGATATGAACGCTGAAAACAATAGCAAGGACACCGGAGCCTCTACGGCTCTGATGACCGACATGTATGAATACACCATGCTGGATGCCGCCTTGCAGGACGGTACGGCCGGACGACGATCCGTCTTCGAGGTATACACCCGGCACCTGCCGGCGGGGCGCCGCTACGGAGTGGTGGCAGGCACTGGGCGAATTCTGGATGCGCTGGCGGATTTCCACCCCAGCGAGGACGAGCTTCGCTTCCTGTCCGACCGTCACATCGTCAGCCAGACCACCATCGACTGGCTGGAACACTTCCGCTTCACCGGAACCATCCGCGGCTACCGGGAGGGCGAGATATTCTTCCCCGACTCCCCCATTCTGCAGGTCGAAGGCGGCTTCGGCGAGTGCACCCTGCTGGAGACCCTGGTCCTGTCCATACTCAACTACGACTCGGCCGTAGCCTCGGCCGCCTCCCGCATGGTCACCGCGGCCAAGGGCCGGCCCTGCATGGACATGGGCGCGCGCCGGGCCAATGAATATGCAGCCGTGGCAGCAGCCAGAGCGGCCATAGTCGGCGGATTCCAGGGGACCTCAAACCTGCTGGCGGCCAAGCGATACGGCTTTAAGGCCATCGGAACCGCAGCCCATTCATTCACCCTCCTTCATGACAATGAACGCGAGGCCTTCCAGGGGCAGATCCAGGCCCTGGGCAAGGGAACCACCCTGCTGACCGACACCTACTCCATCGAGGAGGCCGTCAGGACAGCCGTCGATGTGGCCGGACCAGAGCTGGGCGGGGTCCGCATCGACTCTGGAGACCTTGGCTCGCTGGCCCAGCAGGTCCGCGCCCAACTGGACTCCCTGGGAGCCACCAAGGCCACCATCACCGTCACCAATGATCTGGACGAGTACGCCATCGCCTCCCTGCAGGATGCCCCAGTGGACTCCTACGGGGTGGGCACCATGCTGGTCACCGGTTCGGGAGCCCCCACCTGCGCCATGGTCTACAAGCTGACCGAGCGCGAGAACTCCGACGGGGTCATGCAGGCCGTCGCCAAGAAGTCGGTGGGCAAGGCCTCGGTGCCGGGACGCAAGCTGGCCTACCGCTCCTATCACAACGGGGTGGCCGATGCCGAGCACGTCATCTCGGGCGCTGAGGATGCGCTGGCAGCCTTTACGCCTGAGCAGGACTGGCGGGATCTGCTGGTCACCTACGTGGACCATGGCCAAAGCAGGCCGGAGTTCCAAGGCGAGCAGGCAGTCCTGGATGCCCGGGAGCACCGGGCCAAGGCCCTCGAGGAGATGCCCATCAACGCCCTCAGCCTGATGAAGGGCGAACCGGTCCTTCCCACCCTAGTGAGGAGCATCTGATGAACGCACAATCCGAAACCTACCAGCCTGACCCGAACCGATATGATTCCACAACCTACCGGCGCTGCGGCGACAGCGGTCTGAAACTGCCGCCCATCTGCCTGGGCTGCTGGCACAACTTCGGCGACACCACGCCCTTGGACCGTATGCAGGAGCTATGCACGACGGCCTTCGACCACGGCATCACCCATTTCGACCTGGCCGACAACTACGGGCCTGGACCAGGCGCCGCCGAGCGCAACATGGGAATCATCCTGCGCCGGTGCTTCAGCCGCCACCGCCAGGAGCTGGTCATCTCAACCAAGGCCGGTTATGGAATGTGGCCTGGCCCTTATGGGGACTTTGGCTCACGCAAGCATCTGCTGTCCGGATTGGACCAGAGCCTGAAACGTCTGGGGCTTGACTATGTGGACATCTTCTACCACCACCGCCCCGACCCGAACACTCCCCTGGAAGAGACCATGGGCGCCCTGGCCCAGGCGGTCACCAGCGGCAAGGCCCTCTACCTGGGACTGTCCAACTATGACGGGCCGACCATGGCACGGGCTGCGGCCATCCTGACTGAGATGCACGTCCCCTTCATCATCAACCAGAACCGCTACTCCATCTTCGACAGAACCATCGAGGACAACGGGCTCAAAGAGGCGGTGCTGAAAGAGAAGAAGGGACTGATCACTTTCAGCCCGCTGGCCCAGGGGCTGCTGACCGATCGCTACCTGCATGGGATTCCCGAGGACAGCCGGATTCGTGCCGACGGCCGCTTCCTCAAGGAGTCTGCGTTGACCCCCCAGCGGCTGAAGCAGATTCAGGATTTGAACGATCTGGCCCACCAACGCGGCCAGAGTCTGGCAGAAATGGCCCTGGCCTGGCTGCTCAGGGACCCCGCTGTCACCTCGGTGCTCATCGGCGCCTCCAAGCCCGAGCAGATCCTGGACAATCTCAAGGCCGTCCAGTCGGCCGACTTCAGCCAGGAAGAGCTGGAGATGATCGACCGGATCGCCTTGGGCAAGCGGTCCTGAAGCAGCCTGGACCACTCAGTGGCGCTCAGTGGCTGCCGCCCGTCATCTGTTCGTAGATGCGCTTGCAGTCCGGGCAGACCGGGTACTGGGAGGGATCGTGCTTGGGCACCCAGACCTTGCCGCAGAGGGCCACGACAGGCCGGCCGGTCAGCTTGGACTCGGCGATGCGCTCACGGGAGACGTAGTGGGCGAACCGGTCAGCGTCGCCCTGGTCGCTCAGCCGGGTCTTCTCGGCGGTCTCGGTGTCCGGACGATCCAGCACGGCCGTGCCAGTGCCCTGGTCGGGGTTCTGCTCCCGCTCCGGATCCTCCATGCGAATGCTCTTGCTTGCAGTCATGACATCCATGGTACGGCGGCGAGCTGCACGTTCGCTCCCTATGACGCGCTACGCTGAGAATCATGACTATCGCTGTATGCCCTGGCTCATACGATCCGGTCACCTCCGGCCACATGGACGTGATCGAACGCTGCGCCTGCTTCTTCGAGACGGTCCACGTGGTTGTGGCCGTCAACGCTGCCAAGACCCCCATGTTCAGCGAACAAGAGCGGGTGGCCATGATCCGCCGGGCCCTGGACGAGGACGGATACCCGAACATCACCGTAGCCTCTACCGATGGCCTGATCACCGACTACTGCCGTAAAGTGGGCGCCTCGGTCATCGTCAAGGGACTCAGGCAGAACGGGGACTATGAGGCCGAGCTGGGCATGGCCCTGGTCAATCGCAAGCTGTCCGGGGTGGAAACGCTCTTCCTGCCAGCCGATCCGGTGCGGGAGCATATCTCCAGCACCATCGTCAAGGACGTAGCCAGACATGGAGGGGACATCACCGGCATGGTCCCTGACAGCGTCGTGGATGCACTGATAGACACATTGCACAGGGACACACCGCACACGGAAAAGAGCCAATGATGAACGAGCAGACCCAGGAAAGGGACGATGACGAGCCTATCGACGACTCGACCAGAGCGAGCGCGCCCAAGCCAGCAGTCGACATGAAGGACCTGCCCGACCTGCAGGAGGACCGCAACGAAAGCGGGAACCCCCGATCGGAATTCACCACCGTCTATGACATCATCGATCGGATCCAGGCCATGCTGGATGAGGCCAAGGCCCCCATTTTCAGTCCGGGACTGGTCAAGGTTGACCGAGACGAGCTGACCGACGACCTCAACGAGCTCAAGAAAATGCTGCCAGTGCAGCTGGAGCGAGCCTCGGCGCTCATGAGGGAGGCGGAGCGTCGGCTGAATACGGCGCAGACCCAGGCCAACGCCACCATGTCCGACGCCCAGAGCCGGGCTGCAGACATCGTCAAGGAGGCCGGCGAGCAGGCCCGCTTCCTGGCCGGCCAGGAGAATGTGGTGGCCATAGCCCGACAGAAGGCCCAGACCATCATCGACACGGCCCAGGCCCAGGCAGACCGTCTGGTCCAGGGGGCCGATGGGTATGCCGCCCAGGTCATGGGCGAGCTTGACACACAGCTGGGCAAGATGAGCCAGGATGTGCGTGCCGGCCTGGAGGTTCTCCACCAGCGTGAGCAGGAGGCGGCGCGTAGCATGAACGCGTCAGTCTCGGACCAGGGAAAGGAGACGCAGGGATGAGCAGACCGGAAGATTCACCCTGGGCGGTTTCAGTGGCCCAGGTGTCGACGCGGGCAGGGCAGAGCGCCCGAGTGGATCGCGATTTTCCAGCCCCGGAGGGCATCGGCGACCAGGTGGTGGGCATCCCGGCAGGAACACCCGTGCATGTGGAGGGCAACATCGACTCCCTGGTGGACGGCCTCTTGTTGCAGGCCCATATCAGCGTACCGCTGAAGACCGAATGCACCCGCTGCCTGAGGCCTGTCGATACCAGCATCCAGGACGATCCGGTGGTCTTCTTCCCCTACAAGGATCCCGAACCGGAGCCGACCCATGGCAAGGAGGAGATTCTGGCCGAGCAGGAGGAGGCCAGCGGCCAGACCTATCCTCTGGCCAGAGGGGGCGCCTTTATGGATTTGGAAGCCCTGCTGCGTGACACCCTGGTGGAGGCCCTGCCCCTGCAACCTCTGTGCCGACCCGACTGCCGGGGCCTGTGCCCCCAGTGCGGCATGGATCTGAACGATCATCCCGATCACCACCACGAGATAATGGACGACCGCTGGGCGGCCCTGGAGGGACTCAAGCAGCGCCTGGAGCAGGAGGAGAACCCCGGCAACGACGGCCAGACTGGCGAATGACCGGAGGTTGCGGTAGACTGCTCTACGCTTAAGCTCGAAGTATTCGATCGAAACAGAGGACAATATGGCACTGCCAAAGTACAAGACCTCGCGCGCCAACACCCATTCCCGGCGCGCCAACTGGAAGACCCAGGCCGCCGCTACGGTTACCTGCCCCAACTGCGGAGCTCCTGCGCTGCCGCACATGGCATGCCCCAGCTGCGGCATGTACCGCGGGCGCGTCTACCGCGACGCCATTCGTTCGCAGTTCAGCAAGTGAGCCAATCGGCGATCGACACGCAATGAGAAAACCCCGGCCATCGACGGGTGGCAGGGGTTTTTCCATATCATCAGACGGCAAGGCCGAGAAAGCGAGAGGGGCCATGCAGACAGGGCACTCCAGGAAGGATCAGGAAGACCACATGCGGCAGGAGGAACAGGAGCAAGTGGATTCCGGCAACCAGGCGGCTGAGGAGCTCTTCCAGGCCTTGGGCGGCAGGATCAGCCCGGAGCTGCTGGTGCACGCCCTGACCCATCGTTCCTTCGCCCATGAGCACCCGGGCATGCCCAACAACGAACGGTTGGAGTTCCTGGGCGACGCGGTTCTGGAACTGGTGGCCACCGAGACCCTGTACAAGGTTCATCCAGACATGACCGAGGGCCAGTTGGCCAAGATGCGGGCCAAAGCGGTTTCCGAGGAGGCCCTGTCGGCCATCGCCCGGGAGAAACTGCACCTGGGGCAGTATATTCTTCTGGGCCGCGGAGAGAGCGAAAACGGCGGGGCTGACAAGGACTCCATACTCTGCGACACCGTCGAATCGCTGATCGGGTCGGTCTTCGTGGAGCATGGCATCGAGGGGGCCAGGACCACCGTCCATACCCTTCTTGACGACACCCTGGCCGAGGTGGCCACCGAGGGGCCGGCACTGGATTGGAAGACCTCGATCACCGTCAAGGCCCACCAGCTGGGCCTGGGCGAGCCCCGGTACGCTATGACGGTCTCCGGGCCGGAATACGCCCAGGTCTTCACCGCCGAACTGCGCCTGGAGGACGGCGGGACCGTGATCGGCAAGGGCCAGGCCAGCAGCAAGCGGAAGGCCCAGCTGGCTGCTGCCGCCCAGGGGTGGAAGCAGCTGGACGACCAGGACCTGCTTGCGACCCTGCGCGCCGAGCAATCAGCCTGAAGTTCCTGTCGGAATTCCGGCATGCGGTACTGCGCCAACGCCCCGACCAGACCCCTGTTTAGACTATGGGCATAACCCGGAGGCACGCCGTCACGAACAGCACAGATGCCTCCTCCTGATCGGGAATCGTCCGCCCACCCCGCCGACGCTCCGACAGGTTCGTATTTCGACATGCACGGCCGCAGGTCGGCGCGCAGTCTGGAGGTCGAGAGGAAACATGAGTCTGCCGACACCTCTGCAAGCATTCAGCTCGGTACCCAAGAACTGGGACCATGACGACAAGGATGTCCCCGCCCAGGGCGAGCCCATGACGGGAGCCCAGGCGCTGATTCGGTCCCTGGAGGATCTGGGGGTCACCCAGGTCTTCGGCGTTCCAGGAGGCGCTATTCTGCCCGCCTATGACGCCATTGACGAGCAAGTGCGCTTCAACTTCACACTGACCCGCCACGAGCAGGCAGCCGGCCACGCAGCCGAGGGCTACGCCGTCTCCACGGGCAAGGTGGGGGTCTGCCTGGTGACTTCCGGACCCGGGGCCACCAACATGGTCACCCCCATAGCCGATGCCATGATGGACTCGGTTCCCCTGGTAGTGGTGACCGGCCAGGTGGGTGTGGACTCCATCGGCACCGACGCCTTCCAGGAGGCCGACATCGTGGGCATCACCTACCCGGTGGCCAAACACTCCTATCTGGTGACCAAGGCCCAGGACATCCCCCGGGTCATGACCGAGGCCTACCACATCGCCCGCTCGGGAAGGCCCGGCCCGGTGGTGGTGGACCTGAGCAAGACGGCCCAGAACGGCAAAATGCTTTACTCCTGGCCCCAGGAGATGATTCTGCCTGGCTACAACCCGGTGACGCGGGCCCACGGGCACGTCCTGGACGATGCCGCCCGGCTCCTGGTCCAGTCGCACAGACCGGTCCTCTATGTGGGCGGCGGCGCAGTCCGGTCCGACGCCCGTCGGCAGGTCCAAGAACTCGTCCGAGCTACCGGTGCCCCCATGGTCACCACCCTGCCTGCGCGAGGCATCGTACCCGACTCCGATCCAGCAGTTCTGGGAATGCCCGGCATGCACGGCACGGTGGCCGCCAACGGTGCCATCCAGCACTCCGACCTGCTGGTGGCCGTGGGCACTCGCTTCGACGACAGGGTGACCGGCAGCCTGGAGGACTTCGCCCCGGTGGCTCGGGTCATCCACATCGACATCGACCCGGCCGAAATCGGCAAGAACCGGCAGGCTGATGTACCCATCGTCGGGGACGTGGGCCAGGTGCTGGACGATCTGATTCCGGCGCTCAAGGCAGCCCAACGCACCTGGGGCAAGCCCGACCTCAAGCCCTGGTGGCGGCTGATCGACGGCTGGCGGCACGACTACCCCACCACCTTTGAGCCCAGCCCAGACGGCACCCTGGCACCCCAGTGGGTGGTCCAGACCCTGAGCAACAAGGCCGATCCGGATACTATCTGGGTATCCGGCGTGGGCCAGCACCAGATGTGGGCCAGCCAGTTCATCGACTTCGAACGCACCCGCTCCTGGGTCTCCTCCTGCGGACTGGGGACCATGGGCTACGGCCTGCCCGCCGCGATAGGAACAGCCATCGGCACCAGGGAAGAGGAGGATCCGCGGCCCGTCTGGCTGATCGACGGGGACGGCTCCTTCCAGATGACCTCCGAGGAGCTGGCCACGGCCGGGCAGGCAGGACTGCCCATCCGCATCGCCATACTCAACAACTCGGTCTACGGCATGGTCCGTCAGTGGCAGACCCTCTTCTACGGCAGCCACTACTCCCAGACCAACCTGGAGGACGGCGGCGCCAAGCCCACAGACGGCAACGGCATCCCCGACTTCGTCAAATTGGCCGAGGCCTATGGCTGCCTGGGACTGCGGGCCTTTACCCAGGAACAGGCCCTGGAGGCCATCGATAAGGCCAACGCAGTGACCGACCGGCCGGTCCTGATCGACTTCCGCGTCTGGAAGGATGCCATGGTATGGCCCATGGTCCCGGCAGGCGCCTCCAATGACACCATCATCTACAAGCCGGGCGTGCAGCCCCTGGCCGGCATCCGTCCTGAGCAGGAGCAGCCCGAGCCGCATGAGCAGACCGGAGCCGATCGGGCAGCCATGGCCAGCGACGCCGCCGGTCGCATGAACAAGTAGGAAAGGGGCACCACATGGCCAATTATCCAGCATCCAAGCCCGGTTCCGAACGGCACACCCTTTCCGTTCTGGTCGAGAACCGCCCCGGCGTCCTGGCCAGGGTGGCCGGCCTGTTCGCCCGGCGCGCCTTCAACATCAACTCCCTGTCCGTCTCGTCCACTGAGCGAGACGACATCTCCCGGATCACGGTCACAGCAGATGTGGAAGCCGTCCCCCTGGAACAGATCATCAAGCAGCTCAACAAGCTCCTGCATGTCCTCAAGATCGTCGAACTCAAGGGCGACGAGGCCGTGGAACGCGAACTGGTCATGATCAAGGTCAAAGCCAACGAACGCAACCGCTCCGATGTGCTGGAGATCGTCAAACTCTTCCGCGTACGCGTGGTCGACGTCCACCCCGAGTCCCTGACCATCGAAGCCACTGGGGCAGAGGGCAAACTGGAGGCCCTGTTGCGCCTGTTGCGCCCCTTCGGCATCATCGAGCTGGTCAGGTCGGGCGCTGTGGCCGTCACTCGGGGTCCCCGGGCCCTGAGCGAGAAGGTGCTGGGCTCCCAGATCACCGACCGCTGACTCATCCCGTTATCCTGGAAGGCGGTGCCCATGACTGACGATGTGACGGCGGGAATGAGCCGGACCGGCCGAATCGAATGGGAGCGGATGGTATCCGGTCAGGTCTATCAGGACACCCATCCCGACATCGATCGCCAGAGGGAACGGGCCGAGAACCTCTTCCTTGAATACAACAGGACCGGCCCCGGACAGAAGCAGGAACGCCGACGGATTCTGGAAGACCTGCTGGGCCGGGTAGAGCAGGATGTCGTCATCAATCCGGACTTCAGATGCGAAGTCGGGTGCAACATACGAGTCGGCAGCCAGACGCTGATCAATTATGGGGCCGTCATGCTGGACAACGCTCCGATCACCATAGGCAGGAACGTGTGGATAGGCCCCGGCGCAGGGCTCTTCTGCACCAACCATGCCCTGGACTATGAGGAACGGAAGGCTGGCGCCTGCCAGGCCCGACCCATCGAAATCTGCCAGGGCGTCTGGCTGGGCGGTCACGTGGTCGTCCGGGGAGGAGTGCGGATTGGCCGTGGGGCCGTCATCGGAGCGGGGTCTGTCGTCACCCATGACATACCGGATCAGGTAGTTGCGGTCGGCAACCCCTGCACTGTCCTGCGACCTATCACCGATGCGGACAGAACTGGCTATCTAGACAGAATTCGTCAGCGGGACCAGGAAAACAGCCAGGACCAATAACCCCTGAAAGCCCAGAGCTCATTCCATCCAAGGCTGGCGGTAGATTGGGGAATCATGCCCATCTATGATCTCGGTCTGGAACACGTCGCTCTATCCTTCGCCACCAAAACCATCTTTACGGATGTGACGCAGGGCATCTTCGAGGGTGATCGTATCGGCATCGTGGGCCGAAACGGCGACGGCAAGTCCACCCTGCTGCACCTGCTGAAAGGCACCCAGGAACCCGAACAGGGCCGGGTGACCATGCGCAATGGACTCACCTTTGGCATGCTGGACCAACGTGATCCCCTGAAGGACGAGGACACGGTCCGCAAGGCGGCCCTGGAGAATCGACAAGACTACGAATGGGCTGCCGACCCCAGATCCCGCGAGATCGTCGAGTCCCTTCTGGGCGGCATGGAGCTGGAGGCCAAGGTGGGCACCCTGTCAGGCGGTCAGCGCCGCAGGGTGGATCTGGCCCGGCTGCTGCTTCAGGATTGGGACATCCTGGCCCTGGATGAGCCGACCAATCATCTGGATCTGCTCACCATCCACTGGCTGGCCGAGCATCTGAAGAACCGCTGGGCCAAGAATTCCGGAGCCCTCCTGCTGGTCACCCACGACCGCTGGTTCCTAGACGAAGTCTGCACCTCCATGTGGGAGGTGCATGACGGAACCATCGACCCCTTCGAGGGCGGCTACAGCGCCTACATGCTCCAGCGGGTGGAGCGCGAGCGCCAGGCGGATCTGGCCGAGACCAAGCGCCGCAACCTGGCCCGCAAGGAACTGGCCTGGCTGACCCGAGGAGCCCGGGCCCGGTCGACCAAGCAGAAATTCCATGTCAAGGCCGCGCAGGAGCTGATCGCCGACGTGCCGCCCATGCGCAACAGCCTGGAACTCAAGCGGATGGCCACCTCACGCCTGGGCAAGCAGGTGGTGGACCTGGTCGACGTGACCAAGATCTATCCAGGGGCCGACTCCGATGCCGATGGAAACAGGAACGACCGGGTCCCCTCCCCTCATGCCGAGCGCCCACTGATGGGCTCGGTGACCGTGGCCGCCGATCCCGGCAAGGACCGTCCGGGCACTGCGGCAGCCGACACCCTCACCATCAGCGGACACAAGGTCCTGGACGACGTGACCTGGCTGATCGGCCCCGGCGACCGATTCGGCATCGTAGGCGCCAACGGAGCGGGCAAGTCCACCCTGCTCGGTCTGATTGACGGCAGCGTGGCTCCCACGGCAGGACACGTCAAGGTGGGCAAGACGGTCCGCTTTGCGGTGCTGACCCAACGTCTGGACGAGCTGGAGAAACTGAGCCGCTATCGGATCAAGGAGGTTCTCAGCCGCTACAAGCCCACCTATCTGGTGGAGGGCAAGGAGGTGTCCCCCAGCCAGCTGATGGAGCGCTTGGGCTTTGAAAGCTCCCAGCTGATGACCAGGATCGGCGACCTCTCTGGCGGACAGAAGCGCCGCATGCAGCTCCTGCTCATCCTGCTGGACGAGCCCAACGTGCTGGTCATGGACGAGCCAGGCAACGACCTGGACACCGACATGCTGGCCGTCATGGAAGACATGCTGGATTCGTGGCCAGGCACTCTGATCGTGGTCTCCCACGACCGCTACCTGCTGGAGCGGGTGACCGACCAGCAGTTCGCCCTGATCAACGGCAAGGTGGTTCACCTGCCCGGCGGCGTCCAAGACTACCTGGACATGGTCGAATCGGCCGACCGGGAAGCTGCGGATGCACCGGGCCAGGCATCAGCCAAGGAGACCGGGAATCATAATCAGGCCAAGGCCGAACGTGTTGCCAGGCGAAATCTTAACAAGCAGGCCTCCGCCATCGAACGCAAGCTGGCCAAGCTGGCTGATCAACGCAAGGAACTTGAACGACAGATGGCTGAGCACGACCCAGGCGACTACCAGGGTCTCAACGAGCTCAACAGCAAGCTCAAGGATCTGACCGGGCAGTCGGACCAGCTAGAGGAGGAGTGGCTGACCATCGGGGAGGAGCTGGAGTAGCCTCAGGCGGCAGCCAGCTGGGCGGCCTGAGTCGAGCACCTGGCCGCAAAGGCAGAGAAGACAGCATCGGCCAGAGGCTGCATCTGCGGCATCCCTTTGATAAATTCTTCGCGCATTTTAGCGATCTTGGACTTCTTCATCGTGCCAACCATGCTCGGCACCTGCATCCACTCCTCGAAAATGGGCGCCGTCACCTCCAGGTGGAACTGCAGGCCCAAGGCCGATCCAAGCCGAAAAGCCTGAACCTTGGTTGCCTGGGAGCGGGCCAGAAGCTTGGCCCCCGGCGGGAGGGTGACCTGGTCGGCGTGCCAGTGCAGCACATCCGTGTTCTTGCTCCACATGGCCACGTCGTCGTCCTGCCCCACCCAGCGGATGGGGCCCATGCCGTATTCGGGATCCTGATCCCGCATCAGGGTGCCTCCCAGGGCGCGCGCCAAAATCTGATGACCCAGGCAAATCCCCAGAATGGGTTTGTTGGCAGCCATCGCCGCCTTGGCCAGCTTGGTCTCCGCCTTGAGTCCGGGGTGATGCGCGTAGTCGTCAGCCGACATGGGCCCGCCCATGATGACCAGTCCCGCCAACTCACGCGAGCGCGGCAGCTTGGGCTTCTTCTCGTCCACGATATTGGTGATCTCGGTATCCAGCCCGCACTCCTGGAGGTTGTCGAGAATGCGACCCGGCTTCTCCCAATCCACATGCTGGACCACCAGCACCCTAGGTTTCGCCATGATTCCATTCTTGCACAGATGCCATCGGACCGGGTCTACAGGCTCGGCATTTCCCCTTGGGCAGTCAGCAAGCCTTGGTAGGCTCAAGGATATGGACACGAGTTCGCAACCGCATGATTCCAAGGCTTCAGTCAGCCTGGCCGCAGCTGGTCTGCGTCTGTATGACACAGCTGGTCACCAGGTGACCCCCTTCCGGCCTATCGAACCGGGCAAGGTTGGCATCTACGTGTGCGGGGCCACGGTGCAGAGCTCGCCCCACATCGGCCACATCAGGACCACCTTGGCCTTCGACGTGATCAGGCGCTGGCTGCTCAGGCTGGGCTACCAGGTGACCCTGATCCGCAACGTGACTGATATCGACGACAAGATCCTGACCAAGGCGGCGGCCAACGGCCAGCGCTGGTGGGAGCGGGCCTACATCTACGAGCGCGAATTCACCCATGCCTATGAGACCATGGGAGCCCTGCCACCCACCTACGAGCCCCGAGCCACCGGGCACATCCCCGAGATGATCGATCTGATCCAGCGCATCATCGACCGCGGCCACGCCTATGTGGTGCCCGACGAACAGGGCCGCCCATCAGGCAACGTCTACTTCGACGTGGCTTCCTGGCCCGAGTATGGTGCCCTGACCCACCAGCAGACCGGCACCCAGCCCGCTGACGAACAGGCCGCCGCCAACGACCGGCTGGGACCCAGTGTCGACACCGATGAGCAAGCTGCCGACCCCGATGAGGAGCCCGGCAAGCGCGACCCCCGCGACTTCGCACTTTGGAAAGCGCCCAAGCCCACCGATCCACCCACGGCTCGTTGGCAAACACCCTTCGGCACAGGTCGGCCGGGCTGGCATCTGGAATGCTCGGCCATGAGCCACCGCTATCTGGGCGCGGAGTTCGACATCCACGGAGGCGGCCTGGACCTGCGCTTCCCCCACCACGAGAACGAGATGGCCCAGTCGCACGCAGCCGGGTGGGGGTTCGCCCATCGGTGGATGCACACGGCCTGGGTGACCCAGAAGGGCGAGAAGATGAGCAAGTCCCTGGGCAACGGGCTGTCCGTGGGCCAGGTGCTTTCGCAGCATCCGGCCTGGGTGGTGCGCTACGCCCTGGTCTCGGTGCAGTACCGGTCCATGCTGGAATGGTCCGACCAGTCCCTGCAGGAGGCCGAGGGCGCCTACGAGCGCATCCGCAACTTCGTGGACCGGGCCGGGCGGATCCTGGGCGCACAGCCCGAGCGTGCCCGCGTGGCTGGACTGGGCGCGGATGATCTGCCGGAGGACTTTGTGCAGGCCATGAATGACGACATCAACGTCTCAGGCGGCCTGGCCGCCCTCTATGCACTGATCCGTCAAGCCAACGCGGCCATGGCTGCGGATCCGAATGCTCTGGATCGGAAGTGGCTGGCTAATGCCCTGCTCCAAGTCAGAGCCATGCTGGATGTCTTCGGCCTTGATCCCCTCGATCCCCACTGGGCCGGGGCTGCAGCCGACCATGACGATCAAGCCATGAACACCCTGGATGCCTTGGTAGGCCAGCAGTTGAAGGAACGCGATCAAGCACGAAAGGATCATGACTTCGCCCGGGCCGATGCCATCAGGAATCAGCTGACGGCGGCCGGCGTGACCGTGGCGGACACACCCGCTGGCAGCACCTGGGATCTGAACCGCTGACCTCATGTCCGATATACGCGATGTCGCCAGAAGGGCCGGAGTCTCGGTCAGCACAGTCTCTTATGCCTTCTCTGGCAAGCGTCCCGTCTCTCCGGAAACCTACCAGCGGATCATGCAAGCCGCCGACGAACTGGACTACGCCCCGGATGCCGGTGCCCGAATGCTGCGGGCCAAGCGCAATCAGATTGTCGCCCTGAGCGCCCCCCTGCGCCCCGGGCAGAACCGGGCCTCCTACGCGGATTACTTCATCGAGATGGCCAGCTGCGAGCATGCCCGTGGCTATGACTCCCTGCTGCTGACCGCCGAAAACGGCGTCGAAGATATTCGGCGGGTCACCCGCAGCAATCTGGCCGACGGCGTGGTCCTGATGGATCTGGTGGACGATGACATACGCGCCGCCCAGGCCGCCTCATACGGACGCCCCTGCGTGGCCTTGGGAGTGCCTCAGCAGCACGCAGCCTGCGCCTGTGTGGATTTGGACTTCGAACTGATGGGCCGCATGGCGGTGGAAGCCATGGCCCGGGCGGGATGCAAACGCCTGCTCTTTCTGGAGGATCTCGAGGGCGAATACCGGCGCGGTTCCGGCTTCCGCCTTATCCTGCTACGCAGTCTCAAGACCTGGGCCTGCCGCTTGGGCATGGATCTGCAGCTTCAGCCGGGACCTACCGGCAGCGATTTGGCCTATACCCAGCAGGTGCTGGATCTTATCCATCACGGCCGCATCGATGGCCTGATCGGCCAGATCCGCCCCTCCCTGCTGGACACCGTGGTGATTCGCATGCGCTCGGACGGCATGAGTATTCCTGATGACGTGGCCGTTCTGTCTTGCGCCGCAGGCAAGGTCAGCCCCACTCTTGAGCTTCAAGGCATCTCAGAGATGCCCCTTACCCCCCGCTCACTGTGTGCCAAGGCTGCGGATCTGCTGACCCAGGCTGTGGAGGAGGGGGCTTCCCTGGCCGGCCGAGTCCAACTGGAGCGTCCCAAGCTGATCGACCGCTCCTCCATCAGCCGATAGAAGCCGGAGACCGCCCGAGCCGCCACTCAGCGTGGCCGACGGTCCCTCTCCCCTGTCTCCAGCACATTGTGCGGGAAGGGCTGGTGAGGCTCCTGTTGGTACCAATAGGCCACACTGGCCAGGTCATCTTGACGTTCGAAGTAGCCCTGTTCGTCCACGCCTATCTGCTGCAAGGTCACCTTGATATCGCTCGCGAAAATAATGGGATCGGGAATGTGCCAACGATAGAATCCTCTGGTCACCGGGGTATCGGCATCCCAGTACTGGGATTCGCGATTATCCAATTGCCTGGAATGGAAGGGAAATCCCATGTAGGCCCCGCTGTAGGTGACCTCGTGCATACGACCATCCGGATCCTGCCCGGCAAAGCTCCAGGCACCGCCGAAGTAGTCCTCGCTGCCCGTGGAGCACCAAGTGGGATAGTCCTTGTCCCCGTCCAGGTAGACCTTGACCTCGCCCTCGCCCCACCAGCGGCTCTCCAGGGCAGTCAGAGCCAGATAGGTACCCACGTAGGAGCCCCGGCCATGTACTCCGTCCAGGATCACATAGTCCTGACCCAGTTCGGTGACCCGCTGACGGCGCCACTGGGCATGGAAGGTCATTACCTGCTCGGGCAGCTCGTCCTTTTCCACATAGTCGATCTGGTAAAAGAAGGCCTCGATGGGCTCGTTGTGGCAGTTGCGCAGGACGATCCGTGCCCCGTGATGGAAAGGCATGGGCCAGTAGCAGTTGAAGCCCCGGCGTGGGTAGACAGCTACAGGCACGGACTCCACCCGGCAGGCCTGGGCGTGGCCACAGCAGAAGAAGTCGCCCAAAGGCACGCAGACTGAGGGTGTCTGTTCCCCATCCCAGTAACATTCCAGAATCAGATTGCGCAGGACGTTGGGCCCGGTAGGCGAAGTGGCATCGGTCACGGTCATCCAGATATGACGGATCTCGCCCGCGCCGGACAGGTCGGCTAGAACCATGTCCTGCCCAGGAGGGATGTTCCTCAGGCATGGGGTTCCTTTTCTGGATGGACCGAGATTGCTTGCAGTCATAGCTGCGCTGCCCTTGCCTCCCCGAGGGTTCTCGGCGTTGATGCAACGGGTGCGGTCTGTGGATGGGCGAGTCAGCGCCTCAAGACCGTTGGTGAAGTTCGGCATGGTCATACCCATGGTTGTGGTTGCCTTTCATGTTCGGGCCGCCCGCTCCCCTCCTCTGCCCTCTTGCAGCGGGCGGCCATGTTCAGTGTACTTGTGCAACGGCGATTACTTGACAGCACCTGCCACTATCCCCTGCGAGAGCTTCCTCTGGAAGAAGATGAAGAAGATGATGGTGGGGATGATGCTGAGCAGGGAGGCGGATGCCAGGTCGGTGGCAGCCATGGTGTGCTGCCCCTGCATGGTCGCCAGAGCCAGCGGTATGGTCTGCGTCTTCTCGCTCATCAGGAAGGCCATGGGGATCATGTACTCGTTCCAGGTCCAGATGAAGAAGAAGACAAAGAGGACGCTGATGGTCGACCAGGACACCGGCAGTACGATCTTGCGCAGAATCTGCCAGCGCGAGGCCCCATCGACGGTGGCCGCTTCCAGGATGGCCTGGGGGAAGGTACCGTAGACCGAGGAGAGCAGGTAGGTGCCGTAGGCGCTCTGGATGATGGTGAAGATGATGATGATGGACCACTGGGAGTTGTAGAAGCCCATCCATTTGAACATGACGTAGAGCGGATAGAGCAGGGCCTCCTGGGGGACCATGTTGGCCAGCATGATGAACAGGAGGATGACCGTGTTGCCCTTGACCCTGCCGATGCCCAGAGCGAAGGAGTTGAGGACCGAAAGCAGGACCCCGACAACGGCCACTACCAGGGAAATCAACAGGGAGTTGCCCAGCTTGAGCGGGAAATTGCTCTTGTTCCAGAAGGAGATGATGCCGTCCATGCTGAAGTGTGCGGGCACGGACAGGGGACCCGTGGCGTTGTAGTCAGCCGTGGTCTTGAAAGCGTTCAGGACCAGGATCAGCAGGGGGAAGAGCATGATCAGGGCTCCGGCAATCAGCAGGATCAGACCGGCCCAGTCCCCCCAGGTGCGGATTCTATGGGCGTGCCGGGAGGACACCCGGGCGTCGGCTTGCAGCGTGGCTTGATTATTCATGATGTGCTTCCTAGCCTTCCTCAGGCGATGTTCTTTTGCACGCGCTTCTGCACGATGGTGAAGACGATGGAGAAGATGACGATGACCACGGTCAGGGATGTCGAGATGGCGGCACCGTAGCCCACCTGCTGCACCTGGAAGAACTGGTTGTAGGAGTAGTAGGAGGGAACCATAGTGGAGGTGCCGGGCCCGCCCTTGGTCAGCAAATAAACCGGAGCGAAGGTCTTCAGCGCACCGATGGTAGATGTGAGAATGACCACCAGGAGCTCGGGAATGATGGAGGGCAGAGTGATGACGCGGAACTTCTGCCACCAGTTGGCCCCGTCCAGGCTGGCTGCCTCGTAGAGTTCAGGGTCTACCCGCTGCAGTCCGGACATGAAGATGACGATGGGATAGCCCAGCTGGATCCAGATCAGGATGACCATGAGGATGGGCAGGGCCGTGGTGGTCGAGCCCAGCCAGTTGTGGGCCAGTCCGCCCAGGCCGATCTTGGTCAGCAGGTCGTTGACCGCACCGTCTTCAGGCCGGAAGATCCAGCCCATGATGATGGTGGCTACGGCCACAGGCAGAACCTGGGGCAGGTAGTAGAGGGCCCGCAGGGTCGAGGAGGTGTGGGGGCCGAACTTCTTCTGGATCACGTCAGTCAGGGCCGAGGAGATCAGCAGGCCCAGAACCGTGGGGATGATGACGATGGCCACGATGATCCAGAGGGTGTGCCCGAAGGAGACCCAGAATGTCGAGTCGCCCATGAGTCGTCGCCAGTTGCGCAGACCCACCCATTTGGTCGGCCCCACTCCCCTCCAGCGGGTGAAGCTCAGGTAGATGTTCCAGAAGATGGGCACGATGACGATGGCCACGATGCCTATCAGACCGGGAATCAGATAAGGAACGAACCGCGAGGGCGCACTGCCCGGGATGCGGGACTGCGCCTTCTTCCTGCTATGTGTGTCAGACATGCTTGTACTCTCCTTGGCGGATTGACGCAGCTCAGTCGTCATCGAGATCGAGCTGGGCGACGCCGTCGTCGTAGTTCTTATGCAGGGTGTCCAAAACCTGGTCGGGGCTCTTGGTCCCGTTGACCAGCTCTTGGAAGGCGGCCGGCATGGCGTCGGTCAGGTTGGGCGCAGGGTAGTCGGGATAGTAGCTCATCCGGCTGGCGTCCGAGGCTTTGGTGTATTCATTGACCAGATCACGGCTCTTGGGGTTGGTAATAGCCGCCGTGTCAGCCGCCACTGGCACGCCGCCCTTGTTGCCGATGTAGTTCTGAACCTCCTTGGACAGAACCACATTGATATAGCGGGCCGCGGCATCCTTGCGCCGTGACTTCTGCGGGATGACCAGCAGGTTGCCCGCGCAGCCCTCGACCATCTTGGCCCCCGGGAAGATGGATGCCGTCCAGTCGAAAGCCTTGACCTGCTCCATGAAGCGGGTCTGGTTCCAGGTGCCGGTCTGGTAGATGGGATAGGTCCCCTTGATGAATGCCGTGGTCGTGTCCTCGGCCTTCATGCCGGTGGCGTTCTTGGAGATATATCCCTTGTCGATCCAGTCACGGATGGTGTTGGTGGCGAAGGTCAGCGGCTTGCTGCGCCAGTTGACTGGATGCTTGTAGAGCTGCCAGTCGTCGACGAATTGGGCATCGGCCTTGGTCATGGCCAGCTGCCACCAGAGCCAGAGCACCCCATATTCCTGGGCATCGGCCGCTATGGGCGTGACGCCGTGGCTCTTGAAGGCCTTGAGGGCTGCCACGAACTGGTCAAAGGTTTGCGGGATGGGAATCTTGTACTTGGCAAACAAGTCCTTGTTGTAGTAGACGCGCTGCATCTCCGCGTAGGAGGAAACCCCGTACCAGGTATCCCCGTCCATGACGCCGCGCTTGTCGTACTTGCCCACTGCCGCCGCCTGGCCGCGCACCTTCTTGTCCCAGCCGTACTTCTGCACATAGGGCTTCAGGTCGGTCAGCAGCTGCAGGGTGGACAGGACCCCGGCCGAGCCGTTGCCGCGATTGGACTCCATGACGTCCGGGGCGTCGTCCGAGTTGAGGAACTGACTGCCATTCTGGGCAATCTGCGTGAATGACTTTACCTCGAAATCCACCTTGATGCCGGTCTGTCGGGTAAAGATATCGGCAGCCTTCAGCCAGCCCCGGGCCTGACCGCTGCTGGGCTCCTCGTAGTACCAGATTTTGATGCTGGACGGATGGGCTTCCTGGGGAGCATCGCCCCCCGATCCGCAGGCCGCCAGCGGCAGGATCGACATGGCCAAGGCCAAGGCCGCCCCGATCCCTCTTCTGATCTTCATGATGGCTCCTAACTTCCTTGCATCCTTGCATCCATCTACTGCGATTCAACATGTCGAAAGGTTTCGACTTCGGGCGTAGTGCAGACGTTGACCATGCCGTCGATGCAACCGAAATGTCGAATCGTTTCGATTCAGTATAGAAGCTGGTTGGGCACCATGTCAAGAAGACACAAAGTAGACTCATATCTTTCTTCTATATAGCTGCTCAGACCCTCTCACTCTCCTTCTTGTGATCGATACACCCGTGTTCAACCATTGTTTCCGTACTTCTCAACAGTCAAAGCACTACAACCGTTCGCCCGTCAATATCGAATTCTCCCGAACCTCCTACGTCTGGTAGGCTCAGGGCGCAGGCCTTACGGAGCTGCCGGCCAATCTCCCGGCTGACAGGTAGACTTGGGGCATTATGGCAGCATTTTCATCTTTGACCGACCGGCTCTCCCAGGCCTTCACCCATCTGCGTTCCAAGGGGAAGCTGACCGAGGCCGACATCGACGGCACAATCCGCGAGATCCGCCGCGCCCTCCTGGATGCCGATGTCTCCCTGGACGTGGTGCGCTCCTTTACCGGGCGCATCAGGGAACGCGCCCTGGGCGAGGAGGTCTCCAAGGCCCTGAACCCGGCCCAGCAGGTGGTCTCCATCGTCTACGACGAACTGACTGACATCCTGGGCGCTGGAGTGGATCGACCGCTCAATTTCGCCAAGAATCCGCCCACAGTCATCATGCTGGCTGGCCTGCAGGGTGCCGGCAAGACCACGTTGGCCGGCAAATTAGGCTACTGGCTCAAGGATGCCGGCCACACCCCCCTGCTGGTGGCGGCCGACCTGCAGCGGCCCAATGCGGTCACCCAGCTCCAGGTGGTCGGCGAGCGCGCCGAAGTGCCGGTATACGCACCCGAGCCAGGCGTGCAGACCAGCGGATCCGAGCTGGCAGCCCCGGGGCAGGTCACAGGCGATCCGGTCAAAGTGGCAGCCGACTCGATCAGGGTGGCCAAGGACAAGCTCTATGACGTGGTCATCATTGATACGGCCGGTCGGCTGGGCGTGGATCAGGAGCTGATGGAGCAGGCCCGCAATATCCGCGATGCCGTCCACCCCGACGAGATACTCTTCGTCATCGATGCCATGATCGGCCAGGACGCGGTCGCCACAGCCAAGGCTTTCAACCAGGGCGTGGATTTCACCGGCGTGGTCCTGTCCAAGCTGGACGGCGATGCCCGAGGCGGTGCGGCCCTGTCGGTGGCCTCGGTGACCGGCAAGCCCATCCTCTTCGACTCCAACGGCGAGGGCCTCAAGGACTTCGAGGTCTTCCACCCCGACCGGATGGCCTCCCGCATTCTGGACATGGGTGACATCCTGACCCTGATCGAGCAGGCCCAGCGCCAGTTCGATGAGGAGGAGGCCCGCAAGGCCGCCGGGAAGATGTCCGAGGGCAGCTTCGGTTTGGACGACTTTCTGGAGCAGCTCCAACAGGTTCGCAAGCTGGGTTCCTTCAAGAGCATCCTGGGCATGATCCCGGGCATGGCCCAGCACCGCAAAGAGCTTGAGCAGTTCGATGAGAAGGAGGTGGATCGGACCCAGGCCATCATCCAGTCGATGACTCCCCAGGAACGACGCGACCCCAGCATCATCGACGGCTCGCGGCGGGCCCGGATCGCCTATGGCGCCGGCACTACGGTCTCGGCTGTCAACGGCCTGCTGCAGCGGTTCGAGCGGGCAGCCAAGATGATGAAGCGGATGACCAATGGCAGCCGCTCGATCCCAGGCATGGGCGGCATGGGCGCTGGCGGCGGCAAGAAGGGCAAAAAGGGCAAGAAAGGCCGCAAGGGCTCCCGTTCAGGCAATCCTATGAAGCGGGAGGCCGAAGAGAAGGCGTTACGCGAGCGCCTGTCCGGCAAGGGCAAATCCTCCGGCGGCTCCGCCTTCGCCAAGCGCCCCGAAACTCCGCAGATGCCTGAAGGCCTGCCGGACCTGCCGCCCAACCTTGGCGGCGGACTGGGCGGTCTCTTCGGCGGCCGCTAAACCCCTCTCTCCTGCAGGAGACAATGGCACGTGAACACCCTTCTCTGGATTCTCCTGGGGCTCATCGCCTTGTGGATGGCCCTGCGCTTCCTCCCTGCCGGAGCTGATTGGCACCGCCCTCTGGTGGAGCTGATCGCTCTGATCGACCTCTTGGCCGTTCCCCTGTCGGTCATATTGATATGGACGGTCGTCGCAGGTGCCTGGCCCCAATGCCTGCTGGCGCTGATTGAACTTACTCTGGTCAGCTGCCAACGCCTGCTTTACCGACTACCTCCAGCAGACCGGACCGGCCAACCATCTTCCGACCATGGACTGAGCGTCATGACTCTGAACTGTCGCTTCGGCCGGGCTGATCCTGAAGAAGTCGTGCGTTGCGTGCGCACCTATGGAGTAGAAGTGCTGGCCCTGCAAGAGGTAAAGGGGAAGCTGCTGGAATCGCTCCAGGATGCAGGCCTGAATCAGCACCTTCCCTACCTGACACAGGGTACTGCTAGCCCTGACGACAACGGCGGCTACAACGCCATCTTCTCGGCCCACCAACCCGTCAAAGCCTCGCCATCGGCTCTGGACCTTCCGGCAGCTGCAGTACCCCTAGTCGAGCTCAAGACCAGCTCCGGACCGATCCGAGTGGCCAGCGTTCATCCTAAATCGCCCCAACGAGGCGCCAAACAGTGGGGCATGGGCATCGCTGCCCTGGCCAGGCTGACCCATCCACCCGTGCCCACCATCGTCATGGGCGATTGCAACGCCACCCTGCAGCATCCGACCTTCCGGGCTATGCTGGCCAAATCCGGGCTGCATGACGCTTCTTTGCATCTGAAAGCCGGCAGCCACCTGACTTTCCCATCGGCAAGCGCGCTGCCCTCGTTGATTGAAATCGATCATATTCTGACGGACGGCGACCTGGTCCCACAATCCATGCACGCCCTACGGATTCCAGGCAGCGACCACCGAGCGCTGGTAGCCCGGCTGACTCCGCCGCATCGGCTCTGAACACCATACAAATTCACCACCCGCCATATCCCCCGGTTGAGGTATACTTTTGCTGTTATTCATGTCCGGAGGAGCCCTCTCATTCCGACGGCCGTGAGGAACACGCCAGGAGCGCCACCATGCCCCACATGGAGACGCCGCCGGGCACACCAAGTACCAAGGAGAGCCGTTTTGGCAACCAGAATTCGTCTGAAGAGAATGGGCAAGAAGTTCTACCCCTTCTACCGCGTGGTCGTGGTCGATTCCCGCAAGAAGCGCGATGGCAAGGTCATCGAGGAGATCGGCACCTACGATCCCAACACCCAGCCCTCTTCAATCAAGATCGACTCCGAGCGCGCCCAGTACTGGCTGGGTGTAGGCGCTCAGCCAAGTGACCCTGTCTTCAACCTTCTGAAGATCACCGGTGACTGGCAGAAGTTCAAGGATCTGCCCGGCAAGGAAGGCACTCTGAAGGTGCCCCAGGCCGAGATCGATGCCCAGGCCCGCATTGAGCAGGCACAGAACGAAGCTCAGAAGCTCAAGGCTGCCAAGTCCGAGGCTGATGCCAAGGCCAAGGCCCAGGCGGAGAAGGAAGCCCCCAAGGCCGATGAGTCGGCAGATGCCGCCCAGGCCGAGCAGGCAGCTGAGTAAGGCATATTTACTGAGGATTGGAAGGACCGGCTATCATGCTTGCACAGGCCGTTGAGCACCTGATCAGGAACATCGTGGACTTTCCCGATGACGTGTCGGTCAAGTCCCACGAGAACTCTCGCGGAGAACTGTTGCGGGTGCGGGTCAACCCCGAGGATATTGGCCGCGTGATCGGCAGGGGCGGCAGGACCGCCAACGCCATCCGCACCGTGATCCAGGCGCTGGCAGACCACAAGGTGCGCGTCGACATCATGGACGTGCGCCGGTGAGCCCCAGCCGGTCCACCAATCACGACCCGCAGGGTCCGGACCCTCAGCAGCGAAGGTTGCTGAGGGTCTGCCGTATTGGCCGCGCCCAGGGACTCAAGGGCGAGGTCAACCTATATGCCTACACCGACGAGCCTGAGCGGCGCTTCGCCCCCGACTCCCAGTTGCAGACCAAGGACGGGCAGGTTTTCACGGTAGTCTCCTCCCGGCGCTTCAAACAGCGTTGGATCGTCCTCTTCAAAGGGGTGGAAGACAGGAACGCCTCCGAAGCGCTGAACGGCCTCGAACTGTATGTCCAGGCTGATCCAGCCGAGGAGCTGGCGCAGGAGGATGCCTGGTATCCCGAGGATCTGATTGGACTCGAGGTTCGCATGGCTCCGGGCAACTCTCTGGGCGAGCCCTCCGGACGAGTGGTCGGCCAAGTCAGCGACGTGCTGGACGGCGTAGCCCAGCAGCAGCTGCAGATCCGCATGACCACCAAAGAAGACGACGAGGAGGCGGAAGGGCTGATACCCTTCGTCGAAGCCCTGGTACCCCAGGTTGACATTGAAAACGGGTACGTGGCCATCGACCCACCTGGAGGGCTTCTGCCTGGCCTGGTCTGAACCCGTCTTTCAGCAGAAGCGTATGTGGGGGTCAGCGTCCTTCTTCGAGCCGCTGACCCCCACATATGGGAAATGCGCCCTGCCTAAGCAGGAAATGTTATAGAACTACATGTCTTCAACCACAAGATATGTCATATCCAGGGGGCCATGCACGCCCACCACGATCACCATCTCGATGTCGCCCGTGTTGGAGGGGCCGGTAATGAAGTTGATGTTGGAGGTCTTGAGCTCACCTGAGACCAGGGCCGGATCATAGTAGTCCATGGCTTGCCGTGTTCGGGGCAGGATCTTCGACTTGCGGATGATGCTCAGATAGTGCACCGGCAGGAAGTGGAAGGCACGGCCCTGACCCGGGGTGGTAGCCACGGTGATGGTGCCCGACTCGGCCAGCAGGAAGTCCGCAAAGGCTATGGCCGTCCCGGACTCGTCGGCGGTCTTGATGTTCTCCTCGCGGCTGGCCCCCGGCTTCCAGAAAGTGGCGGGCGGGTTCAGACCGTCCCTCCACTCCTCCAGGCCGAAATCCGCAAACAGGTCGGAGGTGGGCAGCATCACATGGTCGCTGTCGTCCTTGCGCGAATCGATGAACTCGTCCAATGCAGTGGGCAACTCGGCCTTGGTGCAGGTGCGGAAGTCCACATGGACAGCCTCGCTGCTCTTCCGGGCGATCTCCAGCAGCTCGTCCTGGGTGTGGCCGGACAGGGTGGTCTCCGGCAGGTCGTTGACCGGCACCAGAGGGTGGTCCTTGAGCTGGTGGCGGGGCCGTCCGCTCTTCTTGGCCAGGTAGTCCAGGAATACCTCACGATCGGTCATGCCTGCTGCTCCTTCTTGTGATGAGCGAACCAACTGCGGAAGTTCTGCCCGTGCTTGGGCGGATCCGGCAGATCACGAACCTTGGTCCATCCGCCGAAGACGAAGGGCATCCATTCCACGTGCCGATCACTGGCGAAGAGGTTCTTGGCTGTCTCCGGCTGCTTCTTGGATATGGGCGTCAGCATGGTGTGATCCACCCCTAGGGCGGTACGGAAGAGCGAGGAATGGCCGGTGCCCAGGCCCATGACCCTCATGACTGTATCGTCGATCAGATTGGCCTGGGACTGATCATCCATCATAATCCGCCTGTGCTCGATCATGAGCTGATGCAGGGGGATCTTGACCGGGCAGGTGGCCGTGCATGCTGCGCACAGGCTGCAGGCGTAGGGCAGATCCCCGAAGTCGTCGTAGCCACCGTCCAGCACCGGCGAGAGCACCGAGCCCACAGGACCGGGATAGATGGATCCGTAGCCGTGACCGCCGATGTGCCGGTAGATGGGGCAGACGTTCAGGCAGGAGGCGCAACGGATGCACTGAAGAATAGGCTCGAAGACCGTTCCCAGAGCGTTGGAGCGCCCGTTATCCAGAATGACCACATAGACATCGTCCGGTCCGTCCGACTCCTGGCCGGTACGTGGTGCGGTGTAGGTCAGATAGGAGGTCAGCTTCTGGCCGACAGCGGACCGGGCCAGCATGTTATCCATGGTCTCGGCCTCCTTCATGGTCGGCACCAGACGCTCCATGCCCATGACCACCACCTGGGTCTTGGGAATGCACATAGCCAGGTCGGCGTTGCCCTCGTTGGTCACCAGGTTGATCATGCCGGTGTCAGCCACAGCGAAGTTGCAGCCAGTGATGCCCATGTCGGCCTCGAGGAAGTGCTTGCGCAGAACCTTGCGCGAGAAGCGAGCCATGTGCTGGGGGTCATTGTCGCCCTTGTAACCCAGCTTCTTCTCGAAAACCTGACGAACCTGTTCGCGGTTCTTGTGCAGGGCAGGGAAGACCAGATGGGTGGGCTGGTCCCAGTCGTCCTCCTCCAGGATGAACTCGGCCAGGTCGGTCTCCAGCACCTCTAGGCCGGGCACCGTCATCAGCGTAGGATCCAGGTTGATCTCGCTGGTCACCATGGACTTGCTCTTGACGACGTGCTTGGCCTTCTTTTCGATGGCGATCTGCTTGATGTACTGGGCAGCCTCATCGTCGGTCTGGGCGAAGAAGACGTGGCCGCCGCGCTTCTCCACGTTGTCGGCGAACTCCTCCAGGTAGTCAGGCAGGTAGCGGATGACGTGCTGGCGGATCTGCTCGCCAAGGTCGCGCCACTGCTCCCAGTTGCCAAGTTCCTTGCGGGCGGCCTCACGCTTGACCCACTGCGCATCCTGGGCCTTGGCCACAGCCTGCTGGGCGAATTTGTCCTGCTCGGACTCTTTGACCCTGGTCAGGAAGGGAGCCTTGCTGGTCCGCAGATATTGCGCGGCCTTCTTGCCATTGACCATGCTGCTCATACCAGAGCCCCCTCTTCCTTGGCGGCTCTGACGGAGCCCGCAGCCCCATCGCCAGCAGAGCGGCCTTCCACATACTTGACGCGGCTCATGTCCACGTTGTGATTGAGCACCTCAGCCAGGTGCATGATGGTGATCTTCTCGCCACGCCGGTTGAAACGGCCTCCGATGTTCATCAGGCAGCCCGGATCGCAGGAGATGAGGACGCTGGCATTGGTGCTGAGCACGTCGTTCACCTTCTCATCCACCATCTGCTTGGAGATCTCAGGCTCCTTCATGGAGAACATGCCGCCGAACCCACAGCAGTTCTCGATATGCGGCAGGGGGATCATGGTCAGACCCTTGACGTGGTCAAGCAGAACAAATGGGCTGGTCCGTTCCCCCAGCAGCCGTGTCATGTGGCAGGAGCGGTGGTAGGTGGCCACGGCATCAAGCTCAGCGCCCGCATCCAGCACACCCAGCACACGATAGAGGAACTGCGAGAACTCATAGGTCTTGTCAGCCATGGTCTGGGCCTTGGCGGCATAGACCGGGTCGTTCTTGAGATGGAAGGGCAGCTCCTTGAGCATATTCACGCAGGAGCCCGCCGGACCCACGATGTAGTCGGCGTCTACGCTCAGCAGGGCATCAACCTCGTTGCGCATGACCTGCATGCTCTCCTTGACATACCCGCTGTTGAAGGTGGGCTGGGCGCAGCAGATCTGCTCCTTTGGAAGGTAGGTGTCGCAGCCGAACCGCTCCAGCACCTCCACCATGGCCTTCCCCACGTTCGGAAACATGAGGTCCACCACGCAGGTGGAGAATATTACTACTTTCATTACCGCACCTCTCTACAACCTTGCACGCCAGGTCCGAACCATCTCCGGATCGCGGAGAAACCCAACATCACTTGAACCCCTGATCCTCCCACCGCATCGCTGCCTTGCGACCAACCACGCCCATGCAGGCACCGATGTGCAATCCTGAAAGGACCCATCATTATCATGGTATCGACCTGGAATTCGCACCGTCGGGAATCGCCCACCCTCAGCTTTTGAACGTGTGAGATTTACCACATATATGCTACCACGGCAGGCTGGAAAGCAGTGGCATGTCAAGGACGAGCGGCGGCTCGTCTGTTCGCTACAGTGGAATAAAACCCTGCCAGTTCGTCCTCGGGAAGGGAAATCAAGGCATGACCAACTATATGCAGCTCCTCCTGCTCTATGCACCCGCCATCATCTTCGGCCTGCTCTTCCTCTGGGACCTGCACAAGGAGCCACGGCAGTTCCGCAATGCCATCTGGTTTCTGCTCCTGCTGCTGACCCTGGGCGGAGCGCTTCTTCTGCAGTTCGGCATGCGCTGGCTGATCCTGCCCCTGGTCATCCTGCTCATTGCCTCTCCCCTGCTGGTGATCTGCTTCCTGCTGGCCAACACGGTCATCGTCATCCGACACGAGGGGATCTCCCTGACCACTCTGCTGCCCGGATTACTGGCGCTGGCCGTGGTGGCCTACATGATTCTTTCGCCCCTCCTAGCAGGGTTTGGCGCTCCCTCATGGCTGCAGAAGCTGGCTGGGCTGATCGACCTGGAAGCCACCTGGTTCTTCTTCTCCTTCCTGGCCCTGCTGCTCTATTCCAGTTTTTACAGGCTGCTGCCCCGTAAGCGTCGCTACGACTACATCATCGTCCACGGAGCAGGTCTGCGCGGCGAAGAACCCACGCCTCTGCTCCGGGGACGGCTGGACAAGGCTGTAGACCTCTGGAAGCGGCAGGGGCGCCTGGGGCGCTTCGTGGTCTCCGGCGGGCAAGGCCCCGACGAGGTGATCAGCGAGGCAAGGGCCATGGCTCAGTATTTGCGCAACTCCTGCGGGGTGCCAGCCGAGGCCATCATCATGGAGGACAGATCGACCACAACCCTGGAGAACCTGCGCTACTCCAAGCAGATCCTGGACGACCGCTACGAGATGGGCACCGGACCTGAGCATTACCGGGTAGCCTTGGTCACCAGCGACTACCACGTCTTCCGGGCCAGCGAATACGCCAGTAAGGTCGGACTGAATGCCGACGGAATCGGCTCCCACACCAAGGGCTACTACTGGCCGACCGCCTTCATCCGGGAGTTCGTGGCCATCACCCGCATGCACTGGTGGCCCTACCTGGTCCTTGCGATAGGCTGGGCCGTCTGGATCGGCATTTCAGTCCTGCATTAACACCATCAACCCTTCAGAAGGAATCAGAGGTCATGCAACCTGAATCCCATCCCTATCCTGATCGGCCAGGCTGCGCTCCAGGAACCATGCCACCAGGAGGATGCCCAGGACGATGAGAAAGACGAAGACGAAAGCCCAGACGGCGCCGAACTGGAAGGCCTGAGGACCGGCATGGATCCCTCTGGCCTTGGGCATGCCAGTGATGATTGCAGCCAGGACGCCGGTCGAGGCGGCGCCTGAATACTGCTGAAGGGTGTTGAAGAGCGCGTTGCCGTCAGGCACCAGTTTGGCTGGGATATGCTGCAGCCCGACTGTGAGCAGGTTGTTGAAGACGCAAGCCTGCCCGACCATGTAGCAGGCGTAGAGAAGGACCATCAGCGGGACGGACAAGTGCCGGCTGAGGACCAGGAAGCCTAAGGCCGAGAGGAAGAAGGCAGTGCTTCCCACCGCAAGCAGTCCACGCAGGCCATGGCCATCCAGATAGCCGCCTGTGATGGGCTGGCAGAGTGCGGAGAGCAGGCTTCCTGGCAGCAGAAGCAGGCCGGCGACGGTAGAGGTCTCTCCCAGGACGGACTGGGCCATGTTGGGCAAGATGAACGTCAGGCCTATCTGAACAAACTGGACCAGGAAGTAGAGGATCAAGGCAAAGGTGAAAGTACGGTTCCGGAAGACCGCGATGTTGATCAGCCTGGTCCGCTGGCGCACAAGAGTCCAGACCCCTGCAACAAGTGCCAGGGCACCAATAAACAAGGACAGCCAGGTGATTGGACCATGCACATCCAAGGTGCTCAGACCCATGGTCAGACTGGTCAGGAAAATACCCAGAAGAAGGAACTGGAGCCAGGCGAAAGGACCGACATGGGCGCTCTCCCTGTCAACCGAGATGAGGGCAATAATCCCGAATACCAGCTCAATGGGCAGCACGATCAGAAAGATGGCCCGCCAGGATAAGGCCTGGATAACGGCTCCACCAAAGGTCGGACCCAGGGAGGGCGCCAGTGCCACCGCCATGCCGGCGCTGCCCACGTAACGACCCTGGATGTGAAGAGGTATCTTTTTCATGATCAGGGAAAAGACCAGGGGAAGAACGATACCAGTGCTGATGCCCTGCAGGAGGCGCCCCGCCATAAGGAGGGGAAAACATGGAGCAAGAATGCACATCAGGTCGCTGCCCAGGAATATTCCTACGCTGGCCAAAATCAATGTGCGGGTTGTGAATGAGTGTTCCAGCCAAGCGGCAGCCAGAACCGTCAGTGCCACCACCAGCAGATAGCCGGTAGTCAGCCATTGGACCGTGCCCAGTCCGGTGTTGAAGTACCGGGTCATCTCCGGAAAAGTGACGTTCAGCGAGGTCTCCAAAAGGACCCCGCAGAAGGCGAGCCCGGCAGTGCCGGTAATCAGCAGTTTTGTTCTCTTATCAACATGGTCGACCATGGACCGTCCGCTCCTCAAGCATCAGACTGTTCGCATAGCCATCTCCACGGATCCGTACGGCATGGCATCATCCGATGCCGCTCTCATTGCTGTTTGCGCAACGGTTATAGCTCTCTGGCTGCGTTGATGACATCTCCCAAGCCGGATTCATACGCGACTTGAAGACCCAGACAGTGTAACACTCATAGGTGTACCAATCCGTGCCCGATTCCGACCCGAACAGGCTTGGGTAGAGTTGGTGACATGCAAATCGATATCGTCTCTGTCTTTCCCGAGTATTTTGACGTAACTGGACTCAGTCTGCTAGGCAAGGCCCAAGAGAAAGGTCTGGTGGCCATACACGCCCACAATCTGCGCAACTGGACCCATGACGTGCACCACTCCGTGGACGATACGCCGGTTGGCGGCGGAGCAGGTATGGTCATGAAACCCGAAGTTTGGGGTCAGTGCCTGGACGATCTGCTGGGCATGCCAGATGGACCGACTCAGCAACAACCGCCTTCGGACCAGACAGCCAACACCGCTGATGTTAATGGACAAAAAGAAGCGATGAAGAGGTCCGGCGAGAAAAGCGATGGCACAGCAGCCGAGGCCGATTCACCGGCAGACAGCTACAAGGCTGGTGCGGCCGGTCCAGTCCTGATCTTCCCCAACCCATCCGCACCCCTGTTCACCCAGGCCGATGCAACCGAACTGTCACGGGCGGAGAGGCTGGTATTCGGTTGCGGCCGCTACGAAGGCTATGACGCACGCATCCCCGACTACTACCGGAATCAGGGGATCGACGTCCGGGAGTACTCCATCGGCGACTACGTGCTCAATGGGGGCGAGGTGGCCGTCTCGGTCATGCTGGAGGCCATCACCCGGCTACTGCCTGGGTTCATGGGCAATCCGGAATCCATCGTGCAGGAATCCTACACAGGTGATGAGCCCCTGCTGGAATATCGCCAGTACACACGCCCCACAACCTGGCGTGGCATGGCCGTGCCCGAGATACTGACCAGCGGCGACCACGGAAAGGTGGACCGGTTCCGGCGCGATGAGGCCATCAGGCGGACCAATCGGATCCGTCCCGACCTGATTGCCCGCTTGGACTGCTCAACCTTCAATAAGCATGACCGCCGTCTCTTGGAAGACCTGGGCTGGGACACACGGGAAACGCATCCGAGACCTCTGGATCAGCCGTCAAATTCCATGGATGATCAGCGGGCTGTCAGATAGTAGACTGCTGTCTCCCCATAGGTGCGGGCCTGATCAGTGGTCCATCCTTGAGGAGCCGCGGGCCACGGGGTACGTGTCGATCGCTCCAGAATGATCATGCCTCTATCGTCCACCATTTTTCGGCCAGTCAAACCGGTCATAATGCTTTGGCAGTCCTCCGTCGACAGATCGTAAGGCGGATCCATGAAGACCAGGTCGAAGCAGGCCTCGGACAGACCTGCATCCTCATGACCGGAGGAGAGGGGACGAACAAAGCGCTCGGCACGGTTTCTGCTGACGCGAATGTCCATGGCTGAATCCCAGGCAGGATGATGTCGCAACCCTGCGGCCGAGCGTGACAGCAGTCCGGCGACACGACCAGAAGACTCCACAGCCACCAGGCTCTGGGCACCGCGGGATAGGGCTTCGAATCCCAAGGCCCCGGTGCCGGCGAACAGGTCCAAGACCCGGGCACCGGACAGCAGGCCTCCGGACTCCAGATGGGAGAAAATGGCCTCCTTGGTCCGATCGGTGGTGGGCCGGGTGCCCTTGAGTGCTGCGGGAATGGGGAATCCCTTGAAGCGGCCGGCGATGATGTGCATATGGTCTGTTGTCCTTTCAGCTGGAGACCAGGAAACCTTCGTTGCCTCTCATAAAGTCCAAGACAGCGCCAGCCAGCTCGGGCTGCCCGACCAGAGTGGGGTCGGATTCCAGGAGTTGGCCTGCCTGGGTGCGGGCACGGGCGATCATGGGCGCATCGGTGACCACCCGCAGAAGCTTCAGGGAGGAATGGCCACCGGACTGGGCATCGCCCAACACGTCGCCGGCTCCTCTGATGCGGATATCCTCCTCTGCGATTTTGGCCCCGTCCGTAGTGTCACGAATGACCTCAAGCCGCTCGGCAGCTGGAGAATCCTCAGGGGCGCGCGAAATCAGGAAAGCCCAAGAGTCAGTGCCGCCGCGACCCACCCTGCCACGCAGCTGATGAAGCTGGGAGAGCCCGAACCGATCGGCATCAAAGATGACAATGCAGGAGGCTTGGGGCACATCCACCCCCACCTCCACCACAGTGGTGGCTACCAGCAGGGGGGTGCGACCCGAGGCGAAATCCGCCATAACAGCATTCTTTGTGGCGTCGTCATCCCGACCAGTCAGCGTGGCCATGGCAATGCCTTGGAATTGCGGCAGGGCAGCCAGTCGCTGACTCATTTCAACCACCGAGTGTAGAGGCGGACGCTGGCCATCACCTTGGCCTTCCTCAACCAGCAGTTCAGGTTGGGAGTCAGACGCACTGGATTGGCCGGAGCGGTCTGAGGAGGCCGAAGGGTCGTCCTCATCATCGATGCGGGCGCAGATGACATAGGCCCGCTCCCCAGCCTCGATCCGTCGGCGCAGATGCAGGAACATGGCGCCCATGGTCGGTCCGTCAGACTCGGCGATGACGTGCGTGCGGACCGGTTTCCGGTTGCTGGGCAGCTCGGTCAGGGCGGAGATGTCCAAATCGCCGAACCAGGTCATGGCGGCTGTTCTCGGGATGGGCGTGGCGGTCATGATCAGCAGATGGGGAACGCGCTCGGATTTGCGGCGTAGCTCCTCGCGCTGCTCAACCCCGAAACGATGCTGCTCGTCAATAACAGTCAGGGCAAGATTGGGGGCCTGGAAGGTCTTGGAGAAGGCCGCATGGGTGGCGATGACAATGCAGGGACGGCCCGAAGCCGAGACAGCCAGAGCGGAACGGCGCTGGGCCAGTCTCATGCCTCCGGTCAACAGCACCAGAGGCAGCACCAGCTGATCCGTCATACGAATCATGGTGACGTTGTCCACAGGCTTATGGCGGCCTTCGACGGCAGTAGCGGTCACATCGGTGCCCATGGCCTTGAGCATGCCGCCGATGGAGGCATAGTGCTGCTCGGCCAACACCTGGGTGGGAGCCACCAAGACAGCCTGATGACCAGCCTGAACCGCCTGGAGCATGGCTGCCAGGGCCACCACGGTCTTGCCGGAGCCGACCTCGCCCTGCAGAAGCCGCTGCATGGGCTGATCCTTGGCCATGTCGACGCCGATATCATTGATGACCTGACGCTGGCCATCGGTCAGCTGGAATGGCAGAGAGTCGATGAAACGGGCAGGCAGGGTGTCTGGACGGTCGGCACCCGAATCCGCGCATAGATAAGTGGGCTGTTGCTGGGTCTGTCGGCGGGTCTGCAGAAGGGCTGTCTGCGAGACGAAGGCCTCCTCATAGCGCAGGGTCTTGCGTGCCGCAGCGAAGTCGTCAGGGCTGTCGGGCGCATGCATGCCCAGCAGGGCACGAGCACGATGCATCAGCCCTTGGTCGACACGGATCTGCTCGGGCAGCACATCGGGTATAGCCCGACCCAACGCTTCTGGATTGATGCGGACCTCGGCACTGTTGTGTTCCTCTTCTGCGGCACCGGCTGCAGGGATGGTGCCAGATGCATCATCGGCCTGCGCCAGCAGACGCAGAAAACCCAGAATGACATCGTGAATATGGTCTGAGGAGATGCGGGAGCTGGCATGATAAACCGGCCGCGGTCGACGGACCCGCTCCAGGGCCTCGTCAAGGCTGGCCGCATCAGGCCGGGAAGCGTCCGCTGAAACCTCCTGATCAGCATCGGCGACAACCAGGGTCTCGGGATGGGTGAACTGGAGCTGATCCATGTAGATGCCGGGCTCACCGGCCACGACCAGATCCGCCCCCACCTGCAGCCGACGGACCATCCAGTCCATATAGGGCTTCTTGTGAGAAAAGAAAACCAGCCTGACCGACAGCGGAGTGCCGCCCCGACCGCTGACGAAGGATGCATCATCCACCATCACGTCCAGCCGAAAACCCCGGTGCCCGCTCAGCGGCACCAGACGCACCTGATCAACCCGGGCGGCGAAGGCACAGGGCTCACCCAGCCGAATGCCGGCAATAGTGGTGATCTGCATGGGATCGGTAATGCGGAAAGGATAGTAGGTCAGCGCATCCCCGACCGTGACCACGCCCAGAGCCTTGAGAGCGCTCACCCGACGCCTGTTGGCCACCAGCGAGGCCACGGTGCTGTGCAGACCTACACGAGCCACTGCCGACATACCCGATCACCTCCCGCAAGCGCCGACCATCATCCCTCAGGATGACAAGAACCCCCGGAGCTTATGCCCCCGGGGGTCCATATACGACCGACGAACCGCACTCAGGCGGCGATGCGCTGCACCTTGCCGGCCTTGAGGCACTTGACGCAGACGCGCAGACGCACATTCTGACCATCAACGGTGGTGTGCACCGACTGCAGGTTGGGGCGGAAGATGCGCTTGTTCCGGATATGCGAATGAGAAACACTGTAACCGGTCTGCGGGCCCTTGCCGCACACCGCGCAACGAGCTGCCATGATGACTTCCTTTACGTTGTTTTCCAAGTCGTCCCAGGTGTTCCGACCCGCAGCACAAGGCCACGGATGAACACACAACTTTGTTAGACTACTACATTCCACCAGGGAAGGCAAATCAACGGTCTCATGCACGAGGAGGCTTGCGGAAGATGCCGATCAGAGACTGGAGCACCCCGCAGAACACCCCGCCGATGATCCAGATGGCCCAGAACGGGATGCGCCAACCGAAGAGGTTGTCGTAATTGCCCGAGAAGAGCATGGTCAGGGCCACCAGCGTACAAAGACCCATGATGGTTCCGCTGATGGCATTGCTTATCCGGTGCTCATACCGGTAAGTATCCCAGCGACCGTCATCGACGGAATCAACCTGCCTGTTGTAGACCCGGAGGTTCATCATCCTATGGCTTGTTCCAGCGTGGACCAGTAGGAAGACCCCCAGAGCCAGAAGAAGGAAGAAGACAAACCCTCTGACCTGATCGGACCAGCCCCAGATCAGGTATCCGGCAGAGTTGATCCCCACATCCAGGAGCACGACAGCCAGACCGCAGACCAACTCCCAGGTAGTCTGCCGGTAAACTCGCGAGCGCTCCTCATCGGTATAGAAATCCGCTACATAGGGATGCCGGCGGCGAAAATCCCTTCTGGCGGAAACCGCCGGTATCAAACAGGCCAGGCCCAGGACGATGCCGATCATCAGAGCAAGGAAGGCCAGACCATTCTGTGCGTCAGTCGGCTGGCTGACTGCGGCGAAGAGACCGGCGAAAGCCAGTCCCAGCATGATGAGGGCGATGCCGAAAGCCATCCGCAGGCTGTAGGCATTACTGAAGGAGGCGTAGCCGGTCACGTCTTCCGAAACAGACTGGACAGGTATAGTCGTGTGCGTTGTCGAAGTCGTCTGTGCGGCATCCTGATGGTCCGGCCTGGACGCACGCTGCCCGGAACCCGGCTGCCGAACATCGCCTAGAACCAGGTCATCAAGGGTGCAGCCGAAGAGGTCGCAGATGGCCAGGAGCTTGTCCATCTCAGGATACGCCTTGTCCGACTCCCACTTGGACACCGCCTGACGGGATACCCCCACCAGCATGGCCAGCTGCTCCTGAGTCATGTTGCGCTGCGAACGCAGATATTGCACATTGGTTCTGAAACTCATAATGTTCTTTCTCCAGATCGGCAGATTGCCGATTCAACCAGCGACGAGACCATGATGAAACGTGCAGGGCTCCGACCGCCACCAGCTTTGGGTTGCACCAGACAAAGACACCAATATTTTCTGTCAACCGACGGTTGCTTCCTTGCAATTCCAAGGAAGCAGGTGGTCGCTGAATCCCTATCATCCCCCCTCCGGCAAGCAATACGTCCCCTCTATGTTCACGATACATACCCTTCAGAAGGGAATGCGAATCCTGCAGACCACAACCCTGAATCGTCCCCGATTCGACCCTGAAAACACCCTGACAGGAGCTCTCGCCATGGTCTTATAGAGGTAGAAACTAGGCAGATGACGACTGAAAGTGAGGCAACGATGCAGCATCGGGCGATCAAGGATCCATACGCACAACCGCTCATTCTGGACAAGATCTGCTACGACTACGGAACGCGACAGAAGCAGGGCGCCCGGGTGCTGGACGAGATCAGCCTGGAATGTCAGGCGGGAACCTGGACGGCCATCATGGGACCTTCGGGCGCCGGCAAATCGACCCTCCTCTATTGCGCCGCGGGACTGCTCCAGGTCAGGCAGGGCAGAGTGGCCATCGCCGGGGAGGACCTGACCCGAATGAAAGAGAAAGAGCTGACCAGGCTCCGGCGCGACCATATCGGCTTCGTTTTCCAGGACTACAACCTGGTCAACGCCTTCACCTGTTTGCAGAACACCATGCTGTCCAGCCTCTTCGGCGGCAGGAAAATCTCCGCCCAAGCAGCCCTGTCTGCCCTGTCGAACGTCGGCTTAGAGGGATATGCCAACACCTATCCAGCTGACATGAGCGGAGGCCAGCAGCAGCGCGTGGCCATCGCCAGATCCCTGGCCGCCAGCCCGGAGATCATCATGGCCGACGAGCCCACGGGCGCCCTAGACACCCATAGCTCGCGGGAGGTCATGGACCTGTTCGACCTGGCCGTCCGCAGCGGCCAGACCATTCTCATGGTGACCCACGACCCCAACGTCGCCGCCCGCGCCCACCGGGTCATCTTCCTCCAGGACGGGCGCATTCAGGCTGCTTGCCCGGGCGGAGACCCACAGACCATAGCCCAGCAGCTGGCCAGCATGGATGCTGCGCCAAACCAGGAGGCCTTCAGCCCTCCTCTGGCAGTTCCATCCGATCAGCCTCGGCGATGGTCCGGATTACCCGGCAGGGCACACCCACGGCCAGGGAGTCAGGTGCGATGTCATGGGTGACCACGGATCCGGCCCCGATAACCGCACCATCGCCGATGGTCACTCCCCCGGCCACAGTCACGTTTGATGCCAGCCAGCAGTTGGATCCGATGGTTATTGGAGCGCCCAACTCGTAGTCGTAGAGGGAGCCATCCTCATGGCGCCTCAGATTTCGCTCCTGCCACCGTAGGGGATGCAAGGGGGTGGCCAGGGTGACGTTGGGGCCGATCATCACATCGTCGCCAATCTGCACAGGGCAGGTATCCAGAACAGTGAAGTTGAAATTGGCGAAGATGCGCGAGCCGAGCTTGGTGAAACATCCGTAGTCGAAGTAGATGGGCCCCATACAGTCGAAATCCTGACCGTGTTCGGGCACCAGATCATCCAGAAGCCGGCTGCGCAGGTCCCGCTCCTGCTCAGAAGATGCGTTGAAAAGACGGCAAAGTTCGTGGGCCTTGACCCGCAGCTGGCTCAATTCAGGATCCGAGGCATCATAGAGCTCGCCAGATAGCATCCGCTCCCGCTGCGAGCGCCGATTCCCTTTAGCGGCTCTGGCGGCCGCCACACCTGTCAGTTTCGAGTCTTCGTCCATGGCCATCCCATCGTTCCCGCGTCACTTCAGTGTCACTGCTGCAAGCCCGCACTGCTTGCAGAGTCCTCATCCATGTAATCGTCTGGGTCAGACAGCCGACAGTCGCAGGGACCGTTCGTCGTCCGGTTGCGGACATCCGTTCATGCCGAGGGTCAAGCTTGGTAGATTGGAGACAGCGGAGGACCGTGGCGAGGAGGAAGCATGCGGTATGAGGTGAGCGAGGCCATTCCCGCGGATGCCAAGGCCATCCGTAAGGCCGTATTCGTGGAAGAGCAGGGTTTTCACAACGAGTTCGACCGAACCGACGATGCCAGTCTCCATATCGTGGCCTATGACGGGGATGAACCCGTCGGAGTATGCCGAGTCTTCCCCGACCAGGGCAAGACATGGACACTTGGCCGCTTGGCTGTTCTAAAGCCCTACCGCGGCCAACATTGGGGCGCCAATTTGGTAGGCAAGGCTGAGGAAACCGCTCGGAGCCACGGGGCCGACCGGCTCACACTCCATGCCCAAGAACGGGTAGCGGGCTTCTATAAGTCCTTAGGGTATCGGGATATGGGCATTCACGATCAGGACGAGGGATGTCCGCACATGTGGATGGACAAGCCCCTAACAGACAGCGCTGGAAACGAGCCGGAGGTCCAGGCCTCATGAATCTGACCGTCAATCTTGCCACTACAAGCGTCGATCCGGACAAGGATCCCATGGGAAGGTCGGAACAGGCCATCTCCAGCTTCAGCGATGCCGTCATCTACTGGTTCCGCCAGAATTTCGGAAAGATCATCCTGCTGATCGTCGTGGCTGTCTGCGCTGCATTGATCTCCAAGATCGTAGCGGCGGCCATGCGACGTGCCCTGGAACGAACCAACCTGCCCAGTGCCTCCATCTTCGTCAACATCGTCCGCGCCCTGATCTGGATCTTCGCCGCTGCCACCGTCCTGCAACCCGTCTTCGGAATCAACCCATCCACGGTGGTCGCCGCCCTAGGCGTCAGCGGCCTGGCCCTCTCCTTCGGATTGAAGGATACAATCGCCAACATCGTCGGCGGCTTCGGACTGATGGTCAGCAAGGTGGTCCAGCCCGGCGACATCATCACCATCCAAGGCACCACCGGAACCGTCCGCGATGTGACCTGGCGCCATACCATCGTCATCGACAGGACCGGCAACCAGCTGCTGATCCCCAACTCCATCCTCAACACCACGGCGCTTGAGAAGATCACCGAGGCAGGCGAGGCCGCCACCACGGTTCCCTTCACCCTGCGAGGGGATGCCGATATAGCCAAGTCCTCCCGTTCCATTGCACAGGTCGTGGCCCAGGCAACCAGGAATATGGCCATGCCATCCAACCCGCCCATCGTCCAGCTCCAGGGCTTCACCCCTTACGGCATCAAGGGCCAGGTAGTCATGTTCGCCAAGCAGGGCGTCATCGCCGCCGATATGCAGGATGCCGCCACCCGCGCTTTGGCGGGCCAGGACTACCTGGTCCAGGAGGCCGAGCTCCAAACAAAAGACGTTGAGTATTAACCAGATGATCCTCTCATCCTGCGGGAGAAATGCAAAACGGCATCTTTCCTCTCACGAGACGCCTCAAACTCCGCAGGCGACTCCGCGTCAGGCAGATACACCCTCAATCAGCTCGGTAATCAGATCGGTGTAGGTAATCCCGGTGGCCTCCCAGGCCTTGGCATACATGGAGATGGGCGTGAAACCAGGCATGGTGTTGATCTCGTTGACGATGACCCTGCCCTGGGACGTCACAAAGCAGTCGACACGGCTCAGACCGGCGCCGTCCACGGTTCTGAAGGCCTTGGCAGCCAGGTCGCGAACCTTCTGAAGAGTCTCCTCCGGCAGGTCGGCGGGAACCTCTACATGGGAGGCGGAAGAGTCCACATACTTGCTGTCGAAGTCGTAGAAGGCCTCGTCCTGATCAGCCTTGTCCAGTACCACCTCGCCTGGCCAGGCTGTACGGGGCTTTCTGTCCTTGCTCGATGAAAGCACGGCGCACTCGATCTCCCGCCCCTCAATGCCCTCCTCTATCAGAACCCGCCAGTCATGCTTTGCTGCCTCGGCGACCGCAGCAGCCAGGGCTTCGCCTTTGGGCTCTTCCACCTTGACCACGCCAAAGCTGGATCCCGCACGGGAGGGCTTGATGAAGAGCGGGTAATGCAGCTCTGCCTTTTCCACAGCGGCCAGCAGGCCGGCTCCGGATCGCTGTTCACGGGAGTCTATGGTGATGCCAGGAGCCACAGGTATGCCGGCTTGGCTGAGCAGAATCTTGGTATAGTGCTTGTCCATGCATGCGGCAGAGGCGAAGACCCCGCACCCAACGTAGGGCAGGCCCATCATTTCAAGCAGACCCTGTAGGGTGCCATCCTCACCGTATGGGCCGTGGAGCACCGGAAAGACCGCGTCAACATGCCCCAAAGGCTCCAGGGAACCGACTGCCCCGGAAGGTTGGGCTCCAGAGACCAGGTCGGCATGGTCGCCGATCAGAAACCCATCCCTGCCACGGGCCATGTCGAGGATGACCGGACGGCTGCCTTCGGTTATCTGCACCCTTGGCAGACTGGCATCGCCCAGACCCCATTGCCTGGGATCCTGGCCGCCGATGGTCCATCGACCGTCCTTGGTGATGCCGATGGGGACGGGCTCATACCGGTCGGTATCGATGGCATTGAGCACGCCGGCCGCTGACACGCAGGATATGGAATGTTCGTCGGCACGCCCGCCATAGAGCACCACAACACGTTTCCTGACCATCATCCCTCGGCTTTCCTCATCCTGGACATGCATTCGAGCCTCACGCATCTGCTCGGGCAGATACACCACTCAAGACAGCAGAATATCCCCTTGGCGGGCAGCAAGGCCTGGTCAGGGTCGCTCATCCACAAGCTTGGCACGAACAGGCATGGTCGAGCTGACGAAGGCACCGGACAAGTCAGACACGCGATTGATCCGGAAAACCATATATCGTTAAGCACAATGCTGGTAGCGCCGGCTTCAAAGTCTTCGCGCCCTCTATAGTCATCAGAATGTTCTGATGGCCGCCAGACTCACTCTGTGGTGATCTGCCCCCCGAACAGCTCGTCGATCATGCCCCGGCAGCTCAGACCCTGACCCAGCACATGGCTCATGGCCGTAGCCAGCGGGGTCGCCACCTGGTAACGCCTGCCCAGGGCGACGACAGCATCGGTGGTGGGCACGCCCTCGGCGACACCCTTGCTGACGCGGGTAGCCTCCTCAAGGCTTTTGCCCTGACCCAGATTAAAGCCAAAGGTGTAGTTCCTGCTCAGGGATGAACCGCAGGTGGCCACCAGGTCGCCGACCCCGGCAAGACCGGCGAAAGTCTTGGACTTGGCCCCGCAGGCTTCCCCCAGAGCAGTGAGTTCAGCCAGGCCCCTGGCCTGGATCATGGCGGCTGTGTTCTCCCCGAATCCAGCCCCTCGTGACATCCCGACTGCCAGCGCAGTGACGTTCTTCAGCGACCCGCACATTTCCAGGCCGATCACATCGTCCGAGACGAAGGCCTTGAAATAGTCGTTCGTGCAGGCACGGGCTACTCTCATGGCTGTATCGGCATCAGTGCTGGCGACCACGGTGGCGCTCGGCTCGCGGGCGGCCACCTCCTTGCTCAGGTTGGGGCCGGAGACAGCCGCGAACCTGGCTGAGTCCAGATCCAGTGTCTGGCGGACCACCTGATCCATCCGTCTGTCAGTGCCCCGTTCAATCCCCTTCATCAGGGAAACCACAATGGCATCATGACCCAGCAGACCCTTGAATTCCGTCAAGGCCTCACAGGCATGCTGAGCGGCTATGGCCACGATCACGATTTCAGCCCCCGAGACAGCCTTGGCCCGGTCACCCTCAGCGCTGATGGCATCGGGCAGCCTTTCCACGGTCGGCAGGCGGCGGGCATTCGAACGCTTGCTGTTGATTTCGTCCACGACATCCGGGTCAATGTCCCACATGATCACCTGATTGCCTGCGTCAGCCAATACCTGGGCAAAAGCGGTTCCCCATGCGCCTGCTCCCAATACCGCGATCTTCGTCATCATTCTCCTTTGCATAATGCCGTGCGCACGGGAACGCCGACCAGCAGCCTTATTCTTGTCTCTACCATCCTATGACACCGCCGCCAGGCAGCTGGAATTAGAGGCGGGTTCCGGCCTTATTGCTCGCTTCTGGGCCGACGGGTCATGGTCACGTAATCGAAGTATCCAGCCGCTGGGGGCTCTTCGCCACGGATCTCGGCCATGACCTCCTCCATCCGGTTGCGCAGGCGGACACAGAGGGCATGCACGGACTGTTTGGGGGGTTCCGCTCCCCACTGATCCACGTCTTCCAGAAGGTCGGAATAGTCAAGGAGCCGGTCATAGCACATGACCACGTTCTTTCGAGGCCAGGGCCACTTGTGATTGATCGAAGCCGCCCCCCAGGTGATGCTGGGATACAGGGGAACCATGCGACCCAGCTGTCGCGAGGCTTCCAGGGCGATGAATCCGACACCGGGCTTAAGCGACATGGGCCACTTCAGAGGATCACGGGTCACGGTTCCCTCGGGCCAAATGGTCAGTGGCCTGCCCGAAGTGATAATGCTGATCGACTCCTCCTCAATCGACCTGGCCTTACCTGACTTGCGCTCCACCGGCTGCATGCCCACCATGCGGAACCAGCTGCCGATAAGGGGCCAATGGGCCATTTCGGCCTTGGCCATGTATCGGGGACGACGACCCAGGTGGAAGAGCGCCATCATGGGAATGAAAACGTCAAACTGGGTCACATGGGTGGCTGCGGTGATAAAGGTACCGCTCTGCGGCACCCGTTCCAGGCCCCAGGCATAGACCCGGCAGGAGTCTCGCACCACCTGGGAGACTCCGCGCAACAGACGGGTAGTCCCCACAGGGTGTTGACCGTCTATCTCATCCAGGGCCGGTATGCGGTGTCCAGTGGGATAGTAGCGGGTTGGATCCACCAACCTGTGCCGCTGGGCCAACAGGGCCACCTGCTGGTCGGACAGGGCCGGTACCGCAGAGCGCGGGGAAGGTTTGCCTTTGGAAGCCATCTATGCCTGCCGGATCAGTCGATCTGCGCGTCCAGGGCCAGCAGCTTGTCGCGGAAGTCTTCGTAGCCGCGATCGATCAGGGAGATGCCGTGGACGGTGGAGGGACCGGAGGCCGTCAGCGCGGCGATCAGGTGGCTGAAGCCGCCACGCAGGTCGGGCACATCGATGTCCTGGCCGGTCAACGGGGTGGGCCCGAAGATGACCGCCGAATGGTTGAAGTTGCGCTGCTGGAAGCGGCAGGGAAGGGACCCCAGGCACTCCTTGTAGAGCTGGATGGTGGCGCCCATCTGAATCAAGGGCTCGGTGAAGCCGAAGCGGTTCTCGTAGACGGTCTCGTGAACGATGGAAAGACCCTTGGCCTGGGTCAGAGCGACCACCAGCGGCTGCTGCCAGTCGGTCATGAACCCAGGATGCACATCGGTCTCAATGGCCACGGGCCGCAGGTCGCCGCCCGGATGCCAGAAGCGGATGCCGTCGTCGCGCACGTCGAACTGGCCGCCGATCTTGCGGAAGACATTCAGATAGGTCATCATATCGGGCTGATGGGCGCCCTTGACCATAATGTCGCCATGGGTGGCCAAGGCGGCTGAGGCCCAGGAAGCGGCCTCAATCCGGTCGGGCAAGGAGGTATGGGTGAATCCCTTGAGGGATGGCACCCCCTCGATGCGGATGGTCCGGTCCACATCCACGGAAATCTGCGCACCCATCTTCTGCAGGACCGCCACCAGGTCCATGATTTCGGGCTCGGTGGCCGCCCCTGACAGCTCAGTGCGCCCTTCGGCCATGACGGCTGCCAGCAGAGTCTGCTCCGTGGCGCCCACCGAAGGGTAGGGCAGGTGAATCTTGGCCCCATGCAGACCATTGGGCGCCGTGATGTGTATGCCGGCCTCATGCTCCTTGTCGACATTGGCCCCCAGCTTGCGCAGGGTCTCCAGATGGAAATCGATGGGCCGGCTGCCGATGCGGCATCCGCCCAAAACGGGGATGAACGCCTCCCCTATCCGATGCAGAAGCGGGCCGGAGAAGAGGATGGGAATGCGGGAAGAGCCCGACAGGGTGTCTACATCAGCCACGTCGGCCAGCTCCACATGACTGGCATCGATGGTGACCACACCCTCCTGGGGACGAACATCCACCTTGACCCCGTGCAGCCTCAGCAGATCCGAGACCACATGGACATCGCGGATCTCAGGAACGTTCTTCAGCACTGAAACACCAGGAGCCAGAAGGGCCGCCACCATGGCCTTGCTGACGAAGTTCTTGGCCCCGCGGATCTGGATGGTACCGTGCAGGGGTCTGCCGCCCACCACATGCAGCACATCATTCTGTGTATTCACCTTGGGCATATATCGGCTTCCTTCTCGTATCTGCTCAGAGCCGGGCTTTGGCACATCATCGGCCCTATCTGCAAGTCTGCCACAAGGGGTGTGGGGACACCGTGAATTGTCGCCTCGGGCATAGGGCGTCCAACCAGTCGGATACTGGTCAGGCGCCAGCTGAAACGAAGGGGGTCAGCATCGTGAAGCCCATGATCAGCAGCAGCATGATGAAAAATGGGCAGGCCCAGGCGCCATAGACGTTCGTATAGGTGCGGTTTTCCCGCAGAAAAGCGGTAATCCGATGACGGCCCAAATAGAGGACCAGGACGGCCGCCAGCAAGCCTGCCAGCATCATGAGCACGTTGATGTAGGAGGACATGTTGTCGCTCATAAACCCGAGAAGGAGTTCCAGCCCGTCGCTGACGACCAGGTTGTTGAACACGTGCAGGGCTATGGACCAGAAGATGGAGTATTCGCAGGCCAGATAGCCCAGGAGCAGACCCATAATGAAAGCGAAGAACCCCTGGCCAAGGTCGCCATGGAAGAAACCGAACATGACCGCGGAGGTGACGATGGCGAAGACGTGGCCGTAGGGCTTCAGCGCATGCAGGATGGCACCTCTGAAGACCAGCTCCTCGATGACAGGGGCCAGCAGGCTGACGTAGATGAACATGGGAATGGTACCCGAGGCCTGCTGGATCTGCTCGGTCGTGGTCCAGGACTGCTGCACTCCCAGCCGCGCCGTGGTCCAGTCCATGCCTGACTGATACCAGTCGGCCAGGGTCTGCCCGGTCAGCGTCAGCGCAAAGCATCCCAGCAGCACCTGCCAGGTCATGGGGTGCAGATCAGTATGGAAGATGCCCAGAGGACCGGAATCGCAGATCTGCCGACGTCGTGTGAAGACCAGGAAGCAGAGGCCTGTGCAGGCGGCGATCAGGTTGATGATGCCCCCATACTCCTTGTCCGCATGGCTCATCACATATATAAATCCCGAGTGGGCAGGCACTGGATCAAACACGGCATTCCACTCCATCTGAGCCAGCACACCGAACAGAAGGCCGACGCTGTTGATGATAAGCAGGTAGACCAGCAGCAGGGCGGCCTGACGGTTGAGCATACCTCTGGCCGCACTCATCCATGCGCGATCCGCCACGCCTCGTCTGGGCTTTTGAGCTTGCCCGGCCCCTGACGCGTCGGGCGCCGTCGCTGTCTGCCCCATGTCACCATGCCCTTTCATGATCCTCTGCAGGTTCGGCCATCCGGCATTGACCTCCAGCTTGTCCAAGTCTACGCCACCACCGCAGCGCCAATGCGTCATGCCTCAGAGCAGGCCGGGCACGAACTTGAAGACCGTCAGCAGCAGGCAGAGCAGCAAGTAGAGCAGGAACCAGGGCTGCCTCCAGGAAACATATGTGCCCTTAGGGGCTCGATAGCGCCGCCGGTAGTCCAAGAGGCTGGTGCGGTGCAGGAAGAACATGAGCAGCCCAGCCAGAACCAAGACCAGCGCTACTGCCAAAATCGACAGACGAGCAGTTCTCGGAGCGCTCATCAGATATCGATTGGGCAGGCCGCTGAAGAGCAGATCACCGAGCACACGGGCTCCGACGGCCCAGATCAGACCATACTCCAGGGAGCAGTATCCCAATGCCAGCCCCAACAGGAAGATCCAAAGCCCGGAGACCGGATCACTCTGCAGCAGGGCGCAGAGCAAGGATGCGGTCAGAATGGCAAAGACCCGGCCATACCGACGCAGCCCGTTGAGGATGATGCCGCGGAAGACCAGCTCCTCAGCCAGGGGGACCGCCAGGAGGGCATACAGGGCCATCATCGGCGAGGAAGCCCCGGTGACCAGCAGGCTGTGCGAGGCCAGGGAGGGGATGTGCAGAAGCAGACCGAAGTGATTGAAGAACTTGTTCAGTTCATGAACCATCCCTTGGCCCAGCAGGAGCACCGCGACCAGGGCCAGCAGAGCCGCCAGGGTCATTCTTCGATCCGTTCGCCAGCGGACGGCGTCCTGTCCCCGCTGATCCACACCTCGAATAACGCTCCACTCTGAAATGCAGGCATAGGTCAGCGCCAGCAGGACCGACAGGAGAGTAATCCCGTCGGATAGGAAGGCGATGGATCTGGGGTCCTTGACCTGTTCCATGACGACTGGCAGGATCATCCCCGAACCGACCATGAGCACCAGAACCGATATGGCCAGATAGACGAAGGCGAAGGCGGCCTGTCCGTTGACGGCGTGGAGGACCCCGGAACTGGCTGTGTAGGTGTTGGACTTGCCGGTGGCGGGCTTGGCCACAACTTCAGCAGCTGGCGCGACAGCGTCAAGTTCACTTGGAACAGCGATCGGCTGCGAGCTGACCGGCTCCGGCCGGCTTGTCCCTGTGACCGGTCCTGCCGAAGCATTGGAAACGACCCGCGGAGCTGACAACTCGGCTGAAGGACGGTTACGGTTGCGAGCAGCCTGCCGCTTGGACGACCGACGGGCTCCCCTCTTTCTTTCATGACCTCTGGCAGATAGTCCGAAATGAAGACCATGCGAAGAACGGGTCGGCTTGGTTGCATTCGCTGCGGCTTCCTCGGTCTCTGAGGACTTGGCCTTGGCCGCCACAGCAGCTGCAGCAGCCTCGGCAGCCTTGGCGGCGAGAGCCACAGAAGCGCCTGGAGCGGATACGGATGTCGGCGAAGACGCAAACTGGACGACTGACTGCGTCGCCGGTGCTGCGTTCACAGCCTCTGAAGATTCGGCAGGGGCAGGCTGAACGGCAATCGCTGCCTGACCGGTCTGCATGGGCTGGCCGGCATGATCCTTGTGCGCGAGCGCCCTCTCCTGTCCGTCAATAGCCTTTGACGAAACGACCCGACCACCGGTATCGTCACCGGCGACTGCGGCAGGCTGGGCAACTACCCGTGGAGTCGAACAGACCCGACGCCCCTGATGATCGGTTCCACTGGACACGGATTGTGCAGCAGCACCGTTGTCCCCAGAAGCCGATGAACCAGTGACCAGGGAATCCCAGTCGGCATCCGAGCGACGGACAACGACTGGCCGGTCGGCGAATACCACAGGGGCCTCAGACGCATGAACAGAGGCTGCGGGTGCAGGAATCTCCGAACCCGGTTTCGCAGACATCGAATCCTCAGCGCCGGAACCCGAGGGCGCCTCGAGCATAGTCGCCGACTTTGGTTCGGCTGTTCTGACTGCGGAAGGAGCGGAAGCCGCAGGTTTGCCAGCACGGGTGCTTGCGGACGGCTTACGACGCTTGGGCATATTCCAAGAGAAGACCGGGCCATTGTTCTTTTCGGGCTTCGTCCAGGACCAGACGACCTTGGCCGCAGGCTGCTGAGGCTGCGCCGGGGTCTCCTTGGCCTTTGCGGCTTCCGGCTCTCGACGAACCACCACACGCCGCGGAGACAACTCCTTGTCAGATTCCTTTCCGCCGTGCCCGTCTGCTGGCAGATCTTCAGGGGGAAATGCGGGAACTCCCGGTTGACTGGCCATGGTGACCGAGTCCAAAAAATCATAGGATCCTGGAAGCACTGAAGGTCGTTCACCGACTGGTCTGGCACCCTTGCCGCCAGCTCCTTCATCACCCAGAACCGCGGTCTTCCTATGGGCTATCCGTCCCGGGTAGGCCAAGCCATCATCCACGGCCTCCCCCGGCAGGCTCAAGGGCGGCAGGTCGATGGACCCTTCCTCATAATCCCAATGACGGGCGTAGTCCTTGCTGGCACTGTGGCTTGCAGTCATGAGGGCAATAGAGGAGCGCGACATCTTCCAGCGCCCCTGATCGCTTTGAACATCAGCAGACTCGCTGCCGCTGCCGCGATCCTCGTCATCCCTCATCCGTCGATGATCCTTCCCCTTCATGCACTACCGTACGACCGCCAAGGGCGTCCAGCGACACGAACCTTTCCCCACGTTCATATCAACAATACATATCCGAGTCTAGCCCGACCCCGCCCTTCCCCGACGGAATCCCGACAATGGGCCGGCCGCCATCGACTGTCTGGTCAGGCCAGTCCTGGCACGAATTCGCTCAGGGCCATCAGCAGGCATGCCAGGCAGAAGAGCAGGAACCAAGGCGCCCGCCAGGAAGCGTAGATTCCCTTGGGAGCACGATTGCTGCGGCAGTAATCACGGAGAGTCCTTATCTTGAACAGCAGCCCGACGACGCCAACCAGCAGCACCAGGATCATGAGAAAGCCCAGGCCGATGCGGACCACCTCGGGTGCCAGAGGCATGTACTTGGCCAACAATCCTGAAGAGAAAGCGTTGTTGAGCATGTGCACCAGCAGGGACCAGACCAGCCCATACTCCATGGCCAGATAGCCCAGAACCAGGCCGGAAATGAAACCGAACAGACCCTGGACCAAGGAACCATGCATGAAGCCGAAAAGCAGAGAAGAAGTAATAATGGCGAAGACCCGGCCAAAGCGGCGCAGACCGTTCATGATGACCCCGCGAAAGACCAGCTCCTCGGCAAAGGGCCCCAAAAGAATGCCATAGAAGAGCATGATCGGCGTTTCCATGCCTCCATCACCTGGTGCGGACGGCGGATGCAGGCCAGTACTGGACAGAATGGCGCTCAGTCCGGAGTTGGCTACCCCGGCCACCAGCTGACTGAGGAAGAAGCAGGCCAGGGCGATGATCAAGGCCAACAGGCTGAATCGTCGCGCAGTGACCCACTGCACCTGATCCTGGCCATGGCGTTCATGGCCCACGATGACCGGCCACTGGCTGATCAAGGCAAACAGCAGGGCCAGCACTACGGAGATGGCCACCGTCCAGTCACCCAGAGGGCCGTTGATCTGTGCCTCGGAAGCATGCGGGAAAAGAGCAGGCAGAACCACCTTGCTCCCCAAAAGACCTGCCAGGGTCTCTATGGCCACGTAGATGAAGGCAAAAGCACTTAGGGTATTCACTGCCCGTCTAACGCCCCAGTCGTGCACATCGCCGCTGCTGTGCCTCATGATAACCGCTCCTCTTCACTCGCCAACTAGTCACAGGCGATCAATGGCTGTCTCATTCCATGGTAAGCGAAGAGGGAGCAAATGGCTTTCATATGAGGGCTCACGGCCCGTCGGTCAAATGATGCCGCGGTCAGCCAGGGGTCCAGGCCAGTCGATTTGACCCTCCCTGGCTGAAGTGACCGGCTCTTCGGGCATGTGCTGGGCCGGCAGAGTACGCGGCTTGAAGGGGAATCGCTCGGCCCGCATACGCTCATAGGCACGGATGTCATCCTCGTGCTGGAGGGTCAGATCAATGTCGTCGTAACCGTTCATGAGCCGCCACCGCACATAGTCGTCTACCTGGAAGGGCAGAGTCACATCCGCGCAGGTGACCGTGCGAGCGCCCAGGTCCACGGTCATCTCGGTGCCGGGGTCCTCCTCCAGGAGCTTCCAGAGCAACTCCACTGATTCCTGGGGCATGATGGCGGCCAGAACACCGTTCTTGGCGGTGTTCCCATAGAAGATATCGGCGAAGCGGGGGGCGATGACCACACGGAAGCCGTAGTCCCGCAGAGCCCAGACCGCATGCTCGCGCGAGGAGCCGATGCCGAAGTCCGGCCCGGCCACCAGAACTCGGGCACCTGAATATTCGGGCCGGTTGAGCACGAAATTCGGATTCCTTCGCCAGGCGTAGAAGAGCGCGTCCTCGAAGCCGGTCTTCTGCACCCGCTTCAGGAATACGGCGGGGATGATCTGATCGGTGTCGACGTTGGAGCGACGCAAGGGCACCCCGACCCCGGTGACAACGGAAAGTGGCTCCATGATGACCTCCTGCCTGCTGGATGGCGATGACGATGACGAATGATTGATGGGCTTACAGATCGGCCGGGGAGCAGATGGTTCCCCGGATGGCCGTCGCAGCGGCCACCTCGGGCGAGGCCAGATGCGTCCTGCCGCCCTTGCCCTGACGACCCTGGAAGTTGCGGTTGGATGTGGAGATGGAGCGCTCCCCCGGCACCAGCTGGTCGGGGTTCATGCCCAGGCACATGGAGCAGCCAGCGTTGCGCCATTCGGCTCCAAAGTCCTCGAAGATGCGATCCAGCCCCTCCTTTTCGGCCTGAATGCGAACTCGCGAAGAGGCCGGAACCACCAAGACGCGATGCAGGTTCTTGGCCTTGTGGTGTCCCTTCATGATGGCTGCCGCCGCGCGCAGATCCTCGATGCGCCCGTTGGTGCAGGAGCCAATGAACACGGTGTCCACGGCGATGTCCCGGATGGGCATCCCTGGCTTCAGACCCATGTAGTCGATGGCCTCCTGGGCTGCCTGACGCTTGGCCGGGTCGGCGATCTTTTCGGGCACAGGCACATCAGCGGCAATGGGCAGACCCTGTCCGGGATTGGTGCCCCAGGTCACGTAGGGGGTCAGCTGGTCGGCATCCAGGATGACCTCCTTGTCGAAGACTGCGTCCGGATCGGTGGGCAGGGTACGCCAGTAGTCCAGTGCCTGATCCCACATGGCCCCCTTGGGGGCGTGCGGCCGGCCCTCCAAGTAAGCGAAGGTGGTATCGTCCGGCGCGATCATCCCGGCCCTCGCCCCGGCCTCGATGGACATGTTGCAGATGGTCATGCGCGCGTCCATGGACATGCGCCGAATGGCCTCGCCCCGGTACTCCAGAACGTGCCCTTGGCCGCCGCCAGTGCCGATCTTGGCGATGACGGCCAGGATGACGTCCTTGGCGCCCACGCCCGGCTTGAGCTGACCGCGGACGGTGATGGCCATGGTCTTGAAGGGCTTCAGGCTCAGGGTCTGGGTGGCCAGAACATGCTCCACCTCGGAGGTGCCGATGCCGAAAGCCAGGGCCCCGAAGGCCCCGTGGGTCGAGGTATGCGAATCGCCGCAGACGATGGTCATGCCGGGCTGTGTCAGTCCCAGGACGGGTGCAAAAGCGTGGACAATGCCCTGATCGGCATCCCCCAAGGGATGCAGACGAACCCCGAACTCCCGGCAGTTGCGCTCCAGGGTGGAGATCTGCAGGGCCGAGACCTTGTCGGCGATGGGCCGATCGATGTCGATGGTGGGGGTGTTGTGATCCTCGGTGGCGATGACCTGGTCCAGGTGACGGATCTTGCGGCCTGCCAGGCGCAGCCCCTCGAATGCCTGTGGGCTGGTCACCTCGTGCATAAGCTGCAGATCGATGTAGATCAGATCGGGCTCGCCTCCCTGGCCCTTTCTGACCAAATGATCGGCCCAGACCTTTTCCGCCATTGTGCGTCCCATATCGCCTCCTGAAAACCTGCGACCAGCCGGAGCGCCAATCTCATCGGCACCCCGCCGGCCTCTTACCACCGAGTATGGAACTGCCCAACCGTTATGAACTTTTGCATTTCATATACTGAGATGGCATAATTCAACCATGGACACACCTTCTATGAACGATGACGACAGATATCCCTCCGCAAATGATCCGAACATGCATCAGGAGGAGATTCATTCGGGCGTCGGCGTTTTGGACAAGACGGTGCGAATTCTGGACACCCTGGAGACTGGACCCATGACCCTGGGCCAGCTGGTCAACGCCACAGGCTTGGCTCGACCCACAGCCCACCGACTGGCCATCGCCTTGGAGCGCCACCGCTTCGTGCTGCGGGACGCGCATGGCCGCTTCGTCCTAGGCTCCCGCTTCGCCGAGCTGGCCGCTGCCGCTGGCGAGGATCGACTGCTGACCGCCTCGGGGCCCATCCTGCATACACTGCTCAACCGTTCGGGCGAGTCAGCCCAGATTTTCCGCCGCCAAGGCGAAGTCCGTGTCTGCATCGCCGCGGTGGAACGCGCCTCGGGCCTGCGCGACTCCATCCCCGTAGGCGCCCTGCTGTCCATGGAGGCCGGGTCAGCAGCGCAGATTCTGCTGGCCTGGGAGGAACCCGAGCGCCTCCATCAGGGTCTGCGGCACGCCAAGTTCAACGCAGCGACCCTGGCCACGGTCCGCAAGCGCGGCTGGGCCGAATCCATCAACGAGCGGGAAGAAGGCGTCTGCTCCATCTCGGCCCCCATCCGCAACGGATCCGGGCAGGTCATGGCCGCCATATCCATCTCCGGGCCGGTCAACCGCATGTCGACAACGCCGGGAAGGCGCTACGCCCCCCTGGTCATGGCCGCCGGCAAATATCTGACAGAAGCCCTGCTGCGAGCCTCATCTCCCGCCCGTCGCAGGGTCTGAGCGGGAATTCCTAACGCCTTGGTCCTGACCGCCGCCTGCTGGATCCCCAGGAAGCGATCAGCCCGGCAAGAGCCGTCAGGCCGCCCGCCAAGAACCCGGGCCGACGCAAGAGGTTGACCGCGTCCCCGGTGGAGGTGGGCACATGGCTCATGGCGAAGGTGTAGACCTTGTGGGATCCTGGCCGCCCCACCAATTGCCCGAACTCCAGGAGCTGAGTGCGAGGATGATGGGGATGGCGGATGTCGAACTCGAAGAGCCGGGCAGCCCGCTTGCTGGGCACCGGACCGTATGAGCCGAATCCGCATGTGGGCGTGGCCCCCAGCGTCAGATCTCCGCTACGGCCGACAAAGCCATTGCGGTGATCATGCCCGGCGAAGAGGGCGAAATAGCCCCGGTTCCGGGTCAGCAGGTCATACTCGCCGCTGTCCTCATCCGGGCAGGAGACCCCCTCGCCCAGGTAGGAGCCGGGGAAGGTGCGCGATTCGTCCAGGATGTAGCAACGGGAGTCGAAACTTCTGTAGCCCTGGACCGCATAGGCTGTGGTGGCTGGCACCGGCTTGAGCAGATCGTAGAACTGGGGAATGGGCATGTGCTGGAAGACTATGGAACGGTTGCCCAGAAGATCGGGAGCGGCCGCCAGAAAGTCCAGGGCCTGCGCCGACGGTGAGCCATAGCCTCCTGCCCGGGCATAGTCGCCAGAGTCCAGCAGGACCAGGCCCATGACCACCCCGTGACCGTCGCAATCCGCCACAGGCAGCGCGAAGGTGCCCGGAGCGCAGACGAAAGCCGTCTGGGAGGGCAGGGCCGATCCGATCAGCGCATGGACCCGATCAGGATGGGCGACCGTAGCCTCCGGGTTCAGGCAACCGGGCACCTCCCGATAGATGGCGTCCATCTGGTCGGTGTCCAGCCCACACTGGAAGTCGTGGTTGCCATAGGTGACGACGAAGGGAATCCCGCGTTCAACCAGCGGGCCGGTGATCAGGCCAACGGTCCTGCGGACCAGATCCTCAGTGTGCTTGATGTTCTGCTGGCGTACACGCTCGGCATCCCTGCGGTCTGGTTCCCGGCGGTCCGCAGCAGCCTGGCCATCCTGGGACTTGGCAGAGCGCTTCAGAGAGGCTCCCCCAAGCCCCAAGGCGCCGCCCATGCTCAGACCAGCAGAATAGATGCCGTCCAAGGGAGTGCTCCAGCGCCTCTTGCGGAAGGTGCGCTCGTAGGCCGTGTCGTAACCGGCTACCTGGTTGCCTGAGAAGACCACCAGATCGGGCTTTGCCGCATCGCAAGCCGCGCCTATCAGCCTGATTGTGTCCGGAGAGACCTTGGGGCCTTCCTGGACGTCGGCCAGCTGCAGGAGTCTGAACTTGCCCGAGTAGTGGAACTGAAGTCGCCCCAGCCGGGCCGAAACGGACAGCGGTCGATCATGCTCTCCCTCGCCGCCTTGTGGGGAGACCTGATCCGCGTGGTAATGCTGACTCATACGTCTAGCCTACTTCACCCTGCTTCGCTCCTAGGACCATCAGTGCAGCCCCCCTACGAATCGGATGCAGACCTAGGCGTCATGCCAGCACAGCGACACCCTGGTGTTAGCTTGACCACAGTGGTTACGACGACAGCCAGGACCGGGGGGGACAATCTTCAGACCTGGCTCCAGTCTTGGTATATTGGATACGTTGCGATTCTTAACGAGATAGAGGGAGCGTACCTCCATGGCAGAAGGACAAGAGCTCCTGTTGCGCAAGGATCTTGAGCGGGTTGTCGACCGCCTGCACCAGGAACGTACTCATGTAGCGCCCTATCAGGAGGATTACCGTCGACTGCTGGATAACCACGGCAAGATGATTCGCGCCGCCATGGTGGTTCTCTTTGCGCGGGCCGGAGCACAGGTCGAAGGACACTTGGACGATACCGTCATCACCGGCGCCGCCGCCATCGAGATGCTTCATCTAGCTACCTTGGTCCATGACGACGTTCTGGACAACGCCCCCATCCGCCGCAACAAGCCCACGGTCCACACCATCCGGGGCAACAAGGCCGCCATCTATCTAGGTGATCTGATCCTCTCCCGCTACATGGAGATCATGGCCTCCATCGCCCCTGACACAGGCTTTATCCGCGAACAGGCCGGCACGGTCTGCGAGATCGTAGGTGGAGAGCTCTACCAGGAGTCCGACCGCCACCACACCCACATAACCATTGACGATTACGACCGAGCCATCTCAGGCAAGACCGCAGCCCTCTTCCGACTGGCCTGCCTGACCGGGATCCGCCTTGACGGCCAGCCAACTGACCCGGCCTTGGAGCAGACCGCCAGAGACTTCGGCGGCAATCTAGGCATGGCCTTCCAGATCATTGACGACATCAACGATTTTGATCTGGATCGTGACACCGGCAAACCCAAGCTGGAGGATATCCGCGACGGAATCTACACTCTGCCGGTTCTGCTGGGGTTCCAGAAGGATGAGAACTTCAGAACCTTGGTACAGCAGGAGGATCCCGAACAGGTAGTCAACTACCTCAGAGCACATCCCCAGTTGATGGAAAGCAGCCGTCAAACCGCCAAAGACTATCTGCGGCGGGCTTCAGACAGCCTGGAGGATTCCCCCATGTCTGAGGGCATACGCAGCTTACTGCAGCGGATTGTAAGCAAGCTGACTGCCCAGGTCTGACCGAATCGGCGCGGCGGAACCGGCGCAGCATAACTAGAGCGAGTGAGACCAGCCTCCTATCAGCCACGAGCCGAACATCCGTCATATCTGCCACTTCATGCTTGGCATTGCTCTCTTTTCTGAATCTCACCACGGCTGGCAGCCGCTGATGACAAACACCCTATGACAGCAAATCCCCCGTTCCGGACCATACGGTCCGAAGCGGGGGATTTACCGAAGGGGAAGGGAGTGTTTAAGGTCAGTCGGCCATTAGGCCAGGGCCACCCGAGCTGGTGCGCCATGCACCTTGGCAGGCTGCGGCCCATTGCCGTCATCCGGCTTGTAGAAGGGTCCCTGGTGCAGGGTCCTCCTGGTATAGAAGACCATGACTCCGCCCAGAACCAGGAAGAGCAGGAAGTAGACAATGCAGGTGAAGAGCAGGTTCGGCACCGTGCTGGTGGGCGAAACGCCATCGGCAATGGTCTGGTAACCATAGACCAGCCATGGGTATCGTCCCAGCTCAGTCACCAGCCAGCCACTGGTCGTCGCAGCGAAGGGGGCGAAAGTAAAGATACCCATGATCCAGAGCTTCCAGCGTGTGGTGAACAGGGTGTTCTTCTTCTTACGTGTGAACCAGAGCACCAATGCTGATATCAGGGCAAAGGCAAACCCGATTCCGACCATCAGACGGAAGACCCAGAATAGGGTGGTGACCGGCACGTAGTAGTTCATGTCCTTGCCATACTTGGCATCGTACTTCTCGTGCAACTCCTTGTTGACGGTGTTCATGCCCTTGACGGCGCCTGTCTTCTTGCCGTAAGCCAGCTGTGACATGGCTCCGGGAATCTCGACGGACCCTTCAATCTTGTGGTCCTTCTCATTGATCAGAGCCACGGCATTCCAAGGAGCGGGATCGCCGGTGTCCTCGTAGATGCCTTCGGTGGCGGCCAGCTTCATGGGCTGATCGGTCACGATGTACTTGCCCTGCAAATCACCGTAGGTGATCACGCAGATGGAACCGATAAGACCGAGCAGGGCGGCCAGACGAATGGACTTGGTGAACAGGTTGACCTTGGCCTGCTTCTCGGAGTCGGCCTCGACAGCGGCCACGGCCTGATCCTTGTTCCCCATGTGCATTCTCAGCAGGCTGAAGGCGCTGCAGCCCATGACCACGAAGGCCCCTGTGCAGACGGCGGCGAAGAAGACGTGGGGGAACTCGATCCACAGCTGGGGATTGGACATGACATCACCGAAGCTGCGCAGTCGCACATGACCGGTGGCCTGGTTGATCTCGAAACCAACCGGGTGCTGCATGAAGCTGTTGGCAGCCAGAATCCAGATGGCCGACATGGAGGAACCCAGGAAGGTCAGCCAGATGAAGATCACATGCACGGCCGGCTTGAACCTATTCCAGGTGAACATCCACACGCCGATGAAAGTGGACTCCAGGAAGAAGGCCAGCAGGGCCTCGATGGCCAGGGGGGCACCGAAGATGTCACCCATGAACCTGGAGTAGTTTGACCAATTCATGCCGAACTGGAACTCCTGGATGATGCCCGTGACCACGCCGACCGCGAAAGAGAGCAGGAAGATCTTGGACCAGAACATGGTCATCTTCTTGTAGACATCCTTCTTGGTCACCACATAGGTGGTCTCCATGATGGCGACCGCCAGGGCCAGACCGATGGTCATAGGGACATAGAAGAAGTGGAATATCGTCGTCATGGCGAACTGGAATCTAGACAATCCCAATACAGTGAACATCGTTCCTCCCAATCTCTGCAGGGTTCGTCGGGCGCGGGTACACGGGTCGAATCCGGACGGATTCAGATATGACCAGGCTTGTGCCCACAAGAACCTTTCAGCTCTCCCCGACTTCGCGACCTGGTCGCTTCCACGGGCTCCGGTTTCCTTTCCGTCCAGTCCATGAACCGACGGCGCACGGTGACCGGCCGGGAAGCCATCCGACAAGATCGGCGACCCGACAACCGTGCAAAATTCATTGCTCGGGAAACAGCCTGATGGTCATTCAACAGGGTTCCGTCCATCTGAATCTGACTGCTTCTTTAAGTATATCCCTTGACCGGCACCATTGTCCACGTCCGAGACATCCATGCGATAAAGTTCACGGAAACGGGCGTTCTCATGGTACAAATCAACAGGTCGACCCTGCATGGCTATATGACCATCCTGCATAAAGATGACCTGGTCGGCCTCCTCCAGCCCCTGGAGGTGGTGCGTCACCCAAAGAAGGGTGCGATCCTGGCTGACCTTGAAGATCATGGCCATGAGCCGCCGCTCGGTTATGGGATCCAGACCGATGGTTGGCTCGTCCAGAAGAATGATCGGCGTGCGCTTGAGCACAATCCTGGCCAGGGCCAGACGCTGGCGCTGCCCGCCTGAAAGACGGCCGCCAGCCTCATCCACCGGCGTGTCGATTCCCTGGGGCATGTCATCTACGACCTGATCCAGCTGTACAGCCTTCAGAGCCTGGCGAACCTGATCATCATCGGCCTGGGGAGCGCCCAGACGCACGTTGGAGGCGATGGTGGTGTTGAAGAGGAAGGCCTGCTGGTTCAGGTAGCCAAAGAGCTCAGGACGCTGATCCTGCAAGGCATCGACCGGTATTCCATTGATCAGGATGCGGCCACTGGTGGGGCGCAGGTCGCCCAGGAGCAGCTGAAGGACCGTCGTCTTGCCCTCGCCGCTGGGACCGAGCAGGGCCACGCGCTGCCCACCTTCGATTCGCAGGCTGAAGTCGTCCAGCAGCAGGGGGTCATCAGGACCATAGGAGAAGCTGACATGGTCGAAGACGATTGACTTGATCGGCCCCTCCAGCCTGGTCTGGGCGCTCGGCTCAATTCGCCGGGACTCGACCCGCTCGGTCAGATCATTCAGGTGATCCAGCGAGTCTGTGTAAAGGGGAACCTCGGCCACGGCCTGGGAGACCACAATGAAGCAGTCGACCAGAGGGAAAACCGCCAGGACCACGGCTGCCGCGAAGTCCGCAATGGAGGTGGAGCTGGTCATACGCAGATCCGCTCCAACAATCAGAGCCACCACCATGAGGGCGAAAATCATTTGGATACCGCAGTTGCGCCAGCGTTCAAACCGCTTCTGCTCTTTGCGGCCGGTGGCGATGTCGTTGAAGTCACCGGACGCCGTGTCCACGAAGCGGTGGCGACGGCGAGTGATCACCCAATCCCCCAGGCCCATGTAGCTCTCGGTCACTGCAGTGTATTGATCCTGCCGCCGTGCCTTCTCCATGTCGTAACGCCCGTCTGAATAAGCCAGCGAGACCAGCGGGATCAGGATCAGGATCAGGGCAAAAAGCAGGAAGAGCAGGAGCGAGGTCAGCCAGGAGAAGACGCCTACGGCGATGGTCACCACCACCCACATCATGTAGGCTACGACCGTGGGGAAGATGGTGCGCAGGTAGAAGTTCTCCAGATGGTCCAGGTCGTCCGAGAGCATGCCCAGGACCGTGCCTGTGCGCTCATGCTCGTTCAGGAAGGCCGCATCCTGCGAGAGGGTGCGGTAGAGCTGAACCCGCAGCTTGGAAACCACCCGGAGCACCCAGTCATGGCTCTTGATGCGCTCCATGTACTTGAATGTGGGTCGTCCGATGCCGAAGGCCCTGGTAAGGACCACCGGCACGTATACGGCGAAGATGTTGAAGGGATGGCGGGCCGACCTGCTGATCAGGAATCCCGATGTGAACATCAGTCCAGCCGCGCACACGAAGGTGATGGTTCCCAGGAAGAAGATCAGGGCAAGCAGCCCCTTGTTTTCACGCAGGTAGGGCCAGAACCAATGGTCCCGATGCCAGATATGCATGTAGCCTGACAGCCCGCGGCCGCGGCGGGAGGTCTTCGACGATCCCGTGCCATTTCTTCCGGCGGTTTCAGTCCTGCTGGTAGTCGGCAATCTGGTTCCCTCCCATCTCATCGATCAGCGCATCCAAGGGTCCGCCTTGACCAATCAGCTTGCGCGGATCGCCCTGGGCGACAATTCGTCCATGCTCCAGCATGATCACCCAGTCCATGTTGGCCAGCCAGTGCAGCCGGTGGGTGGCCAGGACAACCAAGTGCCCGTCCATGATGGGCAGCAGGGTCTGCTTCAGGTCGTATTCGGTCTCGATGTCCAGGTGGGCTGTGGGCTCATCAAAGAACAGAATCTCGCGTGAGGGGTCAAGGATCCCTCTGGCCAGGGCAATTCGCTGGGCCTGGCCGCCGCTGATGCCTCGGTTGCCCTCTCCAATCCGCGTATCCAGACCGTCAGACAATGTTTGCAGCCAGTCGGTCAATCCGGCTCGGTCGGCTGCACGGGCCACGGCGGCATCGTCTGCATCCTGCTTGTAGAAGCGGATGTTGTCGGCCACTGTGCCGTGGAAGATGAAGGGGTTCTGCGGAATATAGCTGATGTGCCGCTGCCAGGCAGCCACGTTGCAATGCTCCAGCTGATGACCATCCAGGTCGATGGCGCCTGCCTTGGGCTGGTCAAAGCCGGCCAGCAGATCCATCAACGTGGACTTGCCGGCTCCAGAACGACCGACAATGGCCACCTTGGAAAAACCATTGAGGTTGAAGTCCAGGCCGCTCAGTGCCAGAGGTTGTTCCTGCGAATCCACAGCTGCCTCGTCTCCAGTTCCCTGCGATGCCATGGAACCGACCTCAGCCGAGGCCGCTCCCCCATTACCGTCATGAACCTTGGAAGACTTGCGCTTGCTGCTCTTCTTGCCGGACTTTTGGCTCTCGGACTTGGCCATGGCATCCATCTGCGCCCCGGCTGAAGCATTGCTCTCTACCGGCTTGGGGCCAGGATAGGCGAAGTCTATTCCTTCCAGGCGCAGGTGGCTGTCCTCCTTCCACCCGGACCAATCCAGTTCCTCCAAGCGCTTGGGCTCTGGTTGCGCCAGCATATCCGCAATATCGTCCAAGGCGTTCTTGCCGTTCAGCGTGGCGTGGAAGTCGTCTCCGAACTGGCGGATGGGCATGAAGTACTCAGGGGCCAGAATCAGGGCCAGGAGGGCTGGAAAGAGCTCCACCTTGGCATTGATCAGATTGTTGCCCAGGAAGACAGCCATGATGGCGATGGCCAAGGTGGCAAAGAAGTCCAGAGCAAAGGTGGAGGTCATGGCCACCCTGATAACGCTCATGGTCCTCTTGCGGAAGCGGTCCGAGACCGAATAGATCTCGTCCTCGTACTCCTTGTCAATGCCCAGCATCTTCAGGGTCGGCAGGCCCAGGACCGTATCCATGAACCTGGTGTTGAGCTTGCGGAACTGAGCGTACTGCCGACTGGAACGATCCCTGGCTGCCAGGCCCAGGATGACCATGAAGAAGATAAGCAGGGGCAACATGAGCAGGAGGATGAGCCCGGAACCTGCATCCTGGGTCCAGACCACAACCAAGACAATCAATGGGATGAAGATGAGATCCATCATCTTTGGCAGGACCGTCAGCACGTAGGTACGCACCTGGTCAAGCCCATCCACCAGCATGGTGACGGCCGAGCCCGTGCCACGCCGGGCCAGAGCCGACGGCCCCAGCGAGAAGACCTTGTCCTGAATACGGGGCCGAAGTTCGGCTATGATGGCGTCGGCACGGTCAGTGGCAAAACGATCCTTGGCCACATCGCAGAGCTGTCGACAGGTGTAGGCGGCCAGAAAGATCAGTACCGGCACCACCAGCACCTTGAGGTTCTGAAGGTGCCAAATACGCACCAGAGCCAGGGTCAACCCATAGGCCTGAACCACCACGCCTATTCCCTGAACCAGGGACAGTGCGGCCAGCAGACCCAATGTGGACCGGACTCCGTCGAAACGGAAGAGATTTTTGTCAATCAATGCATTATCCTCCGGATGCGCTCCGGTCCTGCCAGCACTGCCCCCCTGCCTCCTTTAACTTTCAGACGGTCTCAGCCACAGTGGCCGAAGGGGCCACAGGAGAGGCCAGATGGGCACCATCGGTGTCCAGCCGCTTGCGCTGGATGAAGTAGCTCCAGATGAAGTAGGCCAGCATGATGGGCAGGAAGATGCAAAGCACCACAGTCATGATCTTCATGGTCAGCGGCGAAGCCGAAGCATCCTGAATCAGCAGGCTGTGGGCCGGATCATCAGCGATCATCACCCGCGGGAAGAGCCCGTTGAAGATAAAGGCGATGATGGCCATCAGGGTGATGCCCGAGCAGGTGAAAGCGTAGCCGCCATGCTTCTTGAAAACGGCAACGTGACCTCCAATAACCGAGGCCAGGATAATTACGGTGATCAGCCAGGTGGACAAGGGACGCGCCTTGTAGAAGTCGGTGTTGAAGATGGCCAGGAGCACGAAGACGACCAGAGCCGGATAGGCGATCCAGTAAGCCTTCTCGCTGACGTTGAGCATCCGACGGGAATCCATGACCCCCATCTTCAGGCTCAGGAAGTGCAGGCCATGAACGAAGCTGAAGAAGACGACAGCGATGCCGCCGACCACAGACAGCCAGTTGAACACGTCGAAGAACCCGGGCCATGCATCGCCGTTCTTATCCATGGGAATGCCCTGGATCAGGCTGGTCAGCATCATGCCCAGGAAGAATGGCGCAAAGAGCGAGCCGATGAAGTTGGCCCACTGCCAGACACCACGCTCACGGCTGGTCAGCGCATGGGAGGCGAACTCGAAAGAGACGCCGCGCAGGATCAGGGAGACCAGCACCAGGAAGAGCAGGAGGTAATACCCGGAGAAGAGGGAGGCGTACCAGAGTGGGAAAGCAGCAAACATAGCGCCGCCGGCGGTGATCAGCCAGACCTCGTTGCCATCCCAGTGGGGGCCAATAGCCCTCATGAAGGTGGCGCGCTCATCACCATCGCGGGCCACGAACCTGGTAGCCATGCCAACGCCAAAGTCGAATCCTTCAAGCAGAAGGAATCCTGCAAAAAGCAGGCCGATGACAAAGAACCACAAACCTTGTAGAAAACTCATGCTAATGCCACTCTCCTCTCGCTCCTGCCGATCCGCGCACGGGCACGGGGGCCTCCAACATTCTGGCGGAGGCCACAGTCGGCCACGGTCTTCGCCAGAATGAGGAGGAGCAGGAGGTAGTCAATAATGTCGATGGACGCAGGGCCGATGGCCATCGTCGCCCAGAACGATCCAATCCGAGGCTGGGACGGGACGAACATGCGCCGCTTCCACATGACCTGAATCATGTTCGTCCTCCTCTCCCTCGTCGTCTAGCCCTTTGCGTCCCTTGAGACGCTGGTTCAGTTGCTCTCCAACATGGTACGCACGTCAGCCAATTCCAGGACCGACCGCTCGTTTACGATCCACTTCAGGATCGAGACCACCTTGCCCTTGAGCTTCAGCGTGCCCATACGGTCGATTTCGGCAACCCCATCGTGAGGACCGAGAGAGCACACGGTCCCCAGGCTTCTGTAGGTGAACCGCTGGGGCTCCTGCCCCCGCATTCTGGCGAGGACATTCGCGGCCGCGGTATCAGCCTGGGCCATCGAAATCTGTGCAGTGGTTGGATAGAGCCGACCCGATTGGGGGTCGGGAACGGCGCTGACATCACCCACCAGGAATTCCTCTGGATGCTGCTCCACCGACAGGTCATCCCTGACCACTACACGGTTACGCTTCTGATTATACCCGGAATCGGCAATAACGTGGCTACCACGCACACCCGTTGTCCAAATGATTGTATGGGCCTTGAACTCCTGGTCATTGGAGACCACAGCATCCTGCCTGACCTCGGTAATGGGGGTCGAGGTGTGGAAGTTGACTCCCCGCTTGCGCAGGTAATCCACAGCCCAGTCGACCAGATCCTTGCTGAACATGGGCAGAATCTTGGGCGAGGCCTCTATGCAGTCCACCTTGACCTGATCCATGGGGAAGCCCAGACGCTTTGAGAGCTGAGGCAGACGGTAGACCAGCTCGCCCAGGTACTCGATGCTGGTGAAGCCAGCACCACAGACCACGATGCTCAGATCCAGCGGATCATGGCTGGTCTGGTAGCGGGCCAACGTTTGCTCAAGCTTCTTGCGGGCCGCCAGAGCGGTGTCCACATCAACAAGAGGCCACCCGTACTCATCGGCCCCCTTGATGCCAAAGGTTTCGGACTCGAAGCCCAGGGCGTTGACCAGGTAATCATAGGACAGAGGATCGTGATGCTCCAGGCTGACCTTGCGGTTGTCCTGATCGATGCCAACCACCTTGTCAATAATCAGCTCCACCGAATCAGGCAGGGACTTGCGCAGGTCGAAGACCACGTCCGCCGGCTCCTTGGTTCCCGCCGCCACCTGGTGCAGCTGGGTGGACTCGTAGTGGTACTCGTTCTGATTGACCAGGACTATATGGGCATCGGTCTTTGCATGAGCCAGCTTCTTGACCACGCGAAGACCCGCATAACCAGCTCCCAACACCATGATTGTCGTCATAATCACACACCTTTATCGAAAAAATCGTACAATGATTCATATACCGGGTGATGTAGCCCGATCAGCCGACGATTGGGTTCCTCACTCAAGCTTCTATGCTCAAAGTATCAGATTCCATCATCGGAAACTCTGACATAGCAGTCTGCCGGGCCTCCTCTTTTTGTTTGCTTGCTCACACCGTGGGCAACTCTGGTGGACGCCTCCGACCGCCGCCTTGCAAACCAGAAGCATCCCTAGAATCCATGGTAATGCGTAAATAAGAAGAGCGGAACACCGTGTCGGTATTCCGCTCCTTGGGGACTTCATGTCTCTATCGCTGGGGTACCTGGACTCGAACCAAGAATGGATGAACCAGAATCACCTGTGTTGCCAATTACACCATACCCCAATTGGCTGTGCGACAATCGCTTGGACGATTGCCACATGTCGTACCCCCGACCGGATTTGGACCGGTGTTGGCGCCGTGAGAGGGCGTAGTCCTAGACCGCTAGACGACGGGGGCTTCACTTTTCGCCGCGTACGAACCCGGTTCAGCAGGTCAGTAGCACAACAAAAAAGAAATATACCCGCTCAGAGGTTTTGGCGCAAGTTGGCCATCCTTCGGAGTGTTGTGCCCTTGCCCAGGATCTCCAAGGACTCAAACAGGGGCGGTGAGACCCGCCTTCCCGAGACCGCCACCCTGACCGGGCCGAAGGCCAGACGGGGCTTGTAGCCGCCCTCAACCACCAGCGCCTGAGTGAGCAGGTCGTGCAGGTGATCGGTCTTCCAATCCTGGTCTGGCACATCCTGCAGGGCGGCAATGGCCAGGTCCAGAACCTGTCCAGCGGAGTCCTTGAGCTGTTTTCGGGCATCCGGTTCGGGTTCCAGGTACTCCTCCTGGCTGAGCAGACTGCCTACCATGCCGGAGACCTCGCCCAGCAGACGCACTCGAGGCTGGACCAAGGGAGCGGCCGCGGTCAGAATTCGCTGTTCACGATCGCTCAGATCCTGCCAGCGCTCGGCACTCACCAGCCCGTCGCGCTTGAGGTAAGGCAGGGACCGGTCCAGGAAGTCCTGCGGCTCCAGCATGCGGATGTGCTCGGCGTTGATGGCCACGGCCTTATCGATGTCGAAGTGGGCCGGATTGGCCTTGACGTCGCGGATGTCGAAGTGCTCAACCATCTCATCCATGGAGAAGACATCCCGGTCGGGGCCGATGGACCAGCCCAGTAGAGCCAGATAGTTGAGCAGGCCCTCTGGAATGAAGCCGTGTTCCCGGTGCAGGAAGAGGTTGGACTCGGGGTCGCGCTTGGACAGCTTCTTCTTGCCCTGGCCCATGACGTAGGGCAGGTGTCCGAACAGAGGCATGGCCCGAGCGATGCCCAGCTTCATCAAATAGCGGTAGAGGACGATCTGCCGGGGGGTGGAGCTGAGCAGATCCTCGCCGCGCAGGACCACGTTGATGCGCATCAGTGCATCATCCACTGGGTTGGTCAGCGTGTAAAGGGGATCGCCGTTGGGGCGCACAATCACATAGTCGGGCACGGACCCGGCCTTGAACTCGATGTGTCCGCGAATCAGGTCGTCAAAGGCAATGTCCTCGTCGGGCATGCGGATGCGCAGGGCTGGTCGCCGGCCCTGATCGCGGAAGGCCTGACGCTGCTCCTCGCTCAGATCGCGGTCGTAGCCGTCGTAGCCGAAAGCGGCAGGACGGCCGGCGGCCAGGTTGCGCTCCTTGATCTCCTCGGCGGTGGAGTAGGACTCGTAGGCGTAGCCGGCATCCAGCAACTGCCGGGCTACATCGCGGTATATGTCGCCACGCTCGGACTGCCGGTAGGGGCCATCCGGTCCGCCAACCTCCACACCCTCGTCCCAGTCCAGACCCAGCCACTTGAGGGCCTCCAGAATCTGCTGGTAGCTCTCCTCGCTGTCGCGCTGGGCATCGGTGTCCTCGATGCGGAAGACGAAGGTGCCATGCGAGTGCCTGGCCTGGGCCCAGTTGAAGAGGGCCGTGCGGACCATGCCCACATGCGGAGTGCCGGTCGGCGAAGGGCAGAAACGGACCCTCAGATCCTTAGGCAGGTCGGGTTTAGCGTCGTGATCATGCTCATCAGTCATGACACCCATTGTGCCCCGGCAAGGCGACGTAGACCAATTCAGAGCAGGAGCCGGTATCAGCCCCGCTGCTGCTCCTGCTGACGGTCCTTGCTGTAGGTCTCGGGAATGAACCTGGTCTGGTCGTGCAGCTTGGGCCAGATGACCACCTGGCCCCGCTCCAAGGACCGTGGCACGTCGATGATCCGCTGGTTGTCCGAGCCTCGGAACTGGAGCAGGCTGTTCTTCCGATTCTCCAAGTAGCGTCCGTCCACCAGCACGTCAAGGTAGGAGATCAGCTGGGCCTTGTCCGGGGTCTCCCCCGGCCGGTTCAGCTCCTCCCAGGTGTAGCCGGTCCAGCACCAGATATCCTTCTCGTGGCCGAACTCGCGCCGAATCCGCTCCGAAAGGCCCAGCAGCATGGGGGTGTTGAGCAGGGGCTCCCCGCCCAGGTAGGTGATGCCCTGCACATAGGACAGCGACAGGTCCTTGATGATGCGGTCTTCAAGCTGCTGGGTATAGGGGTGCCCGGCGCCGAAGTCCCATATGGAGGCGTTGTAGCACCCCTGGCAGCGGAAGGGGCATCCGCTGACGTAGAGGGAGCAGCGGATCCCCTCGCCGTCGGTCATGACCAGACGCTTGTAGTCCGCCACGATTCCCCGACTGAGCCGGCGACCGTCCCACTGGCCGGCCTTGGGATTGTTGGTCAGTGCAGAGGGAACCCCCGGACCGCGCCCCTGCTCATCAGCTGCGAAGTCACGGTGGCCGCCCGTCTTTCTCATGACTGCCTGTTTGTCCGTCATCTGGTCCTCCTCATGACAATGGCGGGCCGCAAACTACTTGGCCCGCCATCAACTGCGTCTTGTCAGAGCTTATTCGGCCTTGTCGTCGAACCACTCCTTGGTGGATCCATCCTTGAGGACCACGTGGCCGGTCTCGCCCTCCATGTGCTTGACGCGGTGGGCGATCTCCTCGTGCCTGCCGTGGACCATGGGCCGCTGGACGGGGTTGCCCAGGTAGCCGCAAGTGCGCTTGGTCACGTTGCACTTGTCAGGGTCGTCATTGCCGCACTCGGGGCACTTGAAGCCCTCCTCGGTGGGCTCGAAGTCACCCTCGTAGCCGCAGACGAAGCAGTGATCGATGGGCGTGTTGGTGCCCAAGTAGCCGATGCCGATGTCGTAGGCGTAATCCCAGACCGCTTCCAGGGCCTTGGGGTTCTGCTGCATGGAGGGGAACTCGCAGTAGTTGATGAACCCGCCCGAGGCCAGGTAAGGGAAGTCCCGCTCGTAGCTGAGCTTCTCCATGGGCGTGGGCCGCAGCCAGACCGGGTAGTGGAAGCTGTTGGTGTAGAAGTCGTGGTCGGTCACGCCATCGACTACGCCGAACTTCTCCTTGTCCATCCGGGCGAAGCGGTCGGTCAGCGACTCGGCCGGGGTGGAGTAGACCGAGTAGTGGTATCCCTCAGCCTTCTCCCACTGCTTGCAGAGCTGATTCATCCGGCGCACGATGCTCAGGGCGAATTCCTTGCCCTCCGGATCCCAGGAGTGGTCCTTCATCCAGTCCTTGCCGTAGAAGACGCTGGTGGCCTCATAGAGACCGATGTAACCCAAGGAAACAGTGGCACGGCTGTTGCGGAAGAGGGTGTCCACGCTGTCGGTCGGCTTCAGCCTGCCAAAGGCGCCGTATTGGTAGAGGGTCGGGGCGTTGATCGGCGTGGCCTGCTTGCAGCGCATGATGCGGAACTGCAGAGCGTGATGGGCCACCTCCATGCGCTGGTCGAAGATCTTCCAGAACCGGTCCTTGTCGCCGCGGGATTCCAGGGCGATACGCGGGATGTTGACGGTGACGACGCCCAGGTTCATGCGGCCGTCCTCTTCGTCCTCCCCGGTCTCCGGGTTGGTCCAGGCCTGAAGGAAGGAGCGGCAGCCCATGGGGGCCTTGAAGGAACCGGTGATCTTGATCAGGTTCTCATAGAAGACCACATCGGGGTACATCCGCTTGGTGGAGCACTCCAGGGCCAGCTGCTTCATGTCATAGTTGGGATCACCCTCGTCGGCGTTCAGCCCATGCTTGATGGTGAAGACCAGCTTGGGGAAGATGGCCGTGTGGCGATCCTTGCCAAGACCACGGATGCGAATCAGGAAGATGGCGCGCTGAATCTCCCGGGCGAACCACGAGGTGCCCAGGCCGAAGCCCACGGTGACAAAGGGGGTCTGGCCATTGCTGACACGGTTGGAGTTGATCTGGTACTCCATGGTCTGCATGGCGTCGTAGATGTTCTTGCGGGTCAGGATCTTGGCATAGACCTGACGCAGCCGAACAATCTGGGGAGCGTCCAGATCGAAGGGGGCATCCTCGCCGATGGGAGCACGATCGTCCAGGTGGAGCCAGTCAGCCTCCCGAGCCTTGAGGCCGCGGACGACATCCTTGGCCACATCGATGGGCTCCTCGTCCGGCAGGACGGCCTCAGCCATGGAATAGTTCTTCTTGTAGTCCAGACGAGCGTACTTGTCCAGCATCTCGTCGCAGCGGTTGACGGTCTGGCCGCCGTACTGGGAACCTGCGATGTCCTTGATGATCTGGGTGATCTGCGTGGCGGCCGTGCCGATGGACTTGGGCGAGTCCATCATGGCGTTGCCCAGCTCGAAACCGTGGGCCAGCATGTCGCCGAAGTCAGGCAGGGAGCAGTTGGTCTCGGCCGTAAAGGGCGAGTAGTCCGCGTCGTGGAAGTGGATGTCGCCCTTCATATGGGCGTTGGAGACATCCTTGGGCAGCATGGCGAAGGCCGAGGCCTTGGAGACCGCGCCGGCCAGCAGATCACGCTGGGTGGCGTAGACGTTGGCGTCCTTGTTGGCGTTCTCGCGCACCAGGGTCTCGTCCTTGCTGGTCAGACGGTGGACAGCCTCGTTGACATCAGTGGCCTTGGCCCGCTGAATGTCACGGTCGAGACGGTAGGAGGTATAGGAGCGAGCGATCTCGTAAAGATGGGCATTGACCAGGGCATGCTCGACCAGGGTCTGGATGTCCTCGATCTTGACCGGGTTGGTGTAGCGATCGGTGATCTCGGACTGGACGGTCAGGGCCATGCCCCGGATCTGCTGGCTATCCTCAGGGCTGACCTCGTGCTTGACATCCTTGAAGGCGGCTTCGATGGCATTCATGATGTTGACGGGATCAAAATCGACGATCCGGCCGTCGCGCTTCTCGACCAGAATGCCATCGACAGCATCGCGATCCGAAATGCCACGCTCCTTCACGCTATCGGTCATGACCTCAGTATCCATCGTCACTCCTCATACGATTCGTACGGTTACTCATGTGCAGTTGCTTTGGCGTTCCCAAATTCCAGACCGGGAACGGCGAATCACATGGATGTCATTCTTTGCTGACAGAACTCACTCTATCACGCCGAGACCACCATATGTAGTGTCTGAGAATGATTCGTTACCTACATTTAGTAATTTATCTGTTTTGTGAGCTGTGTCACAAATAGCAGGGTCTGGACAAGGGCGGCAAATGGCCGAAAGGCCATTGGAGGTCATCCACAGAGACGACACAGCCGCCCGACACGCACGTATTTTGTCCAGCCCCGACTCCTGCATCAACCAGGAAGAGGCCTAGGCCAGCAGACCCCTGGGCACGAAAAGGGTTTGGGTGCGCAGACGGCGATCCACGCCCATGCCCTCCGGAGCCTGCCGCCCCGGCTCGATCATGGATAGGAGCATATCAACGCCCTGACGGCCCATGCGATCCACCTGCTGGGAGATGACCGACACCTGGGGGCTGATCAGTTGAAAAACCTCCAAGTCGTCGAAGGAGACCATGGGCACACGCGAGCGCAGATCACCGTCCCACTCCATGGCGACGGCCTTGATGGCATCAGCCGAGTATCCGAAGATGACAGCGTCAACCCCTTGGCCAAGCAGGCCGCGCATGGTCGCAGCCGCCCGGGGACGATCCTCAAACCCCTGGCGGATCACCAATCCTGTCAGCCCCTGACGGACATCTACGCCGTCCAGAAAAGCCTGCTCACGCTCGCGAAAAGTATAGGAGCGGCTCTCCGGGCCCGGGACAAAGGCCACTCGTCTGCATCCCCTGGCTGCCAGAGCGTCCATGGCCGCCTCCAAGCCGGGCACAGGATCGGAATCCACCAAAGGGACACCGGGCAGGGTCCGGTCGGGACGATCCACGAAAACCACAGGGAATTCCCTTGCCAACATGGTGCGCAACATGGGCGAGGTGGGCCCGTCAGGCACGACCAAAACACCGTCCATATGCCGAGACAGAAGGATGCGGTAATAGTCCTCCTGCCTGCTGGCTTGGCAAGAGGACACGCCGATCAGAGGCGCGTAGCCTGCCGAGTAGAGCTGGTCCTGGACGGCGTAGACCAGCTCAGAGAAATAAGGATTGCGGATATCGGGAACCAGCAGGCCAACGGCATGCGAGCGCGAGGAACGCATGGAGCGGGCCCGGCTGTCGGGGATGTAGCCCAGCTCCATGGCCGCCCTGCGGACCCTGTCCTTGGTGGGCGGCGAAATGCGCCCCTTGTCGTTGAGCGCCTGGGAGACCGTGGACACGGACATGCCCGCCTGCTTGGCCACATCACTGATGGTCACCGACATGGGAACCCTCCGTCGACCCCTACCGAGATCGGTTGTCTTGTTCCGGACGAGACCGACAGCGGCCGGCCCGCACGGACCTCTCGTGAGTTTCCAGTATAGAGGCATACGATGCAACCTTTCATCACGGCGAGGCAGGACCGGCAGGCTTGGACTAGAGTGGTCTTGTTCGCGCGGCTGGTGGCAGCAGCCGCGGCACACATCGCAGAATTCCATCGGTCAAGACCGTACCGGATCGTCGCGCGGGCTCCTCACCTTCCCGTAGCGGCCCCGATGCGGATGGGCACCAGGGGTGCCGGAGAGGCAAGGTGACAGTGATGAGCATGTCGAGGAACAGTGGCTTCAGGAGAGTTCCCGGCCACAACCTGATCGTGCGGGCGCTCGCCCTAACAGCTGCGCTCTGCATGGCAGCCACGAGCGCAGCCTGCGGGGCCAAGGGGGCAGACGACAAGGCCGATGACGGCTCCAAACTGTCCTTCATGCTGGATTGGACGCCCAACACCAATCATGTGGGCATCTATGTCGCCCGGCATCTGGGCTACTTCGACAAGGCCGGCCTGAAGCTGACCATCCTGCCCACGGCCCAGGCAGGAGCCGAGACCTCCGTTCAGAACGGGGTCGCCGACGTAGGCTTCTCCAAGCTGAGCAACCTGGCCACCTTCAACTCCCAGGGAGCCGACCTTCGGCAGGTCTTCAACATAGGCCAGCATTCCGTGGCGCGCTGGTGCTCGCTGGCCTCGCGCACCGACATCCAGACCCCCAAGGACTTCGACGGCAAGACCTTCGTCAGCTTCGGATCGGCCGAACAGACGGCCGTGGTCAAGCAGATGATCCGCTATGCAGGCGGCAAGGGCGACTTCAAGCGGGTGACCAGCGGCACCAACACCTTCGCCACCCTGACCAGCGGCAAGGGCGACTTCGCCGGTTTCTACGCCAATTGGGAGGGGGTAGAGAGCGAGCTCAAGGGCCCGGCCCTGCACTGCTTCACCCAGGCCGACTGGGGAGTGCCCGGCAACCCCGACCAGCTGGGCTTCGTGGCCAAGAATTCCTGGCTGCAGCAGGCCGGCCACCGTCGCGCCCTGACGGCATTCGTCAAGGCCTGTCTGAAGGGATACGACTACGCCCTGAGCCATCCCGACCAGGCGGCGGACATCCTGGTCCAGGAGACCAAGGGGTCGGCCATCGACCCGACCCTGGCCAAGCGCTCCATGGAGAGCATCGTCAAGGAGGGGTACTGGGTTGACAGTCCAAATCAAAAGAGCATCAGCGGACTGATCAATGTCAAGGATGCCCAGGACTATCTGGACTTTCAGTTCAAGGCTGGCACTTATCGGGACGCTAAGAAGGGCGATCCCAACAAGGCTCCTCAGGCCACGGACCTGTGGACCGATCGCTACGTTCGGGAGGCAGCCGGTCGATGAAGGTACGCAAGCAGAGCAGAACCCGGGCGTTGCCTCCGACCCTCACCCTGCTGGCGCTCTTGATCATCTGGGAGCTGGCAGCCCGCCTGGGCGGAGTCAGCGAACAGGCCCTGCCGGCACCCAGTCGAATCCTGGTTGCCACAGTGCAGTCCCGAGAGGATCTGCTGCCCGCCACCGCCATCACCGCCCTTGAGGGTCTGCTGGGCTTCCTCCTGGCCTCGGTCCTGGGGATAGTGATCGGTCTGGCACTCTACAGCTGGCGCACCCTGCATGATGCCCTCTACCCTCTGATCGCCGGCGCTCAGATGATCCCGCTGATCACCATCGCCCCCCTGTTCGTGATCTGGTTCGGATTCGAACCACTGGGCAAGGTAGTCATCGTGGCCGTCTTCGCCCTCTTCCCCATCGTGGTCCAGACCTACCGGGGCCTCAAGTCCGTGCCCCGCTTCTATCAGGACGTGGCCCTGAACTGCGGGGCGACTCGGACCTGGACCCTCTGGCACGTCAAGCTTCGGGTGGCCGCAGGACAGATCTTCGGCGGCCTGCGCATCAGCGCCGCCTATGTCTTCGCCACAGCGGCCACCTCAGAGTATCTGGGCGCCAGAAACGGCCTGGGCATATGGCTGCAGTCGGCCTTCAATTCCTTCAGAACACCGCTGATCTTTTCGGCCACCTTGGTCATCATCCTGCTGACCGCCCTCCTGCTGGCCCTGATCACCCTGATCGAGCGCCTCCTGCTGGGCGATGCAGGCGATGATCACATGGTCAATCCAGACGACGAGTGAAGAGTCCCCCATCCCCTGCACTATTCATGGCTATCAAGCGGAAGAACCGGCCTGCCATAATAGGAACATACGGAAAAGTCAGATTCAGGATTATCAATAGAAGATGAGAGGGACGACATCCATGAGCCATCCAGATGATACGAACAACGTGAACCAGACCCCCAATGACCAAGGTTCGGCCAACGGCTGGCCCCAGAATGACCACGCAGACGGAACCGGCTCAGGGCCCGCAACCTACCTGAATCAGCCTCAGCCAGGACAATCCGGCCATGCGCCGGCAGCTTCGGATCAAAGCGACGTGTACCATCCGATCAGCGAAGCCCAAAGACCTGCCAACGATTACCGCCGGGAACAGCCGTACCAAGGGCAGCCATACGGTCAACAGCCGCAGGGTCAACAGCCAGGCTACAACCAGCAACAGCCCTATGGTCAGCAGTACTACGGGCAGCAGCAGGCACCCTATGGTCAAGGCCCGAATCCCGGCCAGGCCAATGGTCAGCCCAATGGCGCAGCCCCTCCGACTGGCTATGCGCCGGGCAACCCTTATCAATCGCCCGCGGGTTGGCCGCAGGCCAGCTACCAGCCCGGCCCCCAGGTCCCGCAGTATCCGGCCTACCCCTATGCGGATGCCGGATTCAACGGCGAGCCGCCACTGAACGCACCCTGGTACGGCATTGACTTCGTAAACGCTTGCAAGCGTTTCTTCGTCAAATATTCCGTCTTCTCCGGGAGGGCCTCCCGCGGGGAATTCTGGTGGGTTGTTCTGATGATCTTTTTCATCGACCTTGCGATCTCGATCATCACCTCAGGATCCATCTTTGTGGGACGGATTCTGTCCCTCCTGGTCACCCTTGGACTTTTCATACCCAATCTGGCTGTAGGCATACGGCGGCTTCACGACACCAACATGTCCGGCTACTGGATACTCCTGCCCTTTGCAAGCGAGCTGGTGGGCGCCATCCCTCTGGTCTTCGCCATCGTGGCTATTATTGACGGGCATCCGGGATCCTCGCTCTCCCTGCTTGGCTTGGGCGCATTGATCATGATCGCCGGAACCGTCGCCGGGATCATTCTGCTGGCCCGACCCAGCGATCCACGAGGAGCCCGTTTCGATCGCTGAGTCCAGCCAGCCCTTCGCCTTGGACGATAGCAAGGCGAAGGGCAGAAGGTCTCAGAGCTCCACAGGAGGCTTGTTGGGATCCTCGGGCACATGGGCGAACTTGGCCTGCAGGGCCTCGCGGCTCTTGCGCTCGTCATCTTCCTTGGCCTTGCGCTTGGCCTCCTCGGGATCCCAGAGCACCTCCTGACGATGATGGTCCCACTCGGCACCTGCCAGAGGAGCCAGCAGGTCTGCGAAAGCCTCCGGATCATCCAATAATCCCAGCGCCTGGACGACATCCTCGCCGGACAGGAAAGCCCGGGGAATGCCCAGCCGCTCGTTGAGCTCATTGACATAGACCAGTATTGGCGCAGCGGCCGCAGCGTGATCAGGGTCAGCGCCTGCACGCCGGAGCAGATCACGACAAATCGCCAGGCTGGTGGCCAGGGCCCGGGCCACCCCCTCCTTGTCCTGCAGGGATTTGGGGGATGTGCTCTGGTCATTCAAGGACTGCTCGGCCTTGGCCACGCCGGCGGCTACATTCTGCTGCCGAGCCTGGTCCCAGCCGCTGCCCAAGGTTTCAGCCAAATCCGCAAGCATCCTGGACCGGTCTTCCTGCGCCTGTGCAGCAGCCTCGATGGCATCGTTGGCCGCCATGAGGGCATCCACCAGATCCTGGGGACGACCAGGAATGTCCTCAGCGCCCTCATAGACGTATTCAGCGTCGGGGATGGTCACATCCTCTCCCGTCATCAACTGCGCCAGCACCATGCTGATGCGCACCTGCAGGTCCTCCGCATACTTGGCGTCGTTGGCCAGATGTTCGGCATTCGTCAAGGGCCAAAGGTCTACCAGCCTGGCCCCCTGTTCAGCCGCCTGGGCCACGGCGGGCCGCCCGGCTATGGCCTCCAGGCTTCCCTCTACATCCACCATGATCATCACGCTCCTTCATCGGGTTCTCGGACAGTCATCCACGACAGTATCCTCAGCCATCCTAGGCCGTGCAAGCGGTCTTCACACGCCTGCCGCCGGGTCTGCGTAGGTGATTCCCAGCACTTTGCCGGTCTCACAATCCAGGGTGATGGAGGTCACCGAGGCCAGAGCGGTGGCTCGAAGGAACATATTGTGCTCGGGGTGACCGGTCTCCAAAAGATGACGGTAGGACCAGATGGGCGACTCATGCGAGACAGCCAGGATCTGCGCATCAGGATGGCTACGGACCACCTGCCGGACGAAATCCCCCACCCGCCGGGCGATCTGCCGATAGGACTCCCCCCAGCTGGGTCGGCGCAGGTCCAGGATCAGCCGCAGGTTGGAGGGCCGCCAGAGGGCCCCCTGCCCGCGTCCGATACGCTTGCCGCGGAATTCGTTGCCGGCTTCGATCAGACGACGGTCATAGACAGGCTCCAATGGTTCCAAACCGTGCTGGACACGAGCTGGGTTGATCTGCTCAAGCAGGATGGCTGTGGTCTCCCTGGTCCTGTCCAGCGGAGATGAGTAAACGGCTTCCAGATCGCGCATGCCAGGAGCCTCGGCCATAAAGCGGGCCGTCGCTTCGACCATGGCCCTGCCTCTGGCGGACAAATGGAATCCCGGCAATCGCTCATAGAGAATATGATCGGGATTATCAACCTGGCCATGACGGACGAAATGAATGGTCGTCGCAGGCACGACCCACCTCCCAAGCTCCCCGGCAGACCCGATAAGAGACCACGGCGGGGGGTAGAATTATCAGTATCCCAATGGCACCCATCAGGCGCCGATATGGTTACCACTGTAGCAGTCCCCCAGCAGCCCCACATCCCTTTCATACATCTGCAAGGTTGTGGAGAAAACATGCTTCGGGACTGCAAAAACACTCAAGGAATGCGAGGTGAACAACCCATGCCACGGCAATTGAAAGCGGCTCTGGTCGAAGCCGGTCACAGGGTCTTCGGGGGATACTCGGCGCTCCTGCGACTGCCTCACACGGCACGGTTCGCAGTGGGGTCGGTTATCGCCTCCATGCCCTTCCCCATGGTGGGCATGACCATCACCATCTCGGTGCAGCACTACTACGGCAGCTACTCCTTGGCCGGAGCCCTGACCGCCATCCAAGCCGTGGCACTGGCCCTGGTCAGCCCCATGCTGGGCAAGATGGTCGACAAGTTCGGCCAGCGACAGGTCTCCATTCCCACGGTTCTGGTCTGGATCGTGGCCGCCACGGTCCTGATCACAGCCATCACCGCCCACGCCCCCACCTGGGTGCTCTACCTGGTCACCCCGTTCATGGCGGCCATTCCGCCCTGGGGAGCCATGAGCCGTAGTCGGTGGACGCATCTGCTGCGCGGCGACCACCGAGCCACTAATCAGGCCCTGTCCCTGTCAGGGGTCTTCGACGAGGCCATGTGGGTGATCGGCAATCCTCTAGCCTCCATCCTGGCGGTCATTTCAGGCGTATTGGCCTTCTCCTTTACCGGGGTCTGTGTGCTGGTCGGGGCCTTTATGTTCCTATCCTGCCGAGAGACCGAGCCGCCCTCGCAGACGGACATGTCCCGCGCCCAGGGCATCACCCGCAAGGAGTACCGGGAGCGCCAGGCTCAGCAAGTGGCGCGCCTGCGGGACCAGGAGGGCGGAAACGGCCGTAGTGGCGCCTTCTGGAGCGCCGGCATGATCGCCGTCTGCGCCACCTGGTTCGGCCTGGGAGCCTTCCAGAGCGCCGCATCCATCTCCATCATCGCCTTCGCCACCGAACAGGGGATGAAGCAGATGACCGGATTCGTCTTCGCCTGCTTCTCCTTCAGCTCCCTGGTCGGTGCCCTGCTTTACGGGGCCAAGAACTGGACCATCCCCCTCTGGAAGCGTTTCTACTTCTGCCTGCTGGTGGTCAACCTGGGCATCGGAACCTTCATGTTCGCCAGGAATCTGTGGACCATCATGATCATCTACCTGATCATCGGCGTCTGCCAGGCACCCACCTGGATCAACGGCAACCAGCTCATGCTCCACCTGGTGCCGCCCATCCGCTTCACCGAAGGCATGGCTTGGCTGAGCGCCATGAATTCGATCGGGTCCTCAGCGGGTTCGGCTGTGGCCGGGCAGTTCATCGACCGTTACGGATCCCAAGGCGGGTTCGGGGTGGTCACTGCTCTGGCTCTGGCCTCGCTGGCCATCGCCTTTGTAGGGTTCCGTCAAATCCGAAACAGCACCGAGGAACCCATTCTGACCGAGCTGCCCGCCTGAGGGCGCAACGTAAGGCTTTTGCGCACAAGCGGCTCCCGCTACCCCGCGAGCACAGCAGGAATGATTGAATGGGCTATCGTGCGTAGATTAATCGGACAGCTGCTCAAGTTCGGCATCGTGGGCGTCATCGCCTTCCTGATCGACATCGGCATCATGAACCTGCTGATCATGGGGCCACACCTGAACAATGTCCTGGCTGGGGCCATCTCCTTCCTGATCTCCCTGGTCTTCAACTATCTGGCCAGCATGCGTTACGTCTTCAAGCATAGGGAGGACATGGCCCGGTGGATGGAGATGGCGGTCTTTCTGGTCTCCTCGGTGATCGGCCTGGGGATCAATGAGGTGATCCTGTGGATGGGCACTGCCATGCTGCCGCCGGACGCCATCACCACCATGCACGCCCGTTACCTGCTCTACGCCAACATCGCCAAGATCACAGCCACCGTGGTGGTGGCCATCTGGAACTTCCTGATCCGCAAGTGGCTGCTGGATGCTCCCGCCCCCGGCAAGCCGGTCAACCCGCGTTCGGTGGCCCACCGTCTGGGGGCCTGGTCCCTGCGTCATCGGCCCTTCGGCTGGCGCTGAGCCCGCCTGTCCGGTCAAGGCTACTATGGGACAGGAATAGTCGTCCATCCGCCAAGCGGACCGAGTCATCCTGATTGGTCACGCCGGACGAACCCGAAAGGAAGCACCATGCCCGTTATCCATACCCATGTAAGCACGCCCATCACCGCCGAACAGCGCGAACGGATCAAGACCGCCTACGGCGAGGCCATCACCGCTGTCCCCGGCAAGTCCGAGGGCTGGCTCATGTGCCCCTTCGAGTCGGACATGCCCATCTATTTCGGCGGTGACGACAGCAAGCCTGCAGCCTATGTCGAGGTCAACGTCTTCGGCAGCGACGTACCCACGTCCGCCTGGGAAAGCTTGACCAAGACCATCATGGACACGCTGGAATCTGAGCTGTCCATCCCCAAGAACCGCACCTACATCCGCTATACGGCCACCACTGACTGGGGCTGGAATGGCGGCAATTTTTAGGCGAACAATCCTCTGTAACGCGTAAGGAGGCCTTCCCGCACATATATGCGCTGCGGGAAGGCCTCCTGCTTAAGCCCAGATCCTTATTGCAAAAGGATCGTTATGGGATGATCGGGATTGTCAGGTCGAGAATGACCGCTGATCCCAAGTTTGCTACTCGGCGACTACCTTGACCGTGAAAGTGGCCGAGATCTCGGGGTGCAGGGTAACGGTGGCCGGGAACTCGCCGGTGGTCTTGATGGTCTCCACAGAAATAGCGCGAGGATCCACATCGGCCAAGGGGCGAAGAGCCTGGGCGATGGCATCATTGGAGATGCCGCCGAAGAGCTTGCCCGAATCGGACACCTTGGCTGCGATCTCGACGGTCTGCCCATCGATGGCAGCCTTGGCAGCCACGGCATCCTCACGGGTGGCCATGGACTTGGCACGACGTGCCCGCTGCAGGGATTCGATCTGTGCAGCAGCGCCCTTGGACCAGGCGAAAGCCAGTCCCTGGGGGATCAGGAAGTTGCGCGCATAGCCGGGCTTGACCCCGACAACGTCGCCCTTATGACCCAGATCGGTCACGGTATCGGTCAGAATAACCTTGGTTTCTTTTGCCATAATCCTGACCTCCCTCAGCGACCGTTGGTGGCGTAGGGCAGCAGGGCCATCTCGCGGGCGTTCTTGATAGCCTTGGAGATCTCGCGCTGCTCCTGGACAGTGACACCGGTGATGCGGCGGGAACGGATCTTGCCCCGGTCCGAGATGAACTTGCGCAGCAGAGCCACGTCCTTGTAATCAATGGTATGAATCTTGGCAGCCCTCAGAGGATTCGGCTTCTTCTTGAAGGGCTTGACCGGCGGTTGCGGCCTTTTACGTGACATTGGTACTCCTTAAATGAATGATGACGCTATGAAACTTCAGAACTCGGGATCGTCTCCAGAACCACCGAACTCGCCGGTGGACCCAAAGGATCCGAAGGAATCGCCGGATCCGGTCGATGACCAAGGATCCTGGGCCGGGGCCTGCTGGCTCTGCGCTGGCTGCTGACGACCCATAGGGGCTGATGCCGCGCCGGCGCCGCCCTGGTAGGATGCCCCACCCTGATAGCCGCCGTTGTTGGATCCAGCGAAACCGCCGCGAGATCCTCCGCCACCGGTGTTGGCGTTCCTGGTGACCTGAGCGGTGTTCCGTGTCAGTGCAGGTCCGATCTCGTCCAGACGCAGCTCCACAACCGTGCGGTTGTTGCCCTCACGATCCTGATAGGAGCGCTGCACCAGACGACCTTGGGCAATTACCCTCATGCCCTTGGTCAGGCTGGCCTGAATGTTGGAGGCCATGGGACTGTATGTAGAATCCCAAGCCGAGCAACGCATGAAGAGCGAGTCGCCGTCCTCCCACTGCCCTGAGTTCCTATTGAACTGTCTGGGCGTGGACGCGATGGTCAGGTTGGCCACCGTGCCTCCGTTGGAGGTCGTACGCACCTCCGGATCCGCAGTGAGATTGCCCACCACGGTGATGTATGTATCTCCTGCCATGTCACGACCTTTCCTCGGAATGAGGACTTGGGAATGGGCCTCCTGGGGGCGAATCCCGCACCCTTGAACTTTCGCCGCGAGGACTGGATGTCAGCCGACGCTTCGAGGTCCTTTTGCTGTTTGCTTACTTGTCATCCTTGCGAAGAATCTTGGTGCGGATGACGGACTCGTTCAGATTGAGCACACGATCGAGCTCAGCGCTGGCGGCAGGCTCGCAGGTGTACTCGACCACCACATAGTTGCCTTCCTTGTGCTTGTCGATCTCATAGGCCAGCTTGCGACGGCCCCAGACATCGATGTTGTCGACGGAGCCGCCTTCCTTGGTGACCACCTCGAGATACTGGTCGGTCAGCTTCTTCAGCGAGCGCTCATCCATGGCCGGATCGGCAATGAACATCAATTCATACTTGTGCGCAGACATCACCCACCTCCTTTGGACTTACAGGTCACGGACCTTCCGTGACAGGAGGGTGTAGCACATTAACCTGCTATGTTACTTTTACATAGACAGATAGCATTATATTAGCTATTGCATCAGACAACCTGACAGGCTGACATCCGCAGAACCACAACCTTGAATAAGAGGTTTCAGTGGCCTTCCTGCTGATAGCGCAATTCTGTCATTTGTTTCGCAGGAATCCACCACGATTCATGCGTTTTGTACCATTCAATAGTGGCCTCCAGACTCTTGGCAAAATTTGCTTGAAAAGGCCTCCAACCCAGCTCGCGCCGTATTTTTGAGGCATCAATAGCGTATCTTCTGTCGGCCCCCGGCCGACCCCCTACAAACTCCACTTCGTCAAGAGGCCGATTCATCATTCGCAATATCATCTGCACCACAGCGAGATTACTCAGGCGATTATCCGCTCCAACCAGATACGTCTGCCCCAAACGACCGCGACAGTAAACATACCAGATGGCTCTACAATCATCCTCTACGCTGAGCCAGTCTCGAACATCTTTGCCTTGGCCGTACACCTTGGGCCTACGGCCCGTCAGAATATTGGTTATTTGCCGGGGAATGAACTTTTCTACGTGCTGGTATGGACCATAGTTATTTGAGCTGTTCGTTATGGTCACTCTGGTGCCGTAAGTCCTCCACCAGGCCCTAACTAGGTGATCAGAGGCAGCCTTCGTTGCCGAATATGGACTGGATGGATGATAAGGGCTGCTCTCATCGAATCTCGTCACATCCTCAACGGATGTATCGCCAAAAACCTCATCCGTAGATACATGATGAAAACGCAGGCCATGACTTCTTGCGGCCTCCAAAAGAACGTAGGTCCCATAAATGTTGGTGTGAATAAAAGGAGCAGCATCTCTAATGGAATTATCATTGTGCGATTCCGCGGCAAAATGAATGATTCCATTAATATGATGCTCCCTGATGATTTGTTCAACCAAGGATGAATCACATACGTCGCCCCTAATCACTATCGGATTCGACGACAAACCATCCAGATTATGCGGATTGGCAGCGTAAGTCATTTTATCCAAAACGACGATTTTGACTTGTGGATTTACTCGGGCAAGGTATCGGACGAAATTGGAGCCGATAAAACCCGCCCCCCCGGTGACGAGAAGGCTGTCAGCTTCACCCTTCTCCGTCAATCCATATCCTCCATACCAGTGCGGATGATCTCCATGCTTCTATCGTTAATCAGGCCCGCAGAATTGGTAGCGCCATGATTGCGCACTACAAAATCACAGGCATTCTCATCGTTGGTATAAGCCAACTGCTCATAATCGGAAAGGTTATTAGTATCTGGAATAACCCTCATTGAAGCAGTGATGCGGAAGTTCCCATCGTTAAAAAGTTTCAAGGGCAAGGAAAAATGAATAATATGATGCCCAGGAGCATTGATATGAAAATGTGCACCGCAATCAAACGGGACCCCGCCCCGACCCGTATCTAGAACTGACATGGGTAGATAGAAGTCTTTATCTCCCAGGTAGTTGTACTCCACATCGAACTCAAAAGCATCATCACAGGTAAGCAACCGAGAAGACACAGGCAGAACTCGGAAAAGAGGCACCTGATCGCTCAGACCCGGTTCGTGAACCTGTTTTTCTGACTTTTCCTCTACTTTTTCCTGTCCAACCTGTAGATTTTCCAGGGTATACTGACTGGCAACCTCATTCTTATCGCCAGCGGCCACAATTTCACCGTCACGAATCAAGATGGCTCTGTTACAGTATTTTTTAACCGAGTCCATGCTATGCGTGACAAGAATAACTGTCTTGGTCGGATCTTTTTTGATCTCAGTGAAGAAGTTATCGCATTTACGCTGGAAGGCCTCATCACCGACTGCCAAGACCTCATCAAGCACCAGAATGTCACCTTGTGCCTTAATGGCCACAGAAAAAGCCAGTCTGACCTGCATGCCACTCGAGTAGTTTTTTAGCTTCTGGTCCATGAACTCACCCAGCTCGGCGAAATCAACGATTTCGTCGTACATAGCTGCTACTTGATCATGAGAGAAACCGAGAAGCGCACCATTCAAAAAAACGTTCTCCCGACCGGTCAATTCAGGATTGAACCCAACGCCAAGCTCAATGAATGGCACCAACTTGCCTTTAATGTCCACGCTACCGTGTTCTGGCACATAGATGCCCGAGATGATTTTCAACAGGGTTGATTTACCTGAGCCATTCCTTCCCACGACGCCGAAGAAATCACCCTGATGCACTTGGAAGCTGATGTCTTTAAGAACGACCTGCTCTCTGTACCCCTTGATTCCCTTGGTCCAGTTGATGAAAGCCTGCTTCAGACCAGTGGCCTGCTCAGTGGGCAATCTGAAAGACTTAGCTACATGATCAATCGAAAGTACAACTGGCCGACCATCAGACTGATCAACCTCTGTAGTTGACTTCCTCTCATCATCTTGCATTACAGAACCTCCGCGAATTTTCTGCTATGCGACCGAAAGACATACAAACCGAACATAAAAATAAGAACTGTCAATAGCAAAGGAATGAAAGCAAACACCTTATTGCTATATAAGGTCCAAACAGTAGGTACATTCTCTGGAGAGATCAGATTATGACGCACGTCCATGATGACCTGGGCTGCAGGATCCAACAGCATAAACTTTGCGATAAAAGGATAATTCTTCTGCACCATAGACAATGGGTAGATAATGGGAACTGCGTAAAACATAGCTTGAAGAACCACTTCCCAGATATGGGCAATATCACGATAATAAACAAACATCGTGGATAGGATCATGGCGACGCCCAGGGCAAGGATGTACAACTGCAGAATGTTAAGGGGGACCAAGAGAATCCTCCACGTGAAATGAGCCGTAGTGAACAGCCCGAAAACAATGACCACGCCCAGGTTGATAGCCAGACTGATCATGGACCCCATCGTTACTGACGCCACGATAATATATGTAGGAAAATGGACCTTACGCAGTAAATCTCCACGGTTAACGATTGATTGCAGCCCCATACTGGTAGCTTCTGTGAAGAAACTCCATAGGCAAGTGCCGCAAAGCAACACGATCGGGAATGTCGGAGTCCCGTCAGTGAAATGAAGGAACCGTACAAAGACCACGTACATGACACAAAATAGCATCAGCGGTTTGAGAACCGACCACAGTACACCTAGGAAAGACCCCTGATACCGGAGTTGGAAATCCGTCTTCACTAACTCTCTAAAAACGATAAACGAGTAGCGATACCTTTGCTGCAGTCGCTTAAAAGAAGCTTTCACAAAACTCCTATTCTACCGAACTCGTCCAATTGCACAAAGACCCATTATTCCAGAAAGTCTATTACTAAGACACCGGCTTCACTCTATATAAACAGTAAGCCCACAATTGGGAAGTAACATAAGTACCAACCACCGAGCGAGGAGTCTTATCCGGCATGAATAACAAGGACAGGCAAAACCGGCAACGTATAAAAATCTATGTAGCCACCCAGACACGCGTTGCAGTCCCGCAATGCGATGCGATCAGTCCCCTGCAAGTCGGAACAGCGCAGGCACAGGAAAGACTCCCGCACATGCTTCATGACGACAGCGGAGACTCGATCTCTTCGCTCAACGCCATGTACTGCGAGCTCACTGGACAATATTGGGCTTGGAAAAACGCCGATGCCGATTACTACGGATTCTGCCACTACCGTCGCTACTTCGATTTCAGCGGCATATCCCACCAGGCAAATGACTACGGTGAAATCATGGACGACTTCATTGATGAGGCCTCTGTGCGGCGGTATGGCCTGGATGATGAATCTATCAGACGACAGGTGATCGGTTGGGATGTCATCACCTCTCCCGTCAACGATGTTGAAGCTATGGGAGGGTACCATTCGCTGATCCAGCATTATGCGGGCAACGATCACCTGCGAGTCAGCGACCTCCGCCTTATGTATGAAATCCTGTGCACGAATTACCCTGACTACCAGGAGGATGCAGATTCCGTATTGCAGGGCGACAAGGGTTCCTTCTGCAACATGTTCATAATGAAAAAAGAGATCTTCCGCCAATATTGTGAGTGGCTGTTTCCGCTTTTGCAAAAGTTTACGACCATTTGGGATGCCTCTACCGCCGACGTTGAACGCATGAGAACGCCAGGACACCTGTCCGAAAGGCTGCTTAACATCTTCCTCCGACATCATCAACGCACCAGCGGGAAGTGGAAAATCAAGCAGCTAGGATGCGTGCACTTCCGTTATCCGGATGTTCAGGAAACTGCCGGGCCGGTAAGCGCAACAGACAAGACAGTACCCGTGGTCTTAGCGGCCAACAATGCCTATGTGCCCATGCTGGCCACGACATTGACTTCCATACTGCGCAATTCATCAGCAAATCGGCGATACCGGATCTTTGTCCTGGAGCAGGATATAACAAAGGGCAATAAAGAGGTTCTTGCGGGGATATTCACGGAATATCCCTGGTGTTCTTTGCACTTCCTTAATGTACGGCAACGTATGGCCGGCAGGACTCTGACAACCAATAACGGGTTTATCAGCAATGAAACCTATTACCGATTCCTGATCCAGGAGGCGCTGCCTCAATACAGCAAGGTGGTGTACTTAGACTCCGATCTAGTTGTCAACCGCAACATAGCCGAGCTCTACGATACCGACATCAGGCATTACGCTGTGGCAGCAGTCAAAGATCTAGACTTTTTAGGCAACCTGGGATATTCAGACGGCAAGCGGCTGCAGTATGCCCTCAAAGTGTTGCATCTGAAGCATCCGTATTCATACTTCCAGGCCGGGGTGCTGGTGATGAACCTGAAGGCTCTCAGAACAATACACACTACCAACGAGTGGATGCGACTGGCAGCAAACCCTCACTACATATATAACGATCAGGACATACTTAATATGGAATGCCAAGGAAAGGTCAAATTCCTTGACGCTCGGTGGAATGTCCTGCACGATTGCAACGACCGCGTTAAAGCGGTCTTCCGTTATGCGCCGGCACAGGCATTCAAGGAATACGCGCAAGCCCGTGAGGAGCCGTATATCGTTCATTATGCCGGCTTCGACAAGCCCTGGCTCGATCCGTGGTGTGATCTCTCCAGCTGGTATTGGCTGTATGTCCAGCATTCTCCGCTTTTCCACCAGATACTGGCAATAATGACCAAAACCGAGTCTCTGTCAACAGGACACCATAAACGTCTTATTACAGAAGACAGCCCCTTAAGGCAGTATGCCGATAAAATACTTCCGACTGGCTCCAAGAGGCGCTCCCACGTCAAATCATTACTGCGAGTCATGCTTAATAAAGCGTAAGCAGCAGTGTTTCAGCTTGGAATGTGTCCTGACGCTACACAACCAGCATAATCATATAACCAAGGAGGGAAGGTCGGTCTACCGGCATCAGCCATTAGCAATGAGACCCTTTTCGAGGGCCATGCAGATGACGACTGACCCGTCCTTGCCGGAGTTAGAAAAAGACATTGGTTGCCCTTTATTCTCGATGCCATAAATCACGGGTATAGACCTTGTCCGTCACATCATTCAATTCCTCAGTCATTCGGTTGCACACGATCAGATCACATGAGGCCTTGAATTCATCAAGATCATGGGTCACCCTATGCCCGGCAAAACTATCCGCCGCTATGGGCTCGTAAATGATGAAATCCACACCCAGGCTATCCAGGTACTCCATGATGCCCTGGATGGAACTTGCACGAAAGTTATCCGAACCTTTTTTCATGACCAGCCTGTAGATTCCAGCCATTTTAGGCTTGCGAGAGGCAATTTGCTCTGCTATGAACCGTTTACGCGTATCGTTCGATTCAACCACCGCTTTGATCAGGGTCTGCGGCACACTCTGATAGTTGGCCAACAACTGCTTGGAGTCCTTGGGCAGGCAATACCCGCCATAGCCGAATGAAGGGTTGTTGTAGTAATCGCCTATCCTAGGATCCAGGCACACACCCTTGATGATCTGTGCCGTGTCCAAGCCACGAACGTCGGCGTAAGTGTCCATTTCGTTGAAGTACGAAATCCTTAGTGCTAAATAGGTGTTTGAAAAGAGCTTAATAGCCTCTGCTTCAGTGGAACGGAGCAATAGGCGAGGAATTCCGTCATCTTCAGCTCCCTGCTGGAGCAGTTGAGCGAACTGCTCAGCATGGTGCCTCCAGCTCTGTGTGTGCTTGGCGGGTATGCCCACTACAATCCGCGAAGGATGCAGATTGTCAGAAAGCGCATGGCCTTCTCGAAGAAACTCGGGAGAGAACATAATATGCAATTGCGGATAACGCTTGCACATGGTCTCTGTATATCCTACGGGAACCGTCGATTTGATAACAATAAAGGCTTGGGCGTGCCGTTTATCCAACCTCTCGAGCTCATGCTCAATTGATGAGGTATCAAAGTAATTACGCTCCTCGTCATAATCGGTCGGAGTGGCAAGAACGATGAAATCCGGTTCCTCGTAAGCCCAATCAGGATCCAGTGTAGCTCGTAGGTTGCACTTTCCAGAAGAAAGAAAAGCGCTGATCTCAGGATCCTTTATGGGCGAATGCTGATGATTGATCGCATCAACCTTTTCCTTTAGAATATCCAAGGCTCTCACCTCATTGTGCTGCGACAACAGACAAGCCAGGGACAGACCGACATAGCCAGTACCTACGATCGTTATTTTCATACATAACAGTCTACAGTTCATTCCTAACTGAGAGTGCCATAGAACCAGTTGTGTAGTCCAGCTGAATATTCAATGGTTATACTCATACCCGTTGCATGTCTAGGTAAGATACTTAGAGGCTTCGTCGCCCTCGATTAGCTACACAAGGAGATGCCAGCAATATGCCAAAGATCTCAGTCGTAATTCCTGCCTACAACGTAGGTATGTACCTTCGGGAATGTCTCGCCAGCATCAGCTCACAAGATTATAAGGACTTCGAAGCTCTGGTCATCAATGACGCAAGCACGGACAACACGTCAGCCATTGCAGCAGAAGCGGCAGGCAAAGACGGAAGAATTCGATTGGTAGAACATGCCAGCAACATGGGTACCCACTTGGCAAGACGCACTGGTGTGCAGGAAGCCAAGGGTGAATTTACCTTCTTCTTAGATGGCGACGATGCCCTGGCACCGTCCATGTTAAGAGAGCTCGCAGAGGCGATAGACCTTCACCCTGCTGATATTATGCATTTTGGCATCACTGTGATGGCAGCGAACGGCACTCTGGACAGGGAACGGCAAGATTTCGAGAACTTTAACAACAAGCCCACTAGGCCAAGCCAGGGCCTCGACATCATTCGGGACATTTTTGACGAAGACCGCGGACAACAGGTGGACTGGCGATTTACCCAACGGCTCTATAAAACAACCTTACTCAAAAAGGCCTTCAAGGCCATGACAGGCAATCGCCTAGGCCGCTCTCAGGATGGATACGAATGCTTTGTCACCTCGGCGCTTGCGCAGTCTTATCAACCTATCAAGGAATGCAGAGGATACCGCTACTACTACGGCCGTGGAATTAGCGGCACCGGTCAGATTTCCCCCAAACTTTATGCACGCTATTGTCAGGAATTTCAATCGAACTTTACAGCTGCTTATGATTTCGCCGACAACCAGCACTCGTCCATATTACAGGACTGCGCCCTGGGATTCGAGCATAAGGGCACGGAGATACTGGCCAATGACTGGCTGTTGCGTATCGATGATAGGCAAAAGGCAGCAGCTGCTCAAGATATGAGCAACATTTTCGGTCCCGCTATCACTGGCAGGGAAATATACCGCTTTATTAGAGATAGAGCGTATGAGCTTCTTAATCAGAAATCTGTCATTAAGGATGAGGACCCTCTGTGGGGATGGAAAGCCATAGCAGATAAGGTGTATGTGAACTCTGCTCCCCCCCTGCAGCTTGAACGCTATCAAAGCATGCGCAGCAAGGCCAATGAACATCTGAACGATCTCACGGCCCGACAGACGATTGATACCTATAATCGACAGCGCATTAGAATTTTTGTAACAACGCACAAAAAGGTCGACATCCCCAAATCCAAGATTCTGCAACCAGTGCAGGTAGGCCCTGGCCTTAAAAAGGCAAGGATGAAAAATACCCTGCACGATGACGACGGCATCAACATCTCAGAGAAAAACCCCAGATACTGCGAACTCACCACGCAGTACTGGGCATGGAAAAATGTCGATGCCGACTATTATGGATTCTGCCATTATCGTCGGTACTTTGATTTCTCCAAGGTCAACCACAGAGAGAATCCTTATGGGGAAATCATGGATGACTACATAGACGATGCCGCCATCCAGCGGTATGGGTTGGATGATACAACTATCTCCACAACTGTTAGGGGATATGATATCGTCACCACCGGCATCAAGGATCTTCGAACAACTATCGACAATTGGGGCAGCCCTCTGGCTCTATACAGGGCCGCACCGGACCTGTACCTGAAGGATTTGCAAAAGGCATGCTCCATCGTCATCAAGTCACACCCCGACTATAGCAATGATGTTAAGCAGTATCTGCACGGGCATTATTCATGCTTCTGTAATATGTTTATTATGCGCAAGGATCTCTTCTTTGCATACTGCGAGTGGCTGTTCCCTATACTTGACGAATTCGAGCAGAGCACGGATATGTCCTTATACAGCCACGAAGGTCTGCGCACGCCAGGCCATCTGGCCGAGCGGCTTTTCAATATCTGGCTTATTCATCAGCGCCGGATCAAGCCCGCGTTGCGTATCAAGGAGTTGCAGTGTGTTCACTTTACCCATCCCGAACAAGGCACGATCTGCAGGCCTCTTGAACTTGCCGGCAATGCAAAAGAGATCATCCCGGTAGTCTTCGCTGCTAACGATACCTATGTCCCTATGCTTACTACAGCCATTCACTCGCTCCTGTCAAACGCATCAGACAAGTATCATTACGATATTGTTGTTCTGGAAAGAGACATCAGCGAACAACATAAAGCACGCATGAGGAATTTCCTTATGCTCTCTCCTAACATCACCTTGCGTTTTGTGAATGTGGAACGTGAAATTGCTGGCTGCAACCTGACAACTTCTAATCAACACATCAGCATCGAAACCTACTACCGCTTTATCATCCAATCTATCTTGCCTTTTTACGACAAGGTTTTGTATCTAGATTCGGATTTGGTAGTCAACGACGATATTGCAGAACTGTACGATACGGATTTGGGCACTAATCTTCTAGCTGCTATTCACGACATCGATTACCTGGGCAACCTGAACAACAAGGACGGCAAGCGACTGCGCTACAGCAGACAGGTATTAGGCATGCGAGATCCTTATTCCTACTTCCAGGCAGGCGTACTTTTGCTGAATACCGCTGAGATGCGAAAGCTGCATTCCCTGTCGGAATGGCTGCGGCTGTCTTCGAATCCTCGGTTTATTTACAACGACCAGGATGTTCTGAATGCCCAGTGCCAAGGTCGAGTGACTTACCTTGATTGGTCGTGGAACGTGATACATAACTGTGACAGCAGGCTGGAACGTATATTCAGCCATGCGCCGGCCAAAGCTTACTACGACTACCTTCAGTCCCGTAACCAACCAAGGATTATTCATTACGCCGGATTTATAAAACCTTGGAATGACGCCAGTTGCGATCTGGCCGACATTTATTGGTCTTACGCCAGGCAAACCCCCTTTTACGAGATCCTGATACAGCAGTTATCTAGTCCCTATAACCAGGGACAGGTGGCACAACATGAACGTGCGATTTCTGAAAACAGCGGACTCCGCAAGTTGGTTGACCCTATTGCCCCGATCGGCAGTGCCCGTCGCGAGATCTTGAAAACAGTAGCCAGAGCGGTGGAAGGCCGACAGTAGCTTCATCAGACGCTGTTGACTCTTCCGCAAAGAACAGTCGGCAGCGTCTAATTCCTTTCGGCTGCACAGTGCCAAGGCGCGGTGATCGTAAATATCTCAATCCTGCTACCCGACAGTTACCTTTCAAAACATAAAAACAACAAACATAGGCTACTTACTTATTTGCAAGCAAAACGATAAAGGTTCCATTGACTCCCAGGCTCATTTGGAGAATCAAGGGCAGTGATTTTTACCAAAGTTCCTCGTTGTTCATATTCATTGATCAAACGGTCATCGTGGAAAGGATAGTACTGCTCCTTGTAGGTGAACATGCGCAGGCTTGGAGATTGAGGGCCCATGGTCAAAAAGTACTTGCTACTTCTATCCTCAGGATGGCTCTTAGCCGTATAGCTGGTCACAACAGGGCACACTGTATGCAGTAAGTGTTCAGAATTCCCTGACGCAAATGCACGCTCTACATTTCCAAACACCCGGCCATTTTTTGTATCCATCGGATTGTACACGGGATACAGCATATCTAGCCCATATAGAGTCATTCCATACATAGAACCGTTCAAAGGGTCAGACACCACTACGGCATCGTCTTCCACTAGATTATGTACTTTTTTTAAAGCATAATATTTGTCACGGCTCAATTGCTCGCCTGGAGTCTGAGTTTCAACATTGGTGCTTCCAGCAACGATCGCTGACAACTGCTTTTTCGCTGGTTCAAAACTTGAGCAGAGCACCAAGGTCAAAACTAGAAACGACACTGTGGCCACACCGACAAGTGATAGTTGGACATACGATGAAACAGGGCGGAATAGAAGATGAGACTTGATACGTTCGCTAGGACGAAGCGTAAGCAAAGGAGAGCCGTTTTGCGGCTCAAGAAGGCATCGCAGACCAAACGCCAATAGGGGAACAACTGCCAAGGGTATCATCGTCAAGGGGCGAGTCTCCCCGCGGTACCAAGCGGCAGTGATTACGTTGGCCACTGGCCCAGTAAGTGCAGAACTCGCAATGAAGATCAGCGAAGTTAGAAGAAACGCTCCGTCCACAGCCAGTGCATCCCGAAAACGCGCTCCGCACAATAGCAGGATAGCAATAAACGATATGCAAACCAGAGCTGCCATAAAGATGCCTGCAAAACCAGGAATGGAGTCAGTTAACACCGTCTGCACTGCATTGCCAAAACTTCGTGTAGGACGAAAGGTATGGAACCACGCCGAAGGATGAAGATAATCCTTGCCACGATCACGATGAGAAACATATATAAAGAAAAACACAGCTGCGAGGCAGACGAAAAGAAGAAAATAGAGAATGTTCTTTTTGGACATCTTTGCGAATATAAAGGGTCCCATAAAGACTAAGTAAGTGAATGCCAGTCTAGGATGGGCTAATAGCATTAGGCAAGCAAAAATAATCGTCAGCAGAGACCATCGGAGCACGCGAGTAACTGTGCGTTCGCTCCGTATGGTGAGTACATCTAACAATCTGAGGCTGAAATACATCAGGAAAGGTAGTATCGACGTTGCAAGTCCATATGCAATGAGAGGCCCGGCGTTGAGCATCCAATACGGATGTGCTACTGATAACACTGACAGAACGGGTACGACGATATTGAGGATGGTCCGGTATCTTATAGCTGCATCTGAATAAAAGTAGGAACACCACAGCAACATTCCCATTGGAAAAAGAATGCCCGAAGTCAACAGCCATATCAAATTGAGCCCGGTAAAGATATTAATTTCGATTCCTAACCAATTCGATACACTGATCAATAAGTATACTAAAACATGAAATAGTGGAGGATAAAAACCATCATTCGGATTAAGTTCCAATGCCGCTGATAAGCCGTTTTTCATGAGCTTGCGGATGAAGTAATAATGCGAAGGTGCATCAATAGCTTGAATAGGAAGGTTCCACATATTCCAAGTTTTGGGGAACCATCTTATTACCATGAACAATGATAATAGCAGGCCTAGGCATGACGATAGCAACAAACGATTTCGTAACGCAAACCTATACGGAAGCATCTCTACAGCTGCATACTGTGAAATTTTCCTCTTCTTATGGTTATCTAAAATCCTCACATCAGCGCCTATCGTTTTCTGTATACGGTTTGTTCACTCCTAGCCACCAACTACCGAGGATATGCGAAACACAAGATATAACATAACCAATTATAGTAATTTTAAAAATTGATATCAATGTTTTACTCAAGTAGGGCAAGACTTCTCCAGACGCAGGCCAGAGATGAAGATTCTATTTAGAGAGTTCGATTTTCTATTTCTATAGACACTAAACAACATTAAGTTCCGCAAGTACCCGCATTACTGCATTACTCGGTCAATACAACATATTAGAAGACCACAGATGTGCTTTCGCGTACTCCAATGCGGAAGTTTACAGGCATGATAAGCAGTCCAGCTGTCTCATTACTTTTCACGAAAAGCAGCGAAAGCGTTAGCCCTTCGATCATGGCTTTATTAAATCGGAATTTGATTTTCGTCCTGCAGAGGTTCCATGTCCAAACACAGGCACCATTCTGCTATGTGGAGTCCGGTTACCAGAACGCTTTAACTTTGGTATTGACTATTCCCTTTCTCGATTATTCATACGGATCAGAGCCGTCGCCACAAGTTTAAATACAATCGTTACTGTTGTGGGCTCTTAGATACCTGAAGCATATTGTCTTCTCCTGGCTCTGATATTAACAATTCGTAATCTAATACTCCATTTCCAGTTGTTCAACAAAGCACCTATACTCACCAACCTCATCTTAAAAACCTCTACAATTAATTTTTATTACGACCTTTATCAACTTAGTTGGTAGCAGGATACACTTCTTCAAATATCTTTTATTAAGTTAATACCACGACCTATTAACCTACTAGTTCGAGCTGATCCCGCAATCGGAGTAGCTTTGATCAGTCTGCTGAGGATATCCGTTCCCCCTGACCGCAAACAGAGCCCCAAGAGCCAAAGGGGCCGTCACTATTGCATGAAACACATACCTCGTGGGATCCATTCGTCCCGGAACAGAAAATGATATGGCATATGCAAGGAGGCTCAGCACTGAAATAAAATAAGGTAATGTCCGCATAGCCAATACGCTTAGATTCTCCCTTCTACGTCTTCTCCAACCGGCATATAGAATGAAGAAGGGCACAACTGATGACCAGGTAGCCACGTAGAAAAAAGCATTAAACACAGGTATTGTTGTCAGCGTTTGGAGCGTCTCTTGAGCCAACCGCTGGCGCCAATTAGGTTCAGGATCACTGTGTAGCCGTCCATAGGTATCCGGGTTAGTCGCAGTCCATGCATTCACGCGCGTCACCATGGGTTCCTGACTATATGGAGATTTTTGAGCATTGGTGGATTGCGGCCCAACAAAACTCATCCATCCACCCTCTAAGCAGAAAAAACCATTTAAATAGGACAAAGGATGACGAATTCCTACATTCGCCCACAGACGTGCGAAACTGAGCAAAGACCCCCTAGGGTTGTTGGCCCCGTAGCCGGTAACAGGATCAGCTAAATAGGGTGTATACTTTGAAGCCATTCCCTCCCAGCCAAAAGGCATTATCTCATCTACCGTCTCTTTCTGAGAACCAACAGTTGTAGTTGAATGATCATAAGCCGTCCTAGCCAGCATTTGCACGGGCGTGACAATCGCTGCAACTTTCTCACCCGGAACTACATGCAACGCAGGAAAAAGCAGTGCAGGTACCAGTACGTTGATGACCAGCCATGTAGACGCCGCCAAGCAAACGACTAAAATTTTCATTTTCTTACGAAAATGACCGAGAACCAGTAGGAGTAAGCTCACCACGATAATGTAAAGACCTGTCTTTTTTGTCAGAGAACTTAGAATTGTCAAAACGATAAAGGCACTGAGAAAACGAGGATTTCTCAAAGGCTCCAGTCCACCATCAACCAGCTTTACGTACAAGATAGTCCAAGGCAGGAAAAATAAGGCATGTGTAGTATCTTTGCAAATCACCATAGCCATCATGGGAATTATCGGAAACAAACAGAAGAAAGCTGTGCAAACGGTAATGATTCTTTTTCTCATCGACCTTGTAGACATGTATGCCAACACCCAAGCGATGCAAAGCGCAAACAGAAGAACCTGAATTAAGGCACACAAGGAAAAGCCAAAATCCGGATTTCCCGTTAGGAACCGTCCAAGATCAGAAAACCAACCATAAAGGAAAGTATCAAAAAAAGGGTGACGGTCAGATATGACCCCAGGAGCTAGGCTGAAAGCTGCAATTCCATAATATTGAGCAAGCTGATCTCCTGTATCCCAAAAAAGTGATCCCGGATATAGCAGTAACACATATGGAAGCCAACAGAGGAAAATACGCATACCATCGAATAGCACACACCTGGGCGACTCAACATGATTAAATTTTAACCATTTCAACAAACCGTGTTTTGGCTTACTAGTTCGATCACCGTAAAAAGTGGCAGTCTTATCACGAAAACAGAAACGGAATATTGCAGCGAATAAGAACCAGAACAGTATTCCATAGAGAACGATATTCAGGTATAGGTGTGGCTGCCTCCATTGAATAGCACCATAGGTTCCTGCATCCGAAGACAGAGAGAAGAGCACTCCTAAAAGTAGAGGGAAAATACAACCTTCCACTGTTCTGTCATTCAGTAATCCGTCAGGGTTCTTGCCATGTGCGATCTGCCCGATTCGATTCCACCGATTCATATACATCTTGTGAGTCTTTTGGACGCAGCTACGAAATTCAGCCATGATTCTCCCTGCAAAAATAACCGATGCGCTGATATTTGAAGTTTACCCTTCTTACTGCTTTTTACAACACAAAAAGACATCTCTGATTTATTACTACATTGATTAATATATTGATACCCTCTGAAATCCATACGAAAGAGCAGAGAAACACGCATAGCCATTTTTACCCCCCTGCTACACACACAGATAACTATAACCAAGAGAATATGATTTCCAGTAAGCCTGGCTTTAGGCCGACCGCATGTCTTTGACAATATCCCTAAGATGCCGCTAACGACTTCTATAGCAGAACGACGAAATGCTATTGTTCGTAAGAGCCTCGACAAGGCATGGGCATGTCATAAGAGCTATGCTTGACGCTATTGATGCCGATGTGTAGGTGCGTGTTGACGAAGAGAAAACGAGTCTAATTTACGCTCATAACCCAACCAGACTCAAGACAGGATCATGTCTCGTGCCAAACTCGGCACTCTCGTTAATTTCGCCGAACTATATCACAAAGATTAGTCCTGCAATCCTCATAGAATCAGTTGAGCACTTCTCCGGTTATCTCGTCGAAATGATAGGGATAGCCTTTGACCACTTCAACCCTTTCCCACCCACCTCCATAACAGGATCGCAGTACACCCATTTACCCCGCTTGATGACGAGTACTTCCATTCATAAGTAATGATGCTGCTTCAATCATAGAAGTGTCGCCGATTCCCGTGAATACAGGCCTCTATACGGAGCATTTGACTGTTGGACGGATCATAGCAGACCCAATTGCCGCTGGAAGACGACACACGCTTACAAACCAGAGCCATACTGCCCGTCACAGGATCGAAGAAATACCATTTACCAACCTTTCTGCTTTCTTTCTTAACCATTTTCCTGTTTGCTGAGTACCTTACCTATTCGCCACCACCTGTAATGCGACAGGGACCTAGGCTCATAACCATATTGCCGTCATGGGCAAAGCAGTACCAAAACTCCATCGATGAAACTCTGCCGTGGGCCATTCGCAAAGTTCAGGTATCGTAATAAAACCTTCGCCAATCAGGTAATTTCTTCCAGCCTTGAGCCAACCGACCATCTTGACCTGCACGGTACCAAAACCGGGCATAAAAAGTATTATTGAATTACTACCTGGATTTTTGAAGCCTGTGCATCATCCAATCCCAAAGGCTCAGCAATTCTTTCCGAATCATCCCCACCCCCATCCCCATCAGGATTACTTTGTCCGGCTGATGTATTCTGAATATAGACTTGCACACCGTTTGATGCACCTCCAGTCGAAACTAATTTGAGCAGGGTTCCAGGACGTATCCTGTGCTGGCTCAAGTACCTAAGCAATGCCGGATCCTGATCGCTAACTCGCCATACGCGTACGGTTCGCCCATCTTCCACCTGTGCCAGGGGCTTCGTTAGAGGGACAACGGGCATGTTGCCGGATTCTGTCGGTATGGCATCCCCATGTGGATCCTGGGCAGGATAGCACAGATAGCGATCAATCCTGTCAACTAACTTTTCAGACACGGCGTGCTCAAGGGCATCAGCCTCCTCGTGCACTTCATCCCAGCTATAGCCCAGCACTTCCACCAGAAACGTCTCCAAAAGACGGTGGCGACGGACCATAGTAACGGCCGAACGCCTACCTGCCGAAGTGAGGCCAACCCTTCCATAAGGCTTATGCTCCACCAAACCGGCATTAACCATACGTGAGAGCGCACCCGAAATGGTCGATTGCTTCATGCCTGTCCGTTCAGCGATATCCGTCGGGTGGACTGGGCCATCGTCCCACTCCTCCAGATCCCAAATCACTTTGAGATAGTCTTGGACACTGGTGGAAAGTTGAATGACGTCCATGTGCATAGTCTATAGCACAGTTCTTTAGCCCCTTCCCCAAGTTTTGGCAAGCATTAGCAGAATCTGGCATGTAGATAATGTCACAGACATGTCATTGCCAAAGTCTCGCAATTTTCATATGGCACCATTAGACTTCGAAGGGTCGAAGTTTTCTTCCAGACCTTTGAGCAACCAGAATCAAGGAAGGTGACATGCCGAACACTCAGACCCGACCCGCCTCAGGGTCCGCCAGCCCAGCCGGATCCGAAGTCAGGACTCCGCCGTCCAGTCGGCAGCACCAGTCCCATCCCATTATCGAGACGGCCAACGGGCGCTCCCTGGAAGAGATCAACGCCACAATCTCCGTGCCCAGCTCAACCTCCTCCTTCTGGAAGAATCTGGCAGCCTTCTCCGGCCCGGGCGCTCTGGTGGCAGTCGGCTACATGGATCCAGGCAACTGGATCACCTCCATCGGCGGCGGCGCCCAGTATGGCTACCTGCTCATGAGCGTCATCCTCATCTCCAGCCTGATCGCCATGATGCTGCAGTACATGTCGGCCAAGCTGGGAATCGTGACTGGTCTGGACCTGGCCCAGGCCACCCGCCAGCACACCAGTCGCCGGCTCAGCTTCGTCCTTTGGATCTGCACGGAGCTGGCTGTGATGGCCACCGACATCGCCGAAGTGATCGGCGGAGCCATCGCCCTGAAACTGCTCTTCGGCATTCCGCTGATTTTAGGCGTAACGCTGACTGTCCTGGATGTGCTCATCCTTCTGCTGCTGACCAAGATCGGCTTCCGGCGCATTGAGGCCATCGTGGCCACCCTGATTCTGGTCATCATGGTGGTCTTCCTCTACGAGGTCTTCCTGGCCAAGCCTGACATGCCCGCGGTCTTCCATGGGTTCATCCCCGACAAGGCCATCCTGGGCAACGGCCAGTTGACCATGGCTCTAGGCATCGTGGGCGCCACGGTCATGCCTCACAACCTCTACCTGCACTCATCCATCGTCCAGACCCGCGACTTCGACCGGAGCGACGACCGTCAGGTTGCCAACGCGGTCCGTTTCGCCACCTGGGACTCCAACATCCAGCTCACGGGCGCCTTCATCGTCAACTGCCTCCTCCTGGTGCTGGGTGCCGCCATGTTCTTCGGCCACGGCGAGGGGCTGGATACCTTCACCGCCCTCTACAACGCCCTGGGCGACAAGACCATCGCCGGGCCGGTCGCCTCCGGCCTGCTCTCCACCCTCTTCGCCGTAGCCCTGCTGGCCTCCGGTCAGAACTCGACCATCACCGGCACCCTGACCGGACAAATCGTCATGGAGGGCTTCATCCGCATGAGGATCCCTCTCTGGCTGCGCAGGCTGGTCACCCGTGTGATCTCCATCATCCCCGTGCTGATCTGCACCATCGCCTTCGGCGGCAAGGAGTCCGCCCTGGATAGCCTCTTGGTCTACTCCCAGGTCTTCCTGTGCGTGGCCCTGCCCATATCCATGATCCCCCTGGTCTGGTTCACCTCCTCCAAGAAGATCATGGGCAAGTATGCCAACCCTCGATGGATGGCCTTCCTGGCCTGGATTGTCGTGGCTGTCCTGACCGGGCTCAACCTCCAGCTGGTCATCCAGGATGTGGGCGAATTGATACAGATGCTCTGAGCGCCAGTGCTCTGATGAGAGCCGTCGCCGTTTGCCGATTGAATGAGGCATCGTCGGCGGCTCTCTCTTGCAATTCCGCCCGCAACAGACACATCACTCTTTGTCGTCATGAGCATCTTGCTCGATTAGTGACATATCTGACTCTCGCTCAGCGCGCATATCCACCAACTCCATCCCCAGTCAGATACGGTGGAGAATAGCAGGATTTTATCAAGAGTCCTGTCATCAGCGATCGAGTGGTCAACCAGGAGCTGGGTCGCAGACCTGGCCAGCTTGGGACTGTCAATCGCAAAACTCATAGAGGTCAGAGGAATCGAGCAGACATGAACGACAAACTCACTACCAACGAAGGGCAGCCTTGGGCAGACAACAACCATAGCCAAACGGCGGGCACCCGTGGACCTATCCTCATGCAGGACTACCAGCTCCTCGAAAAGCTGGCCCACTTCAACCGCGAGCGCATACCAGAGCGCGTAGTCCACGCCAAGGGGGCTGGGGCCAAGGGAACCTTCACCTTGACCAAGGACATGAGCGCCTACACCAAGGCCGACGTATTCAACGGAGCCGGCAAGACCACGCCCATTCTGCTGCGCTTCTCCCAGGTGGCCGGCGAATCCGGCTATCCCGACACCCTGCGTGACGTGCGCGGTTTCGCCCTGCGCTTCTACACGCAGGAGGGTAACTACGACGTAGTGGGCAATAACACGCCCATATTCTTCGTCAACGACCCCCTGAAGTTCCCCGACTTCATCCACTCGCAGAAGCGCGACCCGGCCACCCACCTGCGCAGCCAGGAGATGCAGTGGGATTTCTGGTCGCACTCCCCCGAGTCTGTGCACCAGGTCACCTATCTGATGGGCGACAGGGGCAACCCTGCCAGCTACCGGAACATGAACGGCTATGGAAGCCACACCTTCAAGTGGGTCAATGCGAAGGGCGAGCAGTTCTGGGTCAAGTACCACTTCCTGAGCGAGCAGGGCGTGAAGAACATGACCGACGAGACCGCCGCCAAGGTCGCCTCCGAGGACACGGACTTCCTCCTGCATGATCTTTACGATGCCATCGACCGGGGCGACTACCCCAAGTGGAAGGTCTGCGTGCAGATCCTGCCCTACCAGGAGGGCCTGGACTACAAGGACGATATCTTCGACGTGACCAAGGTGGTCTCCAAGAAGGACTATCCGCGCATTGAGATAGGCGAGTTCGTGCTGGACACCAACCCGACCAACTATTTCGATGATGTAGAAGAGGCGGCCTTCTCCCCCGCCAACTTCGTCCCCGGCATCGAGCCGTCGCCCGACAAGCTCCTGCAGGGCCGGCTATTCGGATACAAGGACGCCGAGCGTTACCGTCTGGGTGCCAACTACGAACAGCTGCCCATCAACCGCCCGGTCAACGAGGTCCACAACTACGAGCGCGATGGGTTCATGTCCCAGGGCCAGGATGGATCGGTCAACTACGAGCCCAACAGCAAGGGCGGCCCCGTAGAGGACAACGATGCCCGGATGCATGGCGATGCTGTCCAAAGGCAAACCGAGTACTCCCGTCCCTACGACAAGGACTATTACTCTGCAGCCGGCCGTCTCTACAGGCTGATGAGCCCGGAAGAGAAGGACCGCCTGATCCAGACCATCAAGAACACTCTGGGCTCTGTCGATGACCAGGAGATCCAGGTTCTCGAGACCAGGCAGTTCTATCAGGCTGACCCGGATTACGGCCAGCGCGTGGCTGAGGCCCTCGGCCTTTCCATGGATCAGATCAAGTAATACAAGAACAGGGCGGGAACTGCCGGCGACACGTCTGAACTGGCCTGCAATCCCCGCCCTGTGTTACTATTTCCTAGTTGCCTTGATAAGGGTCACGTAGGCTACGGCCCCGTTCATTGCAGCCTTGGAGGATTCGCCTAGTGGTCTATGGCGCACGCTTGGAAAGCGTGTTGGGTTCACGCCCTCACGAGTTCGAATCTCGTATCCTCCGCCAGTAGAGTCTTGGACAGTGGCCCAAGACTCTTTTTGTATGCAGAATATCGGTATTGTCATCCTTTGCGCTGTCGATCCCCCTGATCTTCCACTTTGTTTGATCTTATCCGTTCGTTTAATATAGTAAGCTAGGCGGCCTTGTTGCCAGAAGAGGCCTCATCACCTAAGTGCCTCGCAAGACAGTGATGTCCGGAGGCGACCAGACGCTGCGAGCATGGGCGAGACAAAGAAAGTTCAGGGCCATATCTTTGAAGACTTACTGCAAATGCAGGCGAGGATACACTCAGGCCCGTCACCAGTTACAAGTTGGCACCCGTGCATCTTTGCAACAGGTGGGCTTACTCAAGCGAACCACCTGTCGCTTCCCCGTGAGGTTCGAGACCGGGGCAGAGCGGGGACTTGACGCATGAGCGACACTATCAAAACATGCCTACGCAATGCGGCCATTGGAGTCCCCCTATTATTTCAGAGCATTCTTTTTAACGTCATGTTCTATTGCGACTCCTTCCTGCTCGGCTTTGTCGGCGAGCACGAGGTGTCAGCAGTCTCGGCAGGCTCTCAAGTCATCTGGTTGTATGAAGCCCTGATAACATGTCCAGCCTACGTCTGCGGGACTATAGTCGGCAGACTTGAAGGAGCAGGCCGAAGATCAGAGATACGCACTGCTATATCGAGATGTTTCGCCTTTACCGGTGCTCTTGTTTTGATCGTGGGTTCGGGACTCTTCATAACATCGCAAACCGTTTCTTTTGCAATGATTCATAATCCGGATGCCGCAGACATGATGACCATCTATGTCAGGTGGGCCACTGTCGCATTTGCCTTAAGCACCTTGGGCACGGTCGCAGAATATGCCCTTCAGAATATGAGAGAGCAGAGGAAAGTATTATCTATCTACATCTGCGAATTCGCGATTAAACTGTCAGCTTCGGTCTTCTTCCTTTTCTATATGCATCTCGGCATTTTTGCCATCATCTCGGGAATGCTGCTATCAAAAGTGGCAAGAGTCGTGATGTTGCTTTTCACGCTCTTTCGTAAGATGCGTGGATTGGCCTCCGCCAGGGGACATGCCTATGAATACTCGTGGCAATCCTATACGAAGCAGTGCGTGCCGCTTGGCCTTTCAGTATTGCTGTGGAACATATCCACCATCATCATCTCTTCGAGCTTCGGCAGACTCGATATTTCCGCATATACTGCATATGCGTTATTGAACAATGCCGTGTACATCATCCTTATTCCCACTGAGGCATATACAAAATCACTGGCAGTCCTGGTGGCCCGGCTGATAGGCGCCTCTTCCGGGCTCGGCTCGGAGTACGTCCATAGTAGACTGCAGATTATGCGATCTGCAAATGTGATGATCGGCATCATATCAGTGTGCATTTCGTATATCTATATAAACGTCATACCTTTGATGCAACCGGGCATCAGCACAAGGGTGTGGTCGCAAGTGCATGCAATCGTTCTGCCCTTTTTGGGATATATCGCCTGCAAGAGCATAACTGATTCGATTACCGAGGGCTTCCTTCGCCCAGTATTGGATAACGCTTTTCTTTTCCTTGTCGAATTCCTGGCCTTGCCCTGCACAATAGTCGTTTTCTACGTCCTCAGCATTTCCCTGCTTGACGGATTCTGGTATCTCTTCGGGCTTGAGTTATTCAGGATGTTGCTGGTCTGTGCCCGAGAAGCAGTCTGGGTCCGAAAAGGGCTGTCGAATGCTACAAAAGACGATGGATAAATTAATTCCCTTATTTTCGTCGTCTCTTATGTATACGTGTCTGGGAATCTGCAATGAATCTCTTAATTCTTGTATTCTCCGGCAACAAAGGTTCTCTTCGCCGATCCAGAATCCTGTTCGCATTATGCAATTATGCAGTTGGCGTTTCCAAGAGTTTTAAGTATCAAATTATGACCGATGTATGTATCCCTGCTCGTTGGCATTATGAGCCAATCGCTGTCAGCAATGGCCCCTGCTTTGAAAGCGAAAAGATATCTTTCTTACTCATTCTCAGTTTTATGCCGCTTAAGGAAAAGCGAGGCACACAGGCCGATTAGGGCTACGAGCATAAGGAAGATGAAGGCCCGCTGGTAGCCCTGGTCGAGAGCTTGGGCTGGAGTGGCTCCGCTGAGACTGCCGCGCTGAGCGCCGATGGTGACGATCATCATGGCTGCAGCTGTACCCAGCGAGCCTCCCACCTGGCGGACAGTCGAAGCAGCAGCGTTGCCGTGGGCTGCGAGTTCTGCGGGCAGTGCGTTGATGCCCTCGGTGAAAGTGGTCATCATGACCAGTGCCACTCCTGCCATGCGCAGAGCATAAGAGGAGGCGATCACAATAAGACTGGTAGTGGTGCCAAACCATATCATCGGCAAGGTTCCGGCCAGCAGCACCGTGTACCCCAAAAGGGCAATCTTCCTCGCTCCGATTCTTTGATAGATCAGACCAGAGAGAGGATTGAATATGCCCATGACAATGGCTCCCGGCAGCATGACCAGACCAGAGGTGAGCGCGCTTGACCCGCGCGTATTCTGGAGGTACAGGGGAAGCACCAGCTCCACCCCTACCATGGCAATGTTGCTCAAGGTGCTGAGCAGACTGGTCAGGTTGAAAGTAGCGTTCGTGAAAACACGCAAATTCACCAGCGGCGACTCCAGACGCAGCTGGCGCCGGCAGAACAGGATTACTACCAGCACGCCAGCAAGCAGCAATCCCAAGTCAAGCACTGACGCACCACCCGCGTCCCCTATGGCGGACAGGGCATAAAGAATGAGCCCGAAACCTAGGCAGGAATATACCACGGAAGGCACGTCCAGACGGGTTCTCACCTGGCGGTTGACCGTGTAGACCAGGAAAAACGACGCCACCAGGATCGCGGCACTCAAGGCGGCAAGCAGCACAAACAAGGCCCTCCAGGACCAGTGCTCCAAAACAAACCCCGAGAGCGTGGGGCCAACCGTGGGACCCAAGGCCACCACCAGACCCACCACGCCAAGGGCCACACCGCGCCTGTCAGGCGGGAAAAGCAGCAGTACCACATTCTGAATGAAAGGCATCAGCGATCCAGCGGCCACAGCCTGGATGATTCTACCCGCCAACAGCAGCGGGAAATGCCCTTCGGAGAAGATACAGACCAGGGAGCCAGTCAAAAAAATAGCCATCATGGCCATGAAGGTGTGCTTGGACCGGAAGTTGGAAAACACCCAAGCCGATACAGGTATCATCAGCCCCACGACCAGCAGATAGGAGGTGCTCAGCCACTGTGCGGTGGATTGGGACACATGGAATTCCGTCATAATGGTAGGCAGAGCATTGTTAAGGAAAGTCTCCGCCATCAAGGCCAGGAAGGCCCCTGCCAAAAGCGTGCCCATCATCGCAGTACGATTTCCCTCAGCCCCGCCTTGGCTGCCTTCCCCTTCGCCGCTATCCTTATTCATACCGCATCCTCCCTGTCCTTCACCGACTCGGTCCGAAGCCTACGTGATCCAACTAAAAGCAGATCAGGATTCCATGTTTCTAATGATTCGTTCCAGGTAGCCGACCAGCTGTCTGCTCTCCTGCTCATCGAACCCTTTCAAGGCAAGCTTGCCCGTGGCCTCCAATGCATGCCGGATCTCGACCTGGTGGGCATCCAGCTCATTGCGCGCATGTCCGGTAAGCTCAAGAACCATCTGACGTCGGTCATCAGTCTGAGGCTTTGCCGTCAACCATCCTGCCTTGACCAGCCGTTTGACAACTCCCCGAACCGTGGGATGGCTCAAACGGAACCTGTCGCCCACCGTCTTCTGCGTCACCTCCAGGCCCTCATGCTCATACAGGTAATAGACCATGACAAATTGGGGACCAGTCAGATTGGGAAAGATGCTCCGCACACACTCGTTCATATGCTTTTCCAGCAGGGTGTTGGCTATTTTGACCAGTCCCTCCGGCCGCTTCTCCGAGAGCTCCAAAAGATACCACCTCTCCAAAATGTAGCATGCTACATTCTTGACAAAGAAGGCCTAGCTGTCAAATCAAGGAAATACAAGAACCTATTCATCAACGTTCTTAATACAGGAGGCTCGAGCAAAAGAAGAGCCTTAGCTCAGCCTCTCCGACCTGTAGGCATGCTGGTTTACCTAGCATTTAGGCCTCAGTATCGTCGTTCTGCATAGCCGATTGGCTAAGCAATGCTGATAGGATGATAAGTTGACACTCCACCCCACCGCCGCTGTCAACAAATCACGAGCCTTTAGTCCAATAGACCTCCTTTACCTTGGAGCGACCAACAGAGAAAATCGCTAAACCGCATCAAGGGATCCACCAGGCAGACACACGCCTACTCTCATGCAAGAAGCTCTTTCAACAACACAAGGCCAATATTGAACCTCCTGAGACGTGGCTTCATCAGTCGATACAGTCAGACAAGAACGAATTCAGAGAAAAGCATGCTATCCGGGCAATAGATAGTTTCCGATATGATATAGTTTCTATAATGAAATCATATAATCCGTCCTCCCTCTACGATGCTCTCATGTATCTGCAGTGCGAATTCGTAGCAGAGCGCAACAGGGTCAACCCGGGGAACATCACCTGGCAACAGTTCGACATCCTCACCGTTCTGCGCACAGGAGCGTCCACGCCCTCACAGATTGGTCAGCGACTCGGCATGACCCGATCCAAGGTCTCCAAGAACCTCAGCACTCTGCGCGATCTCGGATACATCAGGCAGGTGCCTGACGCCCACGACCGGCGAGAGCTGGAGACCAATCTGACCCAGGATGGCCGGGACATGCTTGACATTATCGATCAACAGCATAAAACCCTTGAGGAAGATGCCCGACAGGTCTGGTCCAAAGACGAACAGGAAGAGTTCGCTACTCTTGCCAACAGGCTTATCAACAAGCTACGCCAGGAGCGAGTCGCCCGATGAGGACCGAGTGCATTCTTATTGTTCGGGCCTCCACGCACAACCTCAAGCAAGTCTCGCTGGCCATACCCAAGAGGGCCATCACCGTGGTCACCGGCCTGTCGGGTTCAGGAAAGTCGTCTCTTGTGTTTTCCACGCTGGCAGCCGAGTCGCAGCGCATGATCAATCGCAGCTACAGCTCCTACATTCAGCAGCTCCTGCCCAAGTATGAGCCTGCGGAAGTCGCCCGAATCGACAACCTGCCCTTCTCCATTGTCGTAACCCAAAAGCAGCTCTCGGGCAATGCTCGCTCAACCGTAGGCACCTACACTGATATCTACACTGCCCTGCGCCTGCTATTCTCCCGCATGGCCCAGCCATTCATCGGGTACTCCATGACGTACTCCTTCAACAATCCTGCGGGAATGTGCCCGACCTGCCAGGGCCTGGGAACTATACGCAGCCTAGTGCTTGATCGCCTGCTCAACGTGGATCTCTCGCTGAATCAGGGCGCCATCAACTTTTCCACCTTCCAGCCGGGCGGCTGGAGACTGACCAGGTATACGGACTCAGGCTATTTTGACAACGATCTGCCCTTACGTGAGTGGACCAGCAGTGATCTTGACCTCCTGCTCTACGGGAAGAAGCAAAGACCGGCACACCCTAGTCCCAACTGGCACAAGACGGCCATGTTTGAGGGATTAGTGCCCCGAATCACCAAGACCTTTATCAACCAAAACGCCGACAAATACCAGCATGAGCTCGAGCAGGTTACACGAATCGCCCAGTGTCCTGACTGCCAAGGGGCTAGGGTCAACGCCAAGGTCCGCTCAGCCAAGATCGGCGGACTGAACATAGCTGACTGTTCTGCCATGAGCGTGGCTGACCTGCAGGACTGGCTGGGAAAAATTCATGACGATCAGGCTGACACCATTCTGCAGGACCTGAAGTGCAAGATAGTCAACCAGATAACGGTTGGTCTGGGCTACTTGAGTTTGGAGCGTGGCACCTCTACGCTTTCCGGAGGAGAGGGACAGCGTCTGAAAATCGCCAACTGCCTGAACAGCCCTTTGAATGATGTTCTCTGCATCTTTGACGAACCGAGCGTTGGCTTGCATCCTCATGACCTGACTGGGATCAAGAAAATCTTCAAGGGCTTGCGGAACAAGGGCAATACGGTGGTGATCGTGGACCATGACCCCGAGCTCATCGCCATCGCCGATCATATCGTCGACATGGGGCCAGGAGCAGGCAGGGAAGGCGGACGCATCGTCTTCGAGGGGAGCTATCAGTCTCTGCTGGAAAGCGAAACAACCACTGGCAGAGCCCTGTCAGATCCAGGCACTGTAAACGAACCGGCGGCGCCTTCGCAAGGCTTCTATGCAATAGACAAGGTCACTGCCCACAACGTCAGAGAAGCCCACGCCAAAATACCCAGGCATATGCTGACTGTGATGACCGGAGTGGCCGGCTCGGGTAAGAGCACGCTGATCAAGGAAGGCTTCATGGCTCAGCATGATGCCATACTCCTCGATCAGAAGCCAATCAAGGCCAGCGGACGCTCCAACTTGTTGACCTACTTGGGCGTCTTCGACCCGCTGCGCAAGGCCTTCGCCAAGGCTACCGGCGAATCCCCCTCACTCTTCTCATTCAATGCTGCCGGAGCCTGTCCAGTCTGCAAGGGCAAGGGAGTCATCACCTTGGATATTGCCTACATGGGCGACACCAGCACTGTCTGCGAAAGCTGCCACGGAACCAGGTATTCAACGCAGGCTCTGTCTGCCAGATATCGCGGTCTCAGCATCGCTCAGGTGCTGAAACTGACTGCCGACGAGGCTATGCGCCAATATCGCGAAGTGCTGGGGCCAGCCATGCAGGCCCTAGAAGACGTCGGGCTGTCGTACCTATCCGTTGGGCAGGCCCTCGATACGCTCTCGGGCGGTGAGCTGCAACGTCTCAAGCTGGCTAAGCTGCTCAAGGACGGAATTCATGAGACCCTGATTTTGGATGAGCCCACCAGCGGCCTGCATGAATCCAATATCCTGCAGCAGATTGCGCTCCTACGTAGACTCATCGCAAGCAAAGGGCTGACTGTTGTCGCCATAGAACATAACCTGCGCTTCATCGGTCAGGCCGACTGGGTGATCGATATAGGCCCAGGAGCCGGGAGCGCGGGCGGCAAGGTGCTGTTTGAAGGGTCTCCGCTTGCACTGATGCGCCGCAATGACACTCCCACAGCCCGAGCCATGAATACCTATTTCGGCTTTACCAAGGATTCAGCAACGCAACCTTAAGCGGCTGCATTCAGATCAACAATGGTTCAGCAGTCCTGCAGACGGCGCTTCTGCCTGCCATCCTGATCGAAATTGGCGTCATCCAGCCAAGTCTCCAACCGCTTTTTCACTGTTGGCCACTCACTATCAGTTATGGAAAACCAATCCGTATCCCGAGTGCGGCCCTTGTAGACCATATCGTTTCTGAACCGGCCTTCAGCCTTGAATCCCAGCCTCAGTGCAGCCGCCCGGGAGGGCGCGTTGAGGCTGTCGCACTTCCACTCGTATCGGCGATAGCCCAAGTCCTCGAAGACATGCCGAGCCATCAGATACTGGGCTTCAGTTGCCTGTCTGCTTCTCTGCAACTCTCTGGTATAGATGACATGGCCCATCTCGACGCTTCCCATATCCGTCCGAATCCGCATCAAGGCATACATGCCCAACAGATCCGACGAACGATCAAGCTTCACCAGCTCCCGTAAATCCGGATCCTCCCCGCCCGCAAGCCGTCCAATACCAAGATCGGATGCAGACGGCTTACGCAGAATGGCAAAGAAGAGAGGATCCCGGCTTGCAATCATCGATGCAAAGCCTGAGTCGAATGCTGGTCTATCAGGGTAGAGATCGTGGGTGCTATAGGTCATGATGGATTCGTCGCATTCCGGACTGAAAATCCGCTCATAGAAGGCATCACCTTGGTTTTCGTCCAAGGGCACTACCAGAACGGTCCTGCCAGTCAAGTTGACAGGCTCCGGCATCATGGCCCCGGCAAACGAAACCGCATCACCAACGGGCTGCCCGAACTCATTGATCCTCATACCCGCATCTCCTCCCTTGGAACGATGCTCGCTCCGTTATCGTACGGAAGGGACAGCCCGTAAGCGCCAGCTATCATCCCGTACAATCCCGGCATTTAGGATACCAAGCAAACACCCCAAAAGTCCGTATGAATCCGCCTCGCACAACCACGTCTGATCACCCTTGCTGCCTCCTTTATCATCATGTCCACAAGATGATGATTCGCCGTCATATTTGTGCACATCCACTCAAGCGGAAGGAGCGATGTATTTGCGGGAATTAGACTGATACATAAGAGGAAATGATCGAGGAGCTCCATCCGGTATTCCCTCTGCCTACCGTCAGCATCGACCAAGGGAGTGATCACCATGTCCAAGGCTTTGATCGTCGTGGATGTTCAACCGACCTTCTGTGAAGGAGGTGAGCTGGGAGTCGAGGGCGGCAACGTCACAGCTGGCAAAATCGCCGACTACGTCCACAGCCATGCCGGGGACTACGACTACATGGCCACCACCCAGGATTGGCACATCGAGCCTGGATCTCACTGGTCCGATCATCCGGATTTTGTGGACACCTGGCCCAAACATGGGGTAGCCGGTTCACCCGGGGCGGAGCTGCATCCCAGGATTCGGCAGCTGGGCATCGCCCATCACTTCAAAAAGGGTCAGTATTCAGCCGCCTACTCCGGGTTCGAAGGCATCGAAGACAACACCGATCGGATCCAGAGCAGGGAAGAGTTCGCCTCGGCCAAGTCATCAGGCATCACCTTGACCGACGCCCTGGCACATGCTGGGGTCAACCAAGTGGATGTAGTCGGCATCGCCGAATCCCACTGCGTCAAGGAAACGGCCCTGGATGCCGCGAAACTGGGCTACCAGGTCACGGTCTTCGAGGATCTGACTGTCCCGGTCAGCGAGGATCAGGGCGTTGAGGCTCGAAAGGCCATGGCCCAAGCCGGCATTCGTCTGCTTTCCTCCAGCGGCAACTGAAGGCAGCGGCAGAGGAGTTCACCAGGGCTGGATGGTAGGGCCTACGGTGAACTCCGATACATTGGTATCCTCAGGCTGATCGATGGCAAAGGCCACCACTTGGGCCACCCGTTCGGGATCGATCTGGTAGCTGTCGTAGGTCTTGTTCATATCAGCCAGGGTCTGCTTGTCCGTGATAGTGCCCAGCAGTTCAGTCTTAATGGCCGCCGGGTAAATGGTAGAGGTGCGGATATGTGTCCCCTCCTGGGCGGACTCCATCCTGAGCACCTCCATCAGATCACGCAGGCCCCACTTGGTTGCCCCGTAGACCGCTCCGCCAGTATAGGCTTTGAGCCCAGCAACCGAAGAGGTGGCGATGAACTGCCCGTGACGCTGCCCGGTGAACTCCGGCAGGGCCGCAGCAATGCCATACAATGCGCCTTTCAGGTTGACGTCAATGGTGCGGTCCCACTCGTCCACATGCAGGGCCGACAAGGGCGAGTTAGGCATGAGTCCAGCGTTGAGGAATACCACGTCCACTCCGCCAAACTGCTTCTTGGCAAAAGCCACGAAATCCTCATTGGCCTGCCGATCGGTCACATCCAGAGCCATAGAGGCCGCCTGGCCACCACCCTGAACGATGTCGTTCACTATTGCATCCAGCCGATCCTTGCGGCGAGCGCCCAGCACCACCTTGGCACCTCGCTGCGCCAACAGCCTCGCTGTGGCCTCCCCGATGCCGGACGAAGCTCCGGTGATCAACACTGTCTTATCTGCAACTGTCATAACAGTCCCACCTTTCCTTATCTTCAATCGGCCTGATGGTACAACCTCGAGTCGCTGGAAGTGCAAGTCTTGACTATAACCAGGTCCGCATCGACAACCATGACCAAGCGCGTGACAGGGCTGAATCTTTTGAGAAAGACAAATCAGTAGGATTGCACCAACATGGGCACACGTAGAATCAACGCAGCAATCTACGAAGAAAGGTGGCTGTCAGCCAAAAGCGGGCTCGATCACCTCATTGCAAGAAGTAAAAAAGACAGTGTCGCAAAACTACTTAATCTGTATTGTAACGATAGGTGAGGGTCAAATATTGAACTACAATTAGTTCTTAAATTCCCTCTAGCGGACATTCAGAGCAAACAAACCACAGATCAATGGGATCATAAGAGCCAAACAGCAGTTGGTTTGTCCCGATTCGGCGAGAGAAAGGTCGCAGTCATGTCGACCACACCGACACAGCCCTCATCGCGAAAACAGGCTGTTTATCCATACTTGATCGTGCTGTCGGGCATCGTCTTCACGGCCATCCCGGTATCGCTGGTCTGCAGTTGCGCGGGCATCTTCTTCACTCCTGTCAGCAGCTACTTCCATGTTCCCAAGGCCGCATTCACCGGATATTTCAGCATATTCAGCATCACTATGGTCATCTTCCTGCCAGTGGCCGGATGGCTGATGCACCGCTACGATCTGCGCATCGTCCTGACGGCAAGCACCATTCTGGCCGGACTGGGCTGCCTGGGTATGTCTCGATCATCCGCCATGTGGCAGTTCTATCTATGCGGCGTGGTTCTGGGGATCGGCATGCCGCCCATCCTCTATTTGTCAGTGCCCACTCTCATCAACGCTTGGTTCCGCAAACGGGTCGGGTTCTTCATCGGCCTGTGCATGGCCTTCACCGGAATAGGCGGCGTGATCTTCAACCAGATAGGCACCATGATCATCAGATCCGCCCCTGATGGATGGAGGCAGGGATACATGGTCTTTGCCATTCTCATTCTGGTGGTTACCCTGCCCTTCACCATCTTCGTGATTCGCAGCACGCCCGAACAGATGGGTCTGCATCCCTACGGCGCGACCGACCAGGAATCTGCTGCAGCTGAGGCGGCCACCACCAGCGCAGACACTGGAAGCAAAGGCAAAAAGAGCTCAGAGCCTGCAGCGTCGACCGTGGGCATGACTGCTTCCCAGGCCTTGCGTTCCCCTGCCTTCTGGGCGCTGGCAATCTTCTGCGGCCTGATCACTATGAATCAGACCATCTACCAGTTCTTGCCCTCCTATGCGGCATCCCTGCCGTCCATGGCGGCCTACACGGGACTGATCGCCTCCTCCTGCATGGCCGGCCAGGCTATCGGCAAGGTCATCCTGGGCATGGTCAACGACGGCAGCATCGTGGGCGGGCTCTGTCTGGGCATCGGCGGCGGCGTTCTCGGCGTCTGCCTCATGGTCGCCTTCCCCGGATTGCCCGCACTCCTCCTGCTGGGAGCCTTCGCCTTCGGTCTGGTCTACGCATGCACTACAGTGCAGACACCCATCCTGGTTACAGCCGTCTTCGGCTCGCGTGACTATACGAACATCTATGCACGCATTCAGATGGTTGGCTCCTTGGCCTCAGCCTTCGCCGCTCTCTTCTGGGGCGCCATCGCTGACCAACCTCACGGCTACATCATCATGTTCGGCCTGAGCATCCTGATCATGATTGCAGCATTGTTCCTGGGCATTATCCCGCTGAAGGGTATGCGTAAGTCGGCAGCTCAAACCGCCTGACCGAGCCCTGCGACCGAGCCCTGCAGCAATTGGCCCCACAACCATTTCGCCACCCTTCCCCCATTCATAGACCTTGGCCTTTGAACATTTATTGGAAGTCACCGAGTTGTATCCTGGACCTGGCGCCCAAAGGCGGAAAGGCGATTGAGTACTCATGACCACACTGCAGACCAATCGGACAAAGATAACGAGCGTAGCAGGCGGAGCTATTCTCGAAAAAGGGCTGATCCTATGCGCTCAACGTGGACCAGGCCGCACCCTCGAAGGTCGTTGGGAGTTTCCTGGAGGAAAGATCAATCCCGGCGAATCACCCTCGGAGGCTCTGCGCCGTGAGATTTTCGAGGAACTTGACTGCACGGTCCAGGTATTGGAACCAGTTTGCACGACCATGTACACCTATCCGTTCGGCCGCATCGCCCTCTGCGTCCAACTTTGCCACCTTGCCCAAGGACGGCCGCAACGCAGCGAACACCGAGCTCTTCGCTGGCTGGCTCCAGAGGATCTTTCAACCTTGAACTGGGCTCCTGCCGACAGACCGGCGGCAGCCATCCTTACAGCTATGGACCAGTGCTTTGGTAATCCCCACCATGAACATCAATGAACGCTCGAACAGCCAATCTGCCAAGCCAACCAAGCTAAGGGAACCGAACCTTGCAAGGGAACTGAGAAAAACATGGATTCTAAGTTGAATACGGAGATCCGTCTGCTAATAGATCCTGATTCGACTTCGATATTCGAAGGCGTGGTTACAGGCCTTATAGGCGACGATCCGACTCGGGAACTATCTGCTGGAGCCCAGGACTTCACACCCCGACTGATCACCAACCAGCCTGGTGACAATATGGAGGACGCGCTTTGCCAAGAGCTCCAGGAAAGCGAGACTTTCGACATCTCAGTTGCCTTCGTATCTGCCGAGACCCTGCTTTCCCTTTTCCAAGAGTTCAAAAACCAAAAAGCCAGACCCGGCAGCCGACCTGGGCGAATCATCACTTCCACTAAGGACTACTTCAATCCTCCAAGAGCTTTCTGGGAGCTGCTCAGGCTCAAGAACGTTACCGGAGCCGACGTGAGAGTCTGGCAAGGCGAGCAGAGATCAGAGTCAGAGGATTCAACCACTCAAGTCATACCGGAGGGCCAACCCTTCCACCCCAAAGGCTATATTTTCGCCAAGCACCTGAAAAACGGCAAACCATATTATGACCTCTACATTGGCAGTTCCAACCTCACCCAACAGGCCCTGACGAATCAGCGTGAGTGGAACCTGCGCCTGTCCTCCTTGGACCGAGGAGCGCTGATCGACCAAATCAACCATGAAATTAATCGACAAGTAGCTGAATCTCAGCCTTTGACAGAAGACTGGATCGAGCAATATGAAGAGGATTTTCGCCACTACGCCCCACCCAGAAAGCAACTCGAGACTGCACGCCGGCACAGACACATACGCCCCAATTCCATGCAGCGGGAGGCCCTGAAGAACCTGAAAGAGCTGCGAGCGCGGGGCGAACATCGGGCCATCATCATCTCAGCCACAGGAACAGGTAAAACCTTCCTGTCGGCCCTGGACGTCAAGCAAGTAGGTCCCGCCAAGATGCTCTACCTGGCTCAGCAGGAGCAGATATTGAAGAAAGCACAGTCTTCCTATCAGGAGATTCTGGGTTGCTCCAAAGAGGAAACCGGCCTCTTTACCGGTAGAGACAAGAAGAAAGGCAGCCGCTACCTATTTGCAACGGTGCAGACCATGAGTCGTCCGGATACCCTGAAAGAGTTCCCAGCCGATGCCTTTGACTACATCCTTATCGATGAGGTCCATCATGCCGGGGCTAAAAGCTATCAAGCAATCCTCGACCACTTCTCCGCGGCAGACTTCATTCTAGGTATGACAGCTACGCCTGAGCGCACCGACGGTTTCAATATCTTCGAACTCTTCGGATACAACGTAGCCTACGAGATACGATTGCAGAAGGCATTGGACGAGGGTATGCTTTGCCCATTCCACTATTACGGGGTAACCGAATACCTGGGGTCTGACCCCGCTAGCGGCAATGGTCGGCCTAGCATCACCGTCGATGATGATAGCAACAGCCGAGACCGCGGCCAGTTGACATACGAAATAGGACAGCTAACCACTCCAGGCAGGGTCAGATACATTATCGATGTATTGCAACAGTACAGCCCATACCACCAGCAGATCACCGGCCTCGTCTTCTGCAGTAGACGCGAAGAGGCTCAACAACTGTCAGAGCTGTTCAACCGTGAGTTCAATCAGCAGACCGAACGAAACTATCATACCCAGGCTGTGACCGGGGATACCCCGGTTCCGCAACGCGAGAAAGCTATCCAGGACTTGGAAAACGGCGATCTGGACTACATCTTCACAGTTGATCTGTTCAACGAAGGCATCGATATTCCCGCGCTCAACCAAATAGTCATGCTCCGCAATACCCAGTCCAGCATTGTCTTCACTCAGCAACTGGGAAGAGGACTGCGGCTTTACGATCATAAAGAGAGCGTCGTTGTCATAGACTTCATCGGCAACTACGCCAACAACTATCTGATCCCCGTGGCCCTGTACGGAAATACAGGCGATCGCGACATGGCCCGTCGTAACTTGCAACGCCACACCATAGGCCTGTCATCCATCAGCTTTGATCCCATCGCACGGACACGTATCCTGCGATCTCTGGACACAGCAGATTGGTCGGCTATGAAAAAGTTGACCGAGGCATATCGCCAGCTAAGGTTCCAGCTAGGACGCATCCCTATGCTCACTGACGTCCATGCTCACGATCCATCGCTCACGCGTACCATGGCCGCCAAATTAGGTGATTATCACTCTTTCGTACGTTCTCGCGAGCGCAACCTGGGCAAGGATGGCACTCCGCCCGAACCCGTCAGCCCAACCGAAACAGGCATTCTTAAAATGGCCACCGAAGTCCTGCTACCTGGTTTGAGGCCTCAGGAGCTGGTCATTCTCGAGCAACTGTGCCAACTGTCCAAGAGCGAGCGTGCAAACACAGCGACCGACATTGGAAGGCTCAAGGCTACCCTGACTGAACGGTTCCCGCAGTCATATCGGGATCCCACCCAGATGGCATCGGCTCTGCGCGTCCTGGACGGCAGTTACTTCACACCGACCCAGACCCGCCGGTTCGGCGGCCTTCCGCTAATCAGCCGTATGGAGAACGGATCCATCCGACTCAACCCGACCTTCGCCAGACTGATTGAGAACCACAGCACCTTCCGCAACTTTTTCGTGGACACTATGAAAACTGGCCTGCTCAATTGTCAGGATGCCCTCAGGGATGTTCCTGCCCAGGAATTGCAGTCTGAGCATGGATTCCTTAGGGGAAGGCAATACACAATGGCCGAAGCCGTGCGCCTGCTGAGCTGGAATCGCGAGGTCAACGGCCAGAGCATCGGCGGATACATGGTGGATCAGACTACAGGCACCATGCCCATCTTCATCAAGTACGCCAACAGCCAGTACCAGGACCAGTTCCTGAACGACCAAACCTTACGCTGGTTCAGCAAGAATCACAGAAGACCTGAATCCAGGGAATTCCGTTGGATGCATCAGGGCTTGGGACAGCCAGGCTGGCAGGAGACTCACTTCATTCCGCTTTTCGTCATGCGTCGACAAGAGGCAGCAGACCGTCGCTACTACTATTTGGGTCATGTCACCGCGGTAGGGCCATCACGAGCCACAGAAAAACCAGGGCCAGACGGCAAGGGCCGAGTGCCTGTCACCATCACCGATCTCAGTCTTGACCGACCTGTGGATCATCAACTCTATCGCCATCTGCTCGATATCTAAGCGCAGCCCAGTCAGCATAAGAGGCGCACTGTTTCAGTGGAAAATACATTGTGGCCCCTGCAGAACTGTTGGCCGCTCGTATACAACTTCAGAGAAATAAAGGAGCCAGAAGCATCCATACGTCGGTCATCAGTATGGGCATGCCATAGCATACGATGAAATACGACAGCACATCTCTATAAAGGAGTGGACATGACTGATCGTCTACAAGGTAAGGTAGCCATCATCACCGGAGGAACCGGCGGCATGGGCGTGGGCATCGCCGAATGCTTCGTCCGCGAGGGAGCCAAGGTGGCCCTTACCGACATCAAGGAGACCGATGCCTCCCGCAGCTTCATGCAGGAGCATCCCGGGCAGGTCGTCTTCCACACCTTGGACGTGACGGACGAGGATCAGTGGGTCTCCACCATCGACACCGTTGAAAAGGAGCTGGGCCAGCTGACCACCGTGGTCAACAACGCCGGCATCGGCGACAAGGGCGTCACCATGGACGAGGAAAGCTACGATGACTGGAAGAAGATCATCGCCATCAACCTGAACGGAACCTTCCTGGGCACCAAGCACGGCATGCGGGTCATGAAAGGCCGCGGCGGATCCATTATCAACATCTCCTCCATCGAGGGGTTCGTGGGCCTGAGCCGGGCTGGAGCCTACAACGCCAGCAAGGGCGGCACCAGGCTGCTGACCAAGTCCGCCGCTCTGGATTCCGCCAACAACAACTACGGTGTTCGCATCAACTCGGTCCATCCCGGATTCATCAAGACCCCTCTGATCAGCCAGAGCCTTGAAGACAGGATGAGCAAGCTGACACCTCTGGGCCATATCGGCGAGCCCCAGGACATTGGCGAAATCTGCGTCTACCTGGCCAGCGACGAATCCAAGTTCGCGCTGGGTGCCGAATTCGTTGTGGACGGCGGATTCATCGCCCAGTAAGGAATTCCCGTAAGGAATTGCCCCAACCCCTTCTTCTGCCAGTCCGCTTCACAGTAATACAAGTGGCTAGGCTGAAGGAGGGGTTCACTTATGCCCCCAACGAGGGGATCGCATGCGACTATGGCATCAAGATTTAATCCCGCTGCTTCCCAGACAGCAGCTGCTGGGCCAGCATAGGGAGATCACCGCCCTGCGGGGCCTTGGATGGGGTCGACGGCATGCCACCGTTGACTATGTCTTCGACCACTGCCCATACAAGCTCTTTCAATTTCATCTGCTGGTCATGGCAACGATGCGCGAGCGCGGCTATCATCCTGATCCTGCCTGGTATGATCCGTTCTACCGCGGCAGGCACTGCCCGCCATACAAGGATCTGACTGCCGTGCCGTTGACGAACCCCATCTACCCCGAGCACGATGCAGCCTATCTGCAGGAATGCTTGGAGAATCTGGCGGGGAAGGGCATCCATTTGACCTGATGACGATCCTCAGGGCCGGTGCCGACTGGCTGCTGTGGCCATAAAATTCACTGACGTGTACGGCAATATTTGGGAACGGCTGTTTGAATCCGAGTATCTGCCCAAAGATTGTGCTTCGCCCGACAACCGGTTGACGGAGTTTTGCCAACCGAAGGGCGTCATTCCCGAGTGAGCCTGGACACCGGGGGCACCAGGAGGGTGACCGCCACCAGCAATAACGCCAAGGGCAACAGCGCCGGCCTGACACCGGTATGGTCGGCCAGGAATCCAATAGCCGGAGGGATGATCCAGGAGACCCCGTAGTAGGCAGTGGAGATGACCGAAGCACGCTGGGCCGCCACGGCTGGATCCTTGGTTGCCAAAGTAGTAACAATGGGTACGCCCAGAGCAGCTCCGACGCCCCAAATTCCAGTGCCCACAAGGCTCAACACGAAAGAGGGAGCAAGAGCATAGACCAGGATGCCCAGAGCCGAGACCAGGAGGGTCAGGACCAGCGAGCGCATGTTCCCCAATCGTTCGATCAGATGCGTACCCAGCAACCTTGAGACGATCATGGCTGCAACGAAGATCGTGGGAGCAAGACCGGCTTGGGACTCGGGGACGCCAAAAGCATCGACCAGGCCGATCCCGGTCCAATCATTGACAGCACCCTCGCTGGCCTCCAGGGCCACATTAATCAGGGCAAGCATGAGAACCAGTGCATCGCCCCAAGCAGCCAACTGCTTGCCGAAGGCGGACGATTGCTTTGACTCCGACCCCGCCTGCTGATCCGAACGTCGGTCGTCAGCGCCGCCCTTGTAATCCCCTAGAGGCTGAGCCGGGCAGAGCAGGACGCAGGCGACCACCAGAGCCAGACTGACCAGCGCATTGACCGCCAGGTGCGCACCTATGGCTACACCCAGGTGAGATAGGAGCGAGCCCAGTCCCAGAGCAAGAAACATGCCCAGGCTATATGAGGCATGGAAGCGCGGCATTATGGACCGAGAGGAGAAACGCTCCACCGCGCCGGCCTCAACAGTGTTGACCGTTCCCCAAAGGCTGATCCCCGCCGAATTGAAGAGCAGGCCCAAAACCACCCCTGGCACCGAACGCAGAGTGACGGCCAAAGCCGCGATCACCATCCCCAGGCACCAGGTGGAGGCTGCCAGCAGCATGGCTCGGCGCACACCCAGCCGATCGGTCAGCACTCCCGAGACCAGCATGCCGATCAGAGCGCCGCATCCGCCCAGGATGGTCATCAGAGCCAGGCCCGAAGGCTGCAGACCGAGACTTGCTTTGACTGTTGGCAGTCGAGAAATCCAGGCCGAAGTACCTATGCCCATGATGATGAAAAACCCGTAAACGGCCGACCGCTCGCGCATTCCGTGACCTGGAGGACCGACCGCCGAAGGCTCACGATGATCCCGTTCACTCATGCGGGTCTCCTTGTTCTGTCCATAATTGACTCTTTTCTTCGGAGTCGCATATCAATAGCGGGATCATAGCCAGTGATTTTGTATACTGCTCTATAGCATTATTATCGGATGACTCAATAACCATCGTAGACAGTCGACCGGATGACCTGAAAGGGATGCCCGGCCCGACGCCCCAGGCGGTCGTCGGCGCTCAAAAGGAGAAACGTGGCAAAGGGTAATTTGAGCGGAAAAGTCCTGGCCGGCCTGATGGCTATGGCCATGTTGATACCCACCATGGCCTTGGCTGATGGCGGGCAAACAGCGGATGCCCAGACCACGGGCTCCACGTCGACATCTCCAACGGCACATGCACAGCAAGCGACTGACACAAACCAGGCATCGTCCACATCGATCCAGACCTCGACTCCACAGTTAAACACCGCCGCGTCCGAGGCAGCCCAAACCGCTCAGGAGTCGGAGTCAACCTCCTCGAGCCAGGCCGCACCCATACAACCCAGCACAGGGCCAACCGCCAAATCGGCAATCAAGGACATGCTGGACACCGACGATGCCGTGGTCACCACACTGTCCCAAGCATCCCGCTCCACTGGCACGGCTCCTTTCGACAACGATAACAACCCCGGCGACGACCACGATGCAGACAATGACATAGTGCGCACTTTCGATAAGGTGTCCTACACCTACTCTTTTGCCGTAAATACCCGCAGCGAGACAACCAGCTATCGCCGAGGCCGAATAGGCTTCCAATTCAAACTGAGCCAGCCTGAGGACCAGGTCACCTTTGATGTGAATTCCATGGGCTGGGTGGACACTACGCCGGAATACCAGCCAAAGCAAACTACAGAGACTATCGACGGTCATCCGACACAGGTGCTTACCGTTTACAGGCTACTCACCGCCCCACAGAATTTGCCTACCGTTATTCCGGGATCCTCCAGCGTCACTCTGGTCCTTCGGGTCCGAAGCATGCCCAATGGCAGCAAATTCGCCCCCGAGGTCCAAGCCTGGGGCGCTCCGAATACCACCACCAAGACCGATCCTGCTTCAGCCACATCCGATCAGGTCACCGTGTCGGCCAAGCTTAATCTGAACCTGCGAATCACTGGCGGAACCAATGAAGGCTCCGGCAACCAAACCTTCGACTTCAATACCCCAGCCGCCAGCAATTACCCCAACCATGAGCTGGGTAAGCGCAAGGGGATAATCAGCAAGTTCAACTGGGCCGTTGACATGCGTTGGCCCGATCGAACCAAGGGCCTCAAAGGTCTGGAGGTTCCCACTGGCCCCATTACCTTTTCCCTGTCACTGAGCAATTTGTGGCAGACCGCTGGCGGAGATGCCTACCCGAAGATAGCGGATCTGCAACCCTACTTCTGGGACATCGGCACCATCGACGGCGACTTCAACAACAGCGGACGCAACACCGGCGATCAGGGCTGGAGACCCACTCTCAGCAACTATGGCTATGCCCGATCCACGGGTGGCACGGCTGGAAAAGACCAAGTCCAAGGCAATGGTCAATACACCGTGGCTGAACAGCGCAACAGCCAGGGCCTCAGGCTGGACCTGACTTTGAAGGACTATAAAACCAACGACCCCTTCCCCTACCTGGGACACACCTATGCACCAGACGCCAAGTGCACGCCTGCCCTGGCCTCGACTGACTGCACGCGACAAGAAGTGGCCGAAATCTCCACTGGTTACCTATATGTCTTCAACCCCTCCACTGTCGACGGCAAGGACGTGGCCAACTACTATGGACAGACCGGTCTCAGCTTGCAGAGCAAGGTCGACGACGGCAACCTGAGTGCGAAATCGCTATCAAACCAGTCTTTACCCCATGCCTCTGGCCCCACGGACACGTCAAACCAACCCGACCAGTCCGATGACATGTGGCACAACGTCATCTTCACGCTAGGCTCCAACACAATAAAGGCAGGCATCAGCAACATCATTCAGTACAGTTGCATGACGGCTCCTAACTATTTTGATGACGGCGTGGACTGCGGGTGGTGGACTGCTCCTGACAATCTACGGGGGACCGACTCAGCAGTCGCAGGGACCAAAGTGCGGGTAACGGCCGGTTTCAACTTCAAAACCAGCAAGGCTGATCTGCCTCTGCTGGGAATGTCCTTGGTCAAGATCGACCCAAAGGTAGTTGGACTGCCAAACTCCGACGGTCTGGATCTTCCCTGGGGCAACGGCATCTGGCAGAACGGCAAATACAATGATCCAACGAGCGATAAAAAACCGTTGCTGGATCTGGTCATGTACGCCACCAAACCCGACGGGAAAGACTGGAAAAACGACACTGAGCAAGCCAATGCCGACATAGAGGATCTGAACTTTTATAGCACGCAGGAGGATGCAAAGAAGCATGGCACGGTTGTAGGCATGCTGCTGGGCGGGCGCACCGCCGCGCCCTCCAGGTTTGCCGAAGAGAATTCCCGATTCGGCTTCGGCGGATTTGTGATCAACGTCCTCCCCGATACCAAAGTAAGTTCGGTAGCCCAGCTGACATCAGTTTCGCGCACTTTCACCCGCAACCAATTAGCAGCTATGGCCGGGCTAAGCCCCGAGAACTCCAGCGATCAGGAATGGGAGGAGTGGGCCAAGCAACAGAACCCCTACGATCTGGCCAAAATCAAATCTCCCGTCTTAGCCACGTCAGTCGGAGGCTATACCAAAGCCAACTATGACCAAATAAACGGTTACCTAGGCGGAGACACCGGCGGCAATGAACACGGGGACAGCCTCTATGTAGCCGGCGAAACCAACACCATCTCCAACGCCGTGGCACAAACAAGCACCAATTCCGAACCCAAAGAATACTTTGACATAGACAGCGATCAACGGTTCGTTGACTGGCGACTAACCATCAACACCGGCACTTCAGCTTCCCAAGCCAACAAGGGCGCCCAAACCGAACTCTACATCACCGACAAACTACCGGCAAAGCTCCACTACATCCCCGGCAGCGCCCGATTGGGTGGCACATATACGGAAGCCACGCCTGAAATGGGCCACATAGAGGGCGGAACCGCCTGTGAGCCATCAGTGAGCACGGACCCCGGAACCGGAATCACCACTCTGTCCTGGACACTGACCGACATCCCTGTGGACGGCAACAACCGCGTCATCCACTTCTCCACCTCCCTGGGCGACCTGACTGACCCTAACAAAGACATCGGCTCCAACGAAGACCTGACGACCTCTGCCACAGTTCAGTCAAAACAGAATATGTCCCAGCCCAACACATACTTGAAGACTGCCGATTCCTTCACCATCCACGCTTGGCGGACCAACACCACCAGCCTTTCCACCTCGGCCGTACAGGACACTAATGAAGCCGGTACACCAATTGGCTTCACCAACATGCTGAGCAGCACCTCAGGCAGTGGCAAGCAGCATCACTATGCCATCGACATCATGCCGTACAAACAGACAAGCGGCAAACCCGACTTCCACGGGGAACCTACTTTTGCCGATATGAGCATAAAAGCTTCGGCGGGGGCTAGTCTGAGCCGAATCACCATCCGCTACACCACAGATTCTCGATGGCGGGTGAATGACACGAGTTCCATACAAGCCCAGGAATACCTCTCTTGGGACAAGGCTGACTTGGACACAACAAGTGGCGAAGTGAAAATGCCTGAAAACGTGGTCGCTTGGGCCTTCATCATCGATGGGCAGCCCAACCAATTCCGCTATGACATTACTTTCCATATAAACCCCGGAAACAACTCCTCCGGCGACCTCTATCGGAATCGCTGGGGCAATGCACTGAACCAAATGCCTGCCCAGGCCATGGTTGTTCAACGTTCCATCAGTGGCATCGTATGGTACGACGTCAATGGGGACGGCACCCGCTCTTCGGAAGATATTCTGCTTAAAGATGTCAAAGTGATCCTGCTCAACGATTCTGACGACAAGCCCGCCAAGTCGGTCGTCACCCCATATGATGATCTGAGCACAAAATCTGATTCCCAGGGCAAGTACGAACTGACCAATATACCGGCAGGGCAATTCCACCTGCGGTTCGACCCCGCTCCGAATACGAACTGGACCCACCTGTCTACGACAATCCAAAAGGCCAGCGGAGCCAGCCCGAGCGAAAACTCCTCAGCCAGCGACATACTGGAGAACGGAACCATGAAAGGCGCCGTCATCAAGGATATTAAGTTCCAGAAGGCCGAGGATATGGTGGACGCAGCCAGCCAATCCCTGGATTTCAACAACTGTGGCTTGACAGGAACAATGGACACCAATGAAGTGTCTGCAGGAGTCAAAGTACAGATCCAAGGCAGGAACTGGCTCAACTCAGACTCCTTCACGTTAACTGCCGAGCCCTTGGGTGGCGCACCGTCCGCAGCGTTGCCCAGCCAAATCACCGTAGACGCCGACAACCAAAATATTCAGGTGCCCGTCAACGTGTCTGCTCTGCCCGACGATGGCAGCTACGAGTATCGTATACACCAGGAAACCGGCTCCATTCCTGGCCTGACGTATGATCAGAGCACTGCAATCCTGACCATCACTTTGACAACCGATGCAGCTCAGTTACACCGTACCGCCAAGGCGCAGTGGACTGACAGCAAGGGCAAGAAGATAGACACAGCCACCTTCACCAACACCTACCAGGCCAAGCCGGCCACGGTCAGGCTCACCGCCTCCAAGCACCTGGAAGGCCGGGGCCTGAAAGCCGGGGAGTTCGACTTCCTCCTGCAGAACACCAAGGGCGGGAAGCCGGCCCAAGCATCCAACAAGGCCGACGGGACCGTCGCATTCCCCGACCAGACCCTGACCGAGGCCGGCGACTACACGTACTCCGTGAGCGAGGCCCAGGGCAGCCTGCCCGGCATCACCTACGACCAGAAGACGCACCGGATCACCGTCCACGTCACCGACGACCAGCAAGGCCAGCTCCAAGCCACCATCGACGGTAACAACCCCACCTTCACCAACCATTACCAGGCCAAGCCGGCCAAGCCCGTCATCACCGCCACCAAGCACCTGCAGGGCCGGGACCTGAAAGCCAACGAGTTCACCTTCCACCTGTACGACGGGGAGACCGGCCATGAAGCGGGCTCGGCAACCAACGACGCTCAGGGCAGGATCGCCTTCAACGACCTGACCCTGGACCAGCCCGGCGACTACCACTACACCATCCGCGAGGACCAGGGCAGCCTGCCCGGCATCACCTACGACCGGCACGCGGCCACGGTCGACGTCCACGTCACCGACGACCTCAACGGCCAGCTCCAAGCCACCATCACCAGCAAGGACACCACTTTCACCAACACCTACCAGGCCAAGCCGGCCAAGCCAGACAAGCCAGACAACCCTGACAACTCCGGAGGACATGACAAGCCGAATCCACCGGTAGAACCGAGCAAACCGAGCGAGTCCGATCATGCACCCAGCAATAACCAAAAACCGGTGCCAGGAAACCAATCTTCTGATGACCAAGCAAAGTCATCTGCAGATTCTCAAGCCCTAGCCGCCTCAGGCTCAGACATAGTCATGCCTGTAGTGCTGACTGTCGGCACTGCCGTCCTCGGCCTGGCACTGATGTGCTTGTTGCGGCATCGCAGGGATCAGGATGCTGACCTGGGCTAATCGTTCCCCGCATGAGAACACAGCTGGGCCTCTTCTTCACTGGTGACAGCCACCTATGGCGAACCTCACGGTTCCCTGCCCCTATCTGCAGACGAAATTTGCTATTCTTGCAAGTGGAAGGAATCTTGCATCCAGAGGTCACCGTCGACGATGGACGGTCACCTGAACGGTCATGGCCCTGCACGGTCATGATGTCGATTGTCACACGTGCAGGCCGTCACACAGAAAGGTCAGTCATGGCAGACGATACAGTCATTGTTGTTGATACTTCCATGTTCGAAAAAGATGCCGACGCGAAAACCGCCAAGGCCAACGAGGTCGCACGCAAGTACGGCATCAGCGACGAGGCCCTCAAGAAGGTCGAGGATTACAAGGATCAGTTGAGCTACCACCAGGCATGGGATTTGCCGTTCCTGGGCTACGTGGACGAGGACGGCTATGGATATGCTTACGTGCCCAACAAGGCTGTCGCAGCCGATGGATGGGATGCCCACAAGGCCTTCCTGGACCTGCCTGATGATGTCCAGACGGCTTTCGCCATCCGCATGCTCTTCACTCATCGCGACGTCGACCGCCACGGTGCAGAGATGTTCCTTCACCACGGCCGCGGGCTGACAGTCCGCTTCCAGGAGCCCACCTCAGCCAGCTACTGAGCCTGAGCTACCTTAACCAACTCGACCCCCGGTCCTGTCGTAATAACCCCCTGACAGGGCCAGGGGCTTTTCCATGCCGACAATCAAGGCAGAAGCCCCATCCAGGCAGGAGCTAGCACACCGACGCAGGCTCCGACGATCGGCCCGGCAAAGGGTATCCAGGCGTAGCTCCAGTCCGCATCCTTCTTGCCGGACATGGGCAGAAGGCAGTACGCCAATCGAGCGGAAAAGTCACGTGCAGGATTCATGGCCGCACCAGAAACCCCGCCCAGGGCCATGACCAGAACCGTGATGACCAGGGCCACGCCCAAGGGCCCAACCTGGGTAGGAGTCCCCCCATTAAGGAACACCCAGGCAACCAGGATGGCCGTGCCGATGGCCTCCGACATCAAATTCCAGAAATTCGAACGTATGGCCGGCTTGGTGCAGAAAACCATGAGTTTGGTATCTGAATCGGTGGGAAGTTCGAAATGCTTGCGAGTGCCCAGGTAGCCCAGGCAGGAACCAAAGAAGGCCCCCAAGAACTGGGCGGAAATGAAGATGGCCACATTGGCCAAGGTGACCGGAATGCCGCCCTTGCCCATGGCCAGACCGTTCAAGGTCGCCTGCGGATCAATCCAGTGACCGACCACCCTGGCCAGGGTCACGGCCGGATTGAGATGGCCGCCCGTTCTCCACCCCGCATATACGCCTATATATACAGCAAGACCCCAGCCCACCGAAGCGTTGATCCAGTCGGCTCGATAGGCCCCTGTCCTGGGGAGCGACCTGCTGGCTGCGACCATGACCGCAATGGCCATCATAAGGGCCGTGCCCATAAACTCTGAGCAGAACATCTGCACACCGCTGATCATGATTGCTCTCCAAGCTTCCTGCCATCAAAGGAGCTGAAGGTGACCAGACTCCCATAACCCGAATAGTCGACTGCTGCCAAACCGACAAATCCACCGTTAGAGCAACGATCAATCTGCTCACACATATAGTCTTTCGATTTGACTAATACATCAAGAATAACCGAATCCATGACACAAGGGCCTCGCCCATCGGTGATGCTGCATTCATGACCACTGACCAATAGATCAGCTTCTGTTCGGGATCAGCTCAGAAGGGCCAGGAGGTCCTTTCTGCTCAGCCTGGCCACGCTGGCAGCACCGGTGGAGGCAGCCGAATCGACAAAGCGCGATGCCAGGTCGCTCTTGCTGTGCTGCAGGTTGAGGATGCGCTCCTCGATGGTGTCCTTGGCTACGATCTGGTAGACGTTGACGTCCTGGGTCTGGCCGATCCGGTGGGCGCGGTCGTTGGCCTGCTCCTGGGCAGCGGCATTCCACCAGGGGTCCGCATGGACCACCACACAGGCTCCGGTGAGGTTGAGCCCGGTGTTGCCGGCCTTCAGGGAGATCAGGAAGACCGGCGTGGCATCCCTGTTGAACTGTTCCACCAGCTCCAGCCGCCGCTTCTTGGAGGTGGCCCCGGTGATCAGATCGTAGGACACATCCAGCCGACGGAGCCGTTGGGCTATCAGGTCCAGATAGGAGGTGAACTGGGAGAAGATCAGCATCTTGCGTCCTGCATCCTGGCAGGAGACCACCAGATCCTCAATGGCATCCAGCTTGGCCGAATCGCCGCGCCGGTCTCTACCCTGATCCTGGTAGACCAGACGCGGATCGCAGCAGACCTCCCGCAGCCTGGTCAGCTGGGCCAGGACCTGGATTTTGCCGACCTCGTACTCCTGGTCCTTTTCCTTGTTGAGCGTAGCCCTCAGCTCCTGCTCCAGGGCCGCATAGAGCTTGCGCTGACGACCCTGCAGGGGCACGCTGATCACGTTTTCGATCTTCTCGGGCAGATCCGTCAGCACCTGTGACTTGAGCCGACGCAGAATGAAAGGCCCTACCAGGGCCTGGAGCCTGGACTGGGCGTCCTGGTCGCCGCTGAGTATGGGCATTTCGAAGCGGTCCCGGAACCGGGAGTAGGGACCCAGCATCCCAGGCATCAGGAAGTCGAAGATGCTCCAAAGCTCGGAAAGCCGGTTCTCGATCGGCGTGCCGGTCAGGGCGAACCGGTGCAGGCTGTCCAGAGCTCGTACGGCACGGGCGGCCTTGGTGGCGTGGTTCTTGATGTACTGGGCCTCATCCAGAACCAGGGCATACCAGGGCAGACTCCGATACCGGTCCAAGTCCCGCCTGAGCAAATCGTATGAGGTAATCAGCAGATCGTAGGACCCGGCCTGATCCAGCAGAGCCTGACGCTGGCTGCGCCCTCCCGCCAGGACCGCTACCCGCAGATCCGGCGTAAAGCGGCGACACTCTGCCTCCCAGTTGTAGACCAAGGAGGCCGGACAGACGATCAGCGAAGGTCCCCGATCCCTGGCCTGATCCCGACGGGAGAGCAGGTAGGCCAGCATCTGTATGGTCTTGCCCAGACCCATCTCGTCGGCCAGAATGCCGCCGAATCCGCGGTCGCTCAGGGTGCATAGCCAACGCAGCCCTTCTACCTGATAGGGTCTGAGCTGTCCGCGCAATCCGTCGGGGACCTTGAACACCTGAGGATCGGGCTTGCGCTCCTTCAGGTAGTCTCGAAAGCTGGAATCGCGGTCCTGCTCGGGCACCAGCGCATCCAGGTAGCCGAGCTGGAATTCAGGCACATGGACCGGCCCCTTGGCCAGATCAGCAGGGTCAATGCCCAGGTCTTGGGCCAGGGTGTCCACAGCCTCGGTATTCAGATCATCCAATTCGACGAAAGCCCCGTTGCGCAGGCGATGGAAGCGCCGACGGCGGCGATGGTCGGCCAGGATGGCAGCAGCCTCCTCGGGCTGCACCTCATCGGCGATGGGCGAGATCTCGACCAGGCCGGAGCGCACCCGCACACCCACGCGGATCTGCGGATGAGAGACGACGCTCAGCCCGTCGAAGGCCGGGGTGGAGAAGACCCGTCCCAGACCCTTGAGCACAGGCAGGCCCCGGGTCAACAGTGTGTGGATGGCCTCCTCATTCTCCTCGTGGATACGGGCCAGCCCCTCCTCCATCAAGGGGAAATAGCGGCGAACCGTCTGCCGGGCCAAAGACTCGCTCTCCCGATCTCTGCCGGGTTCATCCTCCGAGGCAGGATCAGCGCCGACGGACAGAAGACGGTCCCCGTAGCGGGCCTTGATGTCACAGCTGACCCCCTGCCGATCCCTGTCCAGGTAAAGCTCGATCCTGCAGGGCGGCCGCCGCCGGGCATCCAGCTCCTCGGGCAGACTGGCAGAGAGCCCGGATCCTTCCTGGGCGCCCTGATCCAGGTCAGGCAGGACGGTCCGGGCGAACAGATCCAGGTCGTCGGCATCCAGATGCAGATCCCGATCCTCGCCAGGGCGGCAGAGGGTCTCCAGCAGATCCCGATGGCGCATGAAACGCGCGCTGCAACGGTGGATGACCGGCCCCGGATCCAGCCCTAAGCCGGGTTGCGAAGGGCGCACGATAACGAAGGAAGAGACCTGACCGACGATGAAGCGCTCCACGGCCAGGGCATGGGTGATCCGGTAGCCATCCGCCTCCTTGCTGACCGCGATGCCAGGGTCCGGATCCCCGTCGAGGACGGGGGCAGGCATGGTCTGCAGGAAGGAGTCCTCGGGAGGCGTGTAGTCCAGGGTGAGCCCGGAGTCTACGAACAGGTCGAGAATCTGCGCCACTTCGTCGTCGCTGAGCCGGATCCCCGCCAATCCTGCGCGTGCAAGGCGGCCGCGCATGCCCCCCTCCTGTTCGGCCAGGCTGCGGCGGATGGCACCGGCCCTTTCAAGAATGGTCAGCAGAGCCTGGGCCCGGTCATCAAAGGTGTCACGAGAATGAATGAAGGCCAGCCGCCGCCCGTAAGACATGAATTCGCCATGGTCCACGGCACGCAGCAGGGCCGGAAGGTCCTTGACCAGGTAGGCGACCCCGTGGGAGGACAGGGTGATGTGCAGACGGACCAGCCAGCCGCCGCGCTCACTGGTCAGATCGGGGATAAGCCCGACCGAGCCGATGGGCAGGTGACGGCCGCCAACCGGTCCGCTCTCCTGCTTGAGCAGGCTCAGCTGGCGGTCACGAAAGGCCTGCCGACGCCGAACCTCCTGCCGGTGCATGTAGGCTGCCAGGGGTCCCGAGGTCGACCGGGCGGAACTGGATCGACCCTGGTCGCCGTCCCAGTCATCCGATCCTGCAAAGGCCTGGCTGGACTCGTTGTAGGCCATGATCAGGGCGACGACATGCTTGCAGGCAGGACCCTGGCGCCCAAAGGCCCGGCAGGTGCAGGAGGAGTCAATGACCCGATGGGTCTGCTCGTCCAGCCGAGCCTGGACCATGCAGTCACCGTCCGGCTGATAGGTGGCGGGCACACGCCCCTTGAGAACGGTCAGAGCCCCCAGGTGCCGCAGGCGCAGGTCTGTAAAGCGGCGGTCATCCAGCAGTTGATGGGCGCGGAAGTAAGCCTTGCCGCCCAATCGGCGCAGAGCGGCGTCAGAGATGGTGTCTGGATCGCCGAAGGTCCGCCCCTCCTCATCGTCGCCCGGATCATAGAAGCCATGGCCTCCTGAACCAACGGCTCTTGACCCGTAGACCGCTGCATGCCAATCCACACGCACCCTCCTTATGGTCTCTGACGACCATTCCCGAGCATAACCTTTTCCGTTCCAATGCGGCACGCCTTCGGCGAAGCGAGTAGACATGCCGACTTACGAAAAAATGACCGCCTCCCTAAGATGGCGTGCTGTTTGTCTGAAGAAGGAGATCATCATCGTGCAAAACACGTCCACCTCTGCCTCTGTTCACCGGTCACGACCGGCCGTCCCCCATCCCTGGCCGGCCATCGCCGCGCTGATGATCGGGGCTTTCGTGGGCATGCTGAGCGAGACCTCGCTCAATATCGCCCTGCCCAACCTGATGGAGAGCTTCCAGATCCCCGCTGCCACCGTGCAATGGCTGGTCACGGGGTACATGCTGGTCATCGGCATCGTCCTGCCCTTCTCCAGCCTGATCTCCAAGTGGTTCACCACCAGGCAGACCGTGATCTTCGGCCTGGTCGCCTTCCTGGCAGGATCGGTGGTCTCGGCCATGGCCCCCATCTTCCCCGTCCTTCTGACGGGACGGCTGATCCAGGGCATCGGCACCGGCCTGATCCTGCCGCTCATGTTCACCGTGGCCATGCTGATCTTCCCGCCAGCCCGTCTGGGCACGGTCATGGGCATGTGCGCCCTGGTCATCATGTTCGCTCCCGCCATCGGCCCGACCCTGACCGGGATCATCCTGGGCAAGCTGACCTGGCACTGGATCTTCTGGTTCTTCACCCCCTTCCTGGTTGTGGCTCTGGTCTTCGCCGTCTGCTTCCTGAAGAATGTGGGGACCATCACCCACCAGCGGCCCGACCTGGCCTCTATTCTGGAATCCATTGTCGGCTTCGGCGGACTGGTGGCAGGTGTCAGCCTGGCCAGCCGGTACGGATGGCTCTCCCCCGTCACCCTGATCATCCTGGTCGTGGCCCTAGCAGCCCTGGTCCTCTATATTCGTCGTCAGCTGGGCCTGGAACACCCGGTGCTCAACCTGCGCATCTTCTCCATCCCGGCCTTCCGCTACGGCGCCACCCTGGTCATGCTGGACTTCGCAGTCATCCTCTCCTCCATGTATCTGCTGCCCCAGTTCCTGCAGCGTGGGCTGCTCCTGCCCGTGGCCATGACCGGCATCCTCATGCTGCCCGGCGGGGCCATCAACGCCCTGGTCTCGGCCTTCGCCGGCCGGCTCTACGACGGCTTCGGGGCTCGTATGCCCGTCCGCTGCGGCTTCCTTGTCGCCCTGCTCGGCACGGTCATCCTCCTGTTCACCGGCCCGCACACCCCTGTGGCCCTGGTGGTGGCGGCCCACATCATTTTGATGATCGGCTGCCCACTGGCCATGTCACCGGCCCAGACCTACGCGCTCAACTCTCTGAGCGGCCCACAGTCCGGCGACGGAAGCACCATCATCAACACCATGCAGCAGATTGTGGGAGCCGTGGCCACGGCCGTCACCACCTCCCTGCTGGCTATGGGCGAGGGGCAGGCAGCCGGAGTTGACAAAGCCCAGGCCTTCACCAGGGGCACCCACTACGGATTGATCTTCACCCTGGTGCTGATCCTGGCCGCTCTGGCCGTCTCCCTGAAGGTGCGCAACTTCTCCCACGCCGAGCAGCCAGAGGCCGAACGGGACATTCAGCAAGCTCCAAGTTCGCACCGCTAGCTTGGGAGCGTCCCTGGCTAGACTGGAGGACGGCGACCGGACTTAAGGCCCGCCTCGTGGGCCGCCCGGTCATCCCTGGAACGCTATCAGGAAGGGTGTCATGTTCGTTCTCAAGAACGCCTGGTTCACCATCAGGCGGCATGCGGCGCGGAGCCTGGCCATGGTCCTGGCCTGCCTGGTCGTGGCGGCGCTGGCCACGACGGCGGCCACCGTGCTCCAGGCTGACACCAAGGCACGCACCACAGACTACGAATCCCAACAGGTGGATGCCGTCATCAGCCCGCGCAAGGGAACCAAGGCCTCTCCCCTGGGCTGGAACGAGTATTCCAAGTACGCCCAGCGCCTGCAGATGGATGGCATGCAGTACAAGGCCTACTTCCATGAGACCGCCGACATCAGCCCGGAGGGACTGCCCCAGTCAGGCACCTACTCCCTGGTGGGCGTCTCCGACAAGGAGGCCGAACCCACCCTGCCTCACGGCCCCTTCGCCGTGGATCAGGGCAAGGGGCTGGACTACGCCTCCCAGAATGCCTCCGGCGCCCAGACCGTGCTGATCTCCAAGCAAATGGCGCAGGCCAACAAGCTCAAGGTGGGCGACACCCTGACCATCAAAGATCCCCGCCAGCAGGATCAGCAGGTCAAGCTGACCATCTCCGGCACCTACCACTACCGCAAGGCCGCCGATCAGACAGCCAACCGGGCCATTTACACGGCCTATCCCACTTTTGCCATGCTGGGGCTGGATGCAGCCACCAAACCCGGAGACCCCGGCCATGAACTGCTCGTGGCCTTCGTCCTGGATTCGCCGAGCACCTACCAGAAGTTCATCAAGGAGCTGCGCAAGGACGGGCTCAAGGCCTCGCAGTACGACATCGACTCCCCCAGTCTGAAGAACTACCAGCGGCGGATGGAGCCGGTCCACCGGGCCGCCGACCAGGCGCGAACCGTCATTATCCTGGTCTGCCTGCTGGGCGGGCTGGTTCTGCTGGGCTGCCTGTTCCTCATGCTGCGCGGCCGTGCCAACGAAATCGGCATGGCCATCACCATCGGGGTCCACAAGGCTCGGCTGGGTTGGCAGTTCGCCCTGGAGACCCTCTTGCTCACCCTGCCCGGACTGGTGCTGGGCCTGGCTCTGGGCACCGCGATCAGTCGGCCCCTGGGCCGGTCGCTCTTCCGGCTGGGGAGCCTGGCCAGCATGCCGCATGCTGGTCTGATCTGGAAGATGATCCTGATTGGCCTGGCCGTCTGCCTGATCCTCGCTCTGGCAGCAGCCGCCAGGGTAGCGGCCTTCAGAACCGCCCAGCTATACACCAACGACCTGGAGGACGAGGCATGAGCAAAAAGACATCGGACCAGCAGCCGGACGAAAACTCCCAGGAAAAGGCCGAGACCAAGGCCGCCGATCAGAAGCAAGCCGCTCAAGCAACGGCCGATGCCGAGCAAAAAGCCGACGAGAACACCAGCACCGGACCGCTGCCCGAATCCGATACAAGGCCGGAGACAGAAACGACATCCGAGGAAGAAGCAGCTTCTCAGACGGGCGAACAGTCCGAGGAGGATGGTTCTTCGGAAGAAGACGTGTCAATGGCCGCTTTCAAGGTGGTCATCGAGCAGGAAAATGCCGAGGATCCTGATGACGATCAGGAGGAGGACCCACTGCTGGAGACCGATGGCGAGCGGGTGTTGGTTCCTGGCGGCTACCCGGTGCTCTCCCTGAAGCATGTGGATTACACGCGCAAGGTCCAGGGTCGTCCCGAACAGATCCTGGATGATGTCGATCTGGAATTCCAGCGTCGCCGCATCTACTCGGTGGAGACCACTTCGCCTTCCGGACGGGCCGCTCTGATGGCCCTGATGACCGGTCTGCGCGCTCCTACCCAGGGCAGCGTGCTCTTCCGGGGCACGGACCTGCGCCAATTGCTGGCTTCCGACTATCGCGGCCATCAGATCGGAGCCATCTTCCGCACCGATGCCTTAAGGCGCGACCTGACCGCCGTACAGAATCTTGTCTACACCATGGAGGCCAGCGGACGCACCTTCCTGGGCCCCAAGGACAATCTGGCCCGTCAGTTGCTGGACGAAGTGGGCTTCCCGGAGCGCCTGCAGGACAAGCTGACGGCTGATCTGGGCCACTTGGACTTCCGCTTGGCCTCCGTGGCCCGTGCCCTGTGCTGCGAGTGCGACGCGCTCATCGCCGACGAACCCACCGAGGGGCTGGAGCCGAGCGACTGGGACACCCTGCTGGCCACCCTGAAGCGGGTCTCCCGCCGTCATGACTGCGCAGTGATCATCCTGACCTCCAGCGGTTCTGACACCGTGGACGAGGGCACTTACGACGACCGATTCATCGTCGATTGAGCCCCAGCCTTCCCGGCCGGGGACGGACAGCACTGCACTGATTTGTTCGGTCATCACCCATGAGGAGTGGATACCCCGGGTCATGACCGAACAAATCGGTTCATGCAACAATGACCCACGCCGGCAAGGGAGGGTCATCCTGCACCATCACCATGGATTCGCACCCGTTCGGGAGGTCGGCGTCAAGGAAGCCATATGGATTACCCCAGGGCTGCTGATCGCTCAGAACGCCTGGCTGGCATCCCAAGGCCGTCCCTCATGGGCCCTGTCAGCCCCACCGACTTTGTGGCTGGATGAACTGGACCAGTCCCTGACCGAACGCAGGATTCTGACTGTGACGGCAGAAACCATCCTGACCTGGCGTCGGCTGCCATCGGGCTTGGGACAACGTCCCTGGTCGCAGCTGGCCGCCGGCCGGGTATCGGGCCTGCCTGCGGCCCGACGGACCCTTGAAGGCCTGCAGAGCGATCTGCGGACAGCCCCTGCGCAATCGCTGATTCGAATCCAGACCCACCTGCCCAATATCCATGAGGAGTGGCGGGTCATCCTCGACAGGGATCGAATCGCGGCCTCCAGCGGATACTGCCTGCATGAGGACGAGGGCTCTCGAGCCATTACCACGGTCTTCGACGGCGCCATCTTCGATCCCAGGCATCGAACGATCGCCGAGAACTGCGCCCTCCAGGCAGCCAAAGGTCGATCTCCTGCTCCGATCAGCGTGGATCTGGCCTTCCTCCGTGGATCGGATCAGCCTCTCGTCCTGGAGGGAAACCCGGTCTGGTGCGCAGCCCCTTACGCTTACGGGCCGCAGGGCATGGTCTCGTTCTTGAAAGCCGTAGCGACCTGCCGGACCGATCGAGTCGATCCCTATCAACCAGACCCGTGGATGCTGCGCGAATTCGGCGGCCGCTTCCGCAGTTCATGGGGGCCGGCCCGGCCGGATCAGACGATGGTCATGCCGTAGTGCTTGGCCAGGGGCTGCAGATCCGGCACCCCATACCGGGCCACCAGCTGCCTCCAGCGGGCCAGGTTGTCAGGACCATACTTGGCTGTGCGCTTGGCGGCAGTGAGCTCGGAGACGAAGATGGGCGGCTGGTGCTTGCTGTGGAACTTGTCCGCATACATGACCACCTCCTGCTCAGGATTGACCGGCAGGTAGTCGTCAGGCGGCAGGTTCAGATGCTCCTCCTCAACCTGGCGGCGGGTCAGCCCCACTCCGGTATGGTTGCGGGCGAACTGGGCCACCGACTCGTCCACCCCAGCGTCCAGCAGCAAGTGGTAACCCTCCAGCCCATGTTCGATGTACCGCTCGCCCTGGAAGGTCAGGGGGCGGCCCTGGGAACCATCGTCCTTGAGGATCCGGTAGGTACCGATGTCGTGCAGCAAGGCGCCCGTGCGGACCAGGTCACGGTCCAGAGGCCGCTCGGGCAGAACCCCGTCAGGATCATCATCACGCAGCAGGCGTTCGTTGACCTGGTCGGCCATACGCACCGCGAGGGCGGCAATGATCTGGCAGTGGGTGTGTATCAGTTCATAGGCGGCTTGGGAGGGCGCATACTGACGGTGCAGGGCCTCGGCCATGGGAAGATTGGGAATCATACCGACCATTCTAGGGATTCCTGCCGCAAATGTGACCTTTGCGACGCTTATGCACACTTCAGCGGATAATCGGCCCTGCCCTTCTGCCGCCGACAGTACACTAGGAGCCACAGTATTTCACGAGGAGCACTATGGACACTTCACCACTTGTGCGCTCCGCCGACCAGCCCGCTCCTCCAGACGAGGACGGCGGCCGACAGGCGCCCTGGCACAACCCCCTGCTGGACCCGCGCGATCTGCGCATGCCGCGCATCGCGGGCCCCAGCTCATTGGTCATTTTCGGCGTCACCGGAGATCTGGCCAAGAAAAAGCTCTTGCCGGCTGTTTATGACCTGGCCAACCGGGGGCTGCTTCCAGCCAGCTTCGGGCTGATCGGCTTCGGACGGCGCGACTGGAGCGACCAGCAGTTCGTCGCCTTTGCGGAGGAGAACGTCCGCGCCCACTGCCGCACCCCCTTCAACGAATCCACCTGGCGACATCTGAGCCAGGGCATGCGCTTCGTCAAGGGCAGCTTCGACGATGCCGAGGCCTTCCGCCGCCTGTCGGCCACTGTCTCGGAGCTGGACCGGGTCCGGGGCACACGCGGCAACCATGCCTTTTACATGTCGGTGCCGCCCAAGGCCTTCCCCCAGGTGGCCCGTCAGCTGGCCGAGTCGGGGCTTTCCCACTCCAAGGAAGGGGCCTGGCGCCGCGTCATCATCGAGAAGCCCTTCGGCCACGACCTGGCCTCGGCTAAGGAGCTTGACCGGGTGGTCTCCGAGGTCTTTGAGCCGGATTCGGTCTTCCGCATCGACCACTACCTGGGCAAGGAGACCGTGCAGAACATCCTGGCCCTGCGCTTCGCCAACATGATGTTCGAGCCGGTCTGGAACTCCAACTACGTCTCCCACGTGCAGATCACCATGGCCGAGGACATGGGCATCGGCGGCAGGGCCGGCTACTACGACGGAATCGGAGCAGCCCGGGACGTCATCCAGAACCACCTCCTGCAACTGATGGCCCTGACGGCCATGGAGGAGCCGGTCTCCTTCTCGGCGTCGGATCTGACGGCTGAGAAGACCAAGATCCTTTCTGCTGTCCGTCTTCCCGAGGACCTGGCGGCCCACACCGCTCGAGGCCAGTACACGGCCGGCTGGCAGGGGTCCCAGCACGTGGTCGGCTACCTGGATGAGGACGGTATCGACCCCTCCTCCACCACTGAAACCTATGCGGCTATCAGGCTGGATGTGGACACCCGCCGCTGGGCCGGCGTCCCCTTCTACCTGCGCACGGGCAAGCGCCTGGGCAAGCGGGTCAGCGAGATCGCCATCGTCTTCAAGCGTGCCCCCCACCTGCCCTTCGAGGCCACAGCCACCCGGGAACTGGGCGCCAACGCCGTAGTCATCCGCGTACAGCCCGACGAGGGCGTGACCATGCGTTTCGGGGCCAAGACCCCTGGCTCGGCCATGGAGGTGCGCGACGTCAACATGGACTTCTCCTACGGGCGTTCCTTCACCGAGGCCTCCCCCGAGGCCTACGAGCGGCTGATCCTGGACGTGCTTCTTGGAGACCCGCCCCTCTTCCCCACCACCGAGGAGGTCAATCTCTCCTGGAAGATCCTGGACCCCATCGAGGAGTTCTGGGCCGGACAGGGCCAGCCCCAGCCCTACCGCGCCGGCACCTGGGGTCCGCGGGAGGCTGATCTGATGCTAGCCCGCGACGGATACCACTGGAGGATGCCATGATCGTCAGACTGAACAACACCACTACCTCCGCCATCGCCCGGGAGATCGACGAACTCCACGTTGAACGCGGGGAGGCCGCCCAGGGACGGGTGCTGACCCTGGTCATCATCACCGAGCAGGCCCATCTGGAGACAGCCCTGGAGACCATAAACGCCGCAAGCCGCGAACATCCCTGCCGGGTCATCGCCATAGTGACCGATGCCGAAGACCATCAGGCCGGGCAGGATGCGGACCAGAGGACCGCTGCAGTACAGACCTCTGATGACTGCGTCTCCTACAAGAACACCGACCACAACGGGGATCGCACGCTGGATGCCGAAATACGCTTCGGCTCGGATGCCGGTGCCGGCGAAGTGGTGGTCCTGCGACCAGTGGCAGCCCTGCTGGACCATTCCGACGCTCTGGTCATTCCCCTCCTGGTGCCGGATGCGCCTCTGGTAGTCTGGTGGCCCACCAATCCGCCCCTGGATCCCTCGCAGGATCCCATCGGGACCATGGCCGCCAGCAGAATCACCGATGCCATGGAGGCCGACGATCGCCAGGCCACCTTCGCCGGGCTGCTGGCCCATTCGCACGCTGAGGACGTGGACCTGTCCTGGACCAGGATCACCATCTGGCGAGCGCTGCTGACCTCCATGGTGCAGCAGCCGCCCCACCTGCCCATCCGTTCGGTCAGGGTGACCGGCCAAGCCCACTACCTGCCGTTGGAGCTGCTGGCCTCCTGGCTGGCCCTGAAGCTAAAGGTGCCGGTCACAGTCGAACGCGACCCGCAGGCTCAGGCGGTCACCGGCGTCTATTTCGAACGTCCGGACGGGGTCATGAGCATGGAGCGCCACCATGACGACCAGGCCCGGATCAACCAGCCCGGTCAGGCCTCGCAGACCATCTCCATGCCCCTGCGCTCTGCCGTGGACTGCATGAGCGAGGAACTGGGTCGGTTGGATCCTGACGAGGTCTATCAGGATGTCATCCACACCGGCTGGGGAATGGTTGACCACCAGTAGACCTCTGCAGTGACTCAATTCATATGCAAACGTCTGGGTGTAGGCTGAGGCCAGCTTCACCTGCATGCAAGGAGGATCAGATGACCGATCGTCGTGTCGTGACTTATGCCACAACCAAGCTGCTCAATCAAGCCACCGCAGCCCGGATCCTGCTGGAGCTGGGCGACCTCCTGGCCCGTCAGGATCGGGCCGACCTGGCGCTGACCGGTGGCCGGGACGCGGCGGATGTCTATGCCCTGATGGGTGCTGATCCCCTGAGCCAGAGCGTGGACTGGAACAGGGTCCACCTCTGGTGGAGCGATGAGCGGTTCGTGGGCCTGGAAGACCCGGACCGCAACGACGAACAGGCACGGCGGGCCTGGTATGGCTCGCTGATCGACCAAGGGCTGCTGCCCCAGGCCAACGTGCATCCCATGCCCGTGGACACCCGCAGCCCAGCTCAGGTTGAAGCCGCTGACCAGGAGGAGAACGAACGGGCCCTGAACCAGGCGGCAGCCACCTATCAGCAGGAGATTATCGACCAGCTCGGCCCTGATGGAAACATGGATCTAGCCGTCTTCGGCGTGGGCCCCGACGGCCACTATGCCTCCCTCTTCCCCGACCGCTCCGAGGTCAGATTGCAGGATGATGATTTGCTGGTGACGGGCGTCAGCAACTCCCCCAAGCTGCCGCCGCTCAGGGTCACCATGACCACGCCATTCATCCGCCGGACCCCCAAGGTCTGGCTCTTCACCTCAACCGCTGAAAAGGCTTCGGCCGTGGCTGCAGCCCTGGGAACCACAGACGACCCCCATGTCCCCTCCTCGTATGCCAGGGGCACCCTGGAGACCCTCTGGCTCCTGGACGCTGATGCCGCCTCGAAACTGCGCTGATCCTTCAGCAACAAGAGCCTCTACAGATTTCAGGACTCCGAAGATTCCTTATCCGCAGCAGGGACGGAGCTTTCGGAGTCTTTTCTAGTCATTTGTTCGATAGCCCGATCGGATTCGTCGACGATCCAATCCATGGCGTGGCGGGCACCCTCTGCATCGCCCCGCCGTATCAGCGCAGCCACGTCCCCGTGCAGCCGCAGCGCCTTCTCATCAGCCTTCCTGGGCATAAGCTCATGCCGGGTCCGCCCAGACAGCACTGAAGCAATCACATCGCCCAGGGCCGCGAACATAGCGTTGCCCGATGCCTCAAGCAGGGTTCGATGGAAGGTTTCGTCAGCCCGAAGATAGTCCGGCCCGTCGGCCCGGTCAGCGTTGGCCACCATGTCAATGGCGGCCCGCGTCAGCTTCGCCCAGTGATCCTGATCAGCGTGGCTGGCCGCCAGCTGGGCAGCCATGGGCTCCACGCATGCCCTGAGCTCGGACAGCTCATGCAGGGTCCGCCCCCGGCCAGGTCCGCGCAGCCTCCACTCGATCACCCGCGGATCATAGATATTCCAGAGCCGACGGGGGTTGACCGTAGCACCGACCTTGCGTTTGACGGTGACCAGACCCATGGCTTCAAGAACCCTGGTGACCTCCCTGGTCACCGTGCGCGAAGGCCTCTGGCTATCCAGATCCGGAACGGGCAGCCGGTCGCCCGGGGCGATGGCGCCATCGACGATGGCCGCCCCCCACTGGTCCAGGAGCCGGTCATGCAGGGTGCCTTCTGTAGCGGTTTCGTCCTCAGGCTTGCTCGCGCTTTCCACGAATTCCACTCTAGCAACCGGGTTCGTTCCCAAAGGGATCAAACGATTCTGCAAACAAGCGGAGGCTCAATCCTGTCCTCAGCATGCCATCTTCCAAACCGTCCCAGGTGCGTGTAAGATATGGTCTGTTAAGGCATACGTAATATCACGCTGTCGATATTACGTAATGCAAAAATAAGGGCCGGAAAGCTGCTCAGGCCGGACGGTTCGCATCCTCAGAGAAGAGGCAGCCATGCTTTTAGCGTCGCAGCCGACAGCCGGCGGGTACCTGACCCTGGCGGCGAGTCAGGCCGTTTCCCTGAACACCACCCAATTGGGCATCAGTCTGGTGCTCAGCCTGGCGGTGCTCATTTTCCTGGTCACCGTCGTTAAGCTTCATCCCTTTGTCTCCCTGCTGGGTGCCGCCCTGGTGGTCGGCATCGGTTCCGGCTATGGTCCCGTGGCCACCCTGACCAGCTTCACCGGCGAGTTCGGCTCCACCATGGGCTCCGTGGGCATTCTGATTGGCCTGGGAGCCATGATCGGCAAGGTCCTCATGGACACCGGAGCCACCGACCAGGTGGTCAACACCCTGGTCGCCAAGTCCAAGCCCGCCACCATCCCTTGGATCATGGCCCTGATCGGCGCCCTGATCGGCCTGCCCATGTTCTTCGAGGTTGGCCTGGTCATCCTGGTCCCGGTCATCATTCTGGTGGCCCGCCGTACCAAGCTCCCGCTGATGCGGGTGGCCATCCCCACCCTGGCAGGCCTGTCCATCATGCACGCCTGCGTGCCTCCCCACCCCGGCCCCCTGGCAGCCCTGAGCCAGTTCAAGCAGACCGGCAATGTGGGCCTGACCATGATGTTCGGCATCCCCTTCGCCCTGATCACCCTGGTCGTCGTGGGCCCGGGCTTCTCCCGGCTGGCCTCCCGCTGGGTGCCCATCCAGGCACCGACCGACTTTGTGGCCAAGAGCGAGCAGGCGGGCAAGGAGGAGACCCGACTGCCCTCCTTCGCCATCTCGGTCTGCTGCATCCTGCTGCCGGCAGTCCTCATGCTGCTGACCTCCATCTTCGAGATCGCCATTCCCGGCTTCAAGGATCGCACGGACGGCCTGGCACAGACCATCAACTTCATCGGCAACCCGGTCATGGCCCTGGCCATAGCACTGATTGTCTCCATGCTGGTCCTCAAGGCCGCTTCGGGCATCTCCTGGAAGACCGTCAATGACTCCCTGGGAGCCTCGCTGCCCGCTGTGGCAGGCATCCTGCTGATCGTGGGCGCAGGCGGCGGCTTCAAGGGCGTACTGGTCTCCACCGGCATCGGCAAGATCATCGGCACCTTTGTGGAGCACTCCAACATCTCCATCTTCCTGCTGGGCTGGGTCATCGCCGTCTTCGTGCGCATCGCCACAGGCTCGGCCACCGTCTCCATCCTGACCACGGCCGGCATCCTCAGCAACGCCATGACCATGATGCATGCCGGCTCCACGGCCACTACGCTCCTGGTCATCGCCATCGGCGCCGGCTCCATCTTCCTCTCCCACCTCAACGACGCAGGCTTCTGGCTGATCAAGGAGTACTTCGGCCTGAGCGTTGGCGAGACTCTGAAGACCTGGTCGGTTCTGGAATGCCTGCTGTCGGTAGTGGTTCTGGTTCTGGTCATGATCGCCAGCATCTTTGTGCCCATCACCGCCTGAACATCATTGTCAGATTACTTTTCAGAAAGGTTGCACATGGTCGACACATCATCAAAGAATTCCGACGCGCTGAGCGCAGAGGATCACCCGGAGCCCCAGGTCCCCTCGGCAGTGGACAACACGGTTCCCCCGGACTATTTCCAAGGCCGCACGCCCGTTCTGGTCATCATGGGAGTCGCCGGCTGCGGCAAGACCACCATGAACGAGCACCTCGGCAACAAGCTGGGCTGGGACATGGCCGAGGCCGACGACTTCCACCCCCAGGCCAACATCGACAAGATGGCCCGCGGCATCCCCCTGAACGACGAGGACCGTTGGCCCTGGCTGGAGAGCATCCATGATTGGATCGAGGATCACATGCGCCGTGGAGTGCCCGGAACCGTCACCTGCTCGGCCCTGAAGCGGATCTATCGTGACCGGTTGCGAATGCCTGGGGTGGTCTTCATTCACCTGAGCGGGGACTACGACTCCATCATGGAGCGGCTCTCCAAGCGGAAGGGCCACTTCATGAAGCCGCAGATGCTGCGCTCCCAGTTTGATGATCTGGAGCCCCTGGGACCGGACGAGGTCCACCTGACCATCGACGTGGGTCTGCGCATGTCCCCTGAGATCGAGGCCGAAGAGGTCATCGACACCCTGGGACTGCAGTGCGACGTCAAGGCGCACACCGCTCAGGTTCAGGCCGAGCGCGCCCGGCAGGCAGCCCGCCAGTAGCACCGACGATTCGGCCCGACCGCGGCCGACCACCAACCATCGCGGTCAACTTCACACTGTTGCAGTCAAGGGAGAGGAACTGACACTATGAAGATTGGCATGATCGGCCTGGGACGCATGGGCAAGAACATGGCGGACCGTCTGCGCACCGGCGGCCACCAGGTGGTCGGCTACGACATCGCCCCGGACTCGGGCAGGGATGTGGACAGCCTGCAAGCCCTGGCCCAGGCCCTCGAGGCCCCCCGAGTGATCTGGGTCATGGTCCCGGCCGGCAAGCCCATCGAGTCCACGCTCGATCAGCTGGGCGAGCTGATGGAGCGCGGCGACCTGGTAGTGGACGGGGGCAACACCCGATTCACCCAGGACCAGGAGCACGCCCAAGCCCTGGCCGCCAAGGGCATAGGCCTGGTGGATGTGGGCACCTCCAACGGCATCTGGGGCAAGGAGAAGGGCTACGCCCTGATGGTCGGCGGATCGGACCAGGACGTGGCCCGGATCCAGCCCATTCTGGACACCCTGAAGCCCGAGGGCGACTACGGTCTGGTCCACGCGGGAGGAACCGGCGCGGGCCACTATGCCAAGATGGTCCACAACGGCATCGAGTACGGGATGATGCAGGCCCTGGCCGAGGGATATGCGGTCCTGGAGGCCTCCGACCTGATCAAGGAGCCGGGCGAAGTGGTGGAGTCCTGGCGCAAGGGTTCGGTCATCCAGTCCTGGCTGCTGGACCTGCTGGCCCAGGCCCTGAAGGAGGACCCCCACCTGAGCGGGATCGCCGGCAAGGCCGATGAGACCGGCGAGACCAAGTGGATGATCGCGGACGCCCTGGAACTGGGGGTGCCCACGCCGGCCATCACCTCGGCTCTCTATGCCCGCCAGTCCTCCAAGATCGAGGACCCCATGACCATGAAGGTGGTCTCCGCCCTGCGCAGCGCCTTCGGCGGCCACCCCATCGTCAGGGAGTGACCGGATTTCGGGCCGGGTACCAGTAGGATCCCACCTGCGGACGGACCTGAACCATGGCGCCGTCATCGGCGAAATCCAAGGGAGCGAAGACGATTTCGCGATGGCAGCCGTCACCCTGCCCGCCCCTGGCGAACCTGTGGTAGGCCACGATCCAGTCGTCCCGGTCCGGCACACGGGTGATGCAGTGATGCCCAGTAGCCAGGATCCCCTTGGCATGATCAGCCTTGATCAGGACCTGGGGCGCGGTCCAGGGCCCGTCCAGCGATGGCGCGCTGGACCAGCGGATCCGGTAGCTCGGATCCCTGGTGTCGTTCTCCGACCAGGAGGCATAGTAGGTGTCTCCCCGTCGGCAAACAGTGATGGCTTCGCGGAAATTGTCGGGCACAGCGGAGCGCACCGAACCCTCTTCCAGACGCAGGCCGTCCGAACTCAGCCGCCCCATGTAGGCACGGCCATTGCCCCAGAGCAGATAGGGCACGTCGTCGTCATCCACGAAGACCGAGGGATCGATGGGCAGGCAGTCGTAGTCCCCCCTGGCGATGAATGGCTCCTGGGCCGTCCGGAAGGGCCCAGCTGGACCAGGAGCGACAGCCTGGCCAATCTGCCCGTCGGCCACAAAATACAGGATGCAGCGTCCCTGGCGCACCAACAGGCAGGGAGCCCAGGCGCCCTGTCCCCCATGCCACCAAGGAACCTGATCCAGGTCCAGGATTTTTCTGCGGGTCCAGTGGCATAGGTCACCGGATTCATAGACGTAGAAGGCGTGCGAGGACCAATCAGGCAGACCGTCCTCGGTGCAGTAGAGGTACCAGCGGTCCCCGATCATGACCAGATCCGGGTCCGCACAGTAGCGATGCAAGGGGCTGCTCGCCAATCCCATCCCCCTCGACCCTTGATGCGCGCTTGCGAATTCCTCCATGGACTGTGACTCCGATTCCTTACGAGTGCGGCGGCCGGAACCTCCGACCGCCGCCATTGGCTGCGACCTTGCAACCGGCCGCCTTACCCCTTGACTGCTCCGGCAACCAGCCCGGAGACGATCCACTTCTGGCAGAAGATGAAGAAGACGAAGACCGGGATCAGGGCCAGGACCGTGATGGTCATGAAGCTGGGCCAATCAGTGGTGAACTGGCCGACTGCGTTGTAGACCTGCAGGACGATGGTGCGCAGGCTGGAGCTGCTGATGAAGACGTTGGCGGTCATGAAGTCGTTCCAGGTCGACATGGTCTGGAAGACCACCACTGTGGTCAGGATGGGCCTGATCAGGGGCAGCACGATGCTCCAGAAGATCCTTAAGGGACCGGCCCCGTCGATCCTGGCGGCCTCGATGACCTCGAAGGGCAGGGACTGCATGTAGCCCACGATCAGGAAGTAGCAGAAGACTGCCCCGCCCAGGTACATGATGATCAGGCCCAGGAGCGTGTTGACCAGCCCCACGCTGGACTCCATCCGGTAGAGGGGGATCAGGGTGGACTGGGTGGGAATGACGAAGGCGATCATGAGGATCACCCCGATGACCGAGGTGAAGATCGACTTGCGCAGGATCATCCCGTAGGCAGCCAGGGCTCCGATCAACACCTGGAAGAGGACGCCGAAGAAGGTGACGATCAGGGTGTTGACCAGGCTGCGGACGATGGGCACCGTAGCGAAGGCCCGCGTGTAGTTGCGCAGCGTCCACTGCTTGGGCAGGCCCAGGGGATTGGTGGCCATGTCGGGGATGGTCTTGAAGGTGTTGATCAGGATGTACCAGAGGGGCACAGCGCAGATCAGGGCGATGATCAGCACCACCACGCTTCTGACCGCCGAACGCCGCCGTTCCCGCTGGCTCAGGGTCAGGGTCGAGCTCTTCCTGCTGCTCATTGGAACCTCCTGGAAATCAGGCTGGCGGCGCCCATCTGAGCGAAGACCACGAGGGCCGTGGCCAGGGTGAACAGGACCGCCAGGGCCGAGCCCAGCCCATACTGGGACTGGCCGATGCCCTGCTGAATGATGGACTGGGTCACCGTATAGGTGGAGTACCCGGGGCCGCCCTTGGTCATGGTGTAGGGCAGGTCGTAGACCTTGAGGCCTCCCGACATGAGCAGGAAGCTGGAGGTGACGATGCCCGGGATCAGCTGGGGCAGGGTGATGTGGACGAACTGCTGGCGGCTGGTGGCCCCATCCACCGTGGCCTGCTCATAGAGGTCACCGGGAATGGACTGCAGAAAGGCCAGGTAGAGTGTGGCATGCCAGCCGATCTGAGCCCAGACCGCAATGAAGATGACGCAGCAACGGGCCAGGATCGAGTTGGACAGCCAGGGCACCGGACCCAGACCGAAGACGCCCAGAATGGTGTTGAAGACGCCTGACTTCATGGGTGAGAAGATGTACTTCCAAACCATGCCCATGATGGCCAGCGATGGCACGCTGAAGAAGAAGAACAGGGAACGGGCGAAGTTGCGGCCCCAGAACTTCCGGTTCAGGGTGACAGCCAGGGGAATGGCGAAGATGGTCACCAGGACCGTCTGAGCCACGGCGTACAGGATGGTGAACACCAGGCCCTGCATGGTCGACGAATCGGTGAACACGCTGTGGTAGTTCTTCCAGCCCACATAGTGCATGTTCAGGCTGTAGCCGTTGAAGTCGGTCACCGAGTAGATGATGGTCTGCACCAGCGGCACTGCGAAGAGGACCACGAAAACAGCCAGGATAGGCAGGAGGAACCAGAAGGAGGTCAGATCCTGCCGCAGGCCGAGCATGCGCCGCCGATGGGCGTTGGTACGCTCCGCCGCAGATTGGGTAGCCATGATCCAGCCCTTCCTACTTGACCGAGGCCATCTTGTCGTCGATGGCCTTGGCCCACTGATCCAGGTTGATGGATCCTTGGACCAGCTGCTGGGTCTCGGACTGGCGGACGGTGGTCAGCACATCCGGCTTGGCGTAGAAGTTCATGAGCAGGAAGTAGTGGCCCGGCTGCACGTTGGCCCGGTAGACCTGCTCATACTCGGGCTTGACCTTGGCCTTGAACCCCTGGACGGTGATGGCATCCCCGTTGTCGGCCGAACGCTGCAGGGCCCAACGGCTGTCCATGAAGGTCAGGAACTTCTGGGCTGCCTTGAGCTTGGCGCCCTTGAGATGCGAGTAAATGGCGTAGGCAGGCGATGGCGATCCCTGGGCGTAGTTGACCATGCCCTTCTCCATGAGCGGCATGGGGGCCATGCCATACTTGAGCCCGGACTGGCCGATGGATGGCAGGTCCCAGGGGCCGGTGCAGATCATCGCCACCTGGCCGTTGATGAACTGGGTCTTCATGTCGTCGCCGCTGATGCCGACCGTGTCCCGTGTGACCAGGCCCTGGTCGTAGAGCTTCATCCAGGCCGCAGCCGCCTCACGCTGATCACTGCCCGGCTTTTGAGGACGGCGGTCGATCAGGCTGGTCACATCAACCTTGTCCCTGTCGAACTGCGAGCCCATGAAGGCATCGGGGATCCTGCTCGGGCCATCGGCGATGGTCTCCAGGAAGGGCGTGACCCCAGCGGCCTTGAGCTTCTTGCACAGCTGCAGGAAGCCATCCCAGGTCTGCGGCACCTCCTTGGCGCCCGCCTTGGCCAGCAGATCCTTGTTGTAGACGATGCCCGAGGCCCAGGAAGACACGGACATGCCGTAGACCTTGCCCTGGTGACTGACGAAGTCCTTGTTGGCCTGGGAGATGTTGCGCATGAAGGGCTCGTTGGTCAGGTCGCGCACGTAGCCGTTCTTAATCAGGTCAGCCTTGTTCTCGGAGGTGATGATGAACACATCCGGGGCCTGATTGCCGACCAGCCGGGTCTGCAGGGTCTGGATGTACTCGGGGGTCGGCGGCGAGTAGCTGAAGTCCACCTTGATCCCCGGGTTCCCCTGCTCGAATTGGTCGATGTATGGCCTCATCACCTGTTCGTTGTTCCATGACAGGAAGGTCAGCGTGGTCTTGGACCCGTCAGCGCCACCAGCCCCGCAAGCACCCATGGCCGACACCACCATGCCGACCCCCAGCGCCGCAGCTATGCCCTTCCATGCTCGCTTCAGCTTCATGACTCCTCCTTGCAATCAATCCTCTGAGCATCCGTCCGGGCTGTTCAACGTCGAGGCCCGGGAATTGACACGATTCAACTGCTGTCACAATATGGTATAGCACGTCGGTTGAATCGTGTCAATTATATTCTGATAAGGCCACCCGCATGCCTAAGATAATGGCTGAACCCCGGGAAAGGTGCGAGATGGTGACGATGAGCGATGTGGCCAAGGAGGCGCAAGTCTCTCGGGCCACTGCCTCCTATGCCCTTCGAGGCGATACACGCATAGCGGATGACACCAGGCGCAGGGTCCTGCTCGCAGCTCGCAAGCTCCGCTACTCGGCCAACCTGTCAGCCAGAAGCCTGCGCTCAGGCAAGAGCGGCATCATCGGGGTGGCCATCTTCGAGCTGGACAAGCCCTATCCTGCGCAGATGAGTGCGGCCATCTCCCGGCAGATCAACGCCCACGGCATGCAGGCCATCATCCAGCAGACCTCCAACTCCAAGCAAGACGAGGTCTCCATACTCCGGCATGTGACCAGCCAGCTCTGCGACGGCACCATCTTCAGCCCAGGCAGCATCACCAACGAGGAGATGCAGGAGCTGGCCGACGGCAAGCCTCTGGTCCTGCTGGACGACCCCTCGGCCCAACCGGTCTTCGATTCGGTCATGACGGCCGGATTCGAGGGAGCCACCATGGCTGTGCGGCACCTGCTGGACTGCGGATGCCGACGAATAGGCGTAGTGGGTTCCGACATGACGGACAGCGCTGATCCGGTCCAACGACATTCGGTCCGCGGCCGCAGGGTAGCCGGCTGCCTGAAGGCTCTGAAAGACGCCGGAATGAAAGCCCGCCCCAAAGACTTCCTGCCCCTGGACCGCTGGGACGGGGAGATGGCCCGCGATCTGGGCCATCATCTGGCGGACACGTCCGGCCTGCCCTTTGACGGCATCTTCTGCATGACCGACTCTCTGGCCTTAGGTCTGATTCGAGGACTGCACGAATGCGGCGTGGAGGTCCCCCGAGACCTGGCCGTCGTGGGATTCGACGGCATCCAGGAGGGAGAGTCCTACATACCCTCGCTGACTACCATCAGCACCGACAAGGAGGATCTGGCCCGCAAGGCGGTGGATGCCCTCCTGGCCCGTCTGCAGGGCGACGACGATAATCGTCCTCCCACTCGGACGACTGCAGCCTGCCGGCTGGTGATCCGGGAATCCACAGCCAAGATCCGTTGACAGGTTGACAAAAGGGTCCGCGCTGCCGATTTAACGGCTGTGCGGACCCTTGCGATTCTGGCGAGAAGCTCAGTCCTGCTTGATCTCGGACTTGTCCTCGGCCCAGAGGGTGTGGAAGGCGCCTGGCTGATCCACGCGCCCATAGGTGTGGGCGCCGAAGAGGTCACGCTGGCCCTGAATCAGGGCGGCGGGGAGCCTATCGGAACGCAGCCCGTCGTAGTAGGACAGGGAGCTGGCGAAGACAGGGATGGGGATGCCGGCCTGGGTGGCGCGGGCCACGACACGCCGCCAGGAATCCTGGGCCTGCTCGACCGCCTGCTTGAAGAAGGGGTCGAAGAGCAGGGAGCCCGGCTCACGGCCAGAGGCGTATGCATCGGAGATCCGATTCAGGAACTTGGCCCGAATGATGCAGCCGCCACGCCAGATGCGGGCGATGGCACCCATGTCCAGCTTCCAGCCGTAGACCTGGGCACCCTCCTGCATCTCGTTGAACCCTTGGGCATAGGCCACGATCTTGGAGGCGTAAAGCGCCTGACGGATGTCCTCGATGAAGGACTTGCGAGCCTCGGGGTCGTCGGCCAGGTCGGACATGACGGCCTTGGGCTGCGGCCCCTTCAGACCCTCTTGGGCCGCCTGACTGCGCAGCTCCGGCGAGGAGGACAGCCCCCGGGCAAAGACGGCCTCGCCGATGCCGGTCACGGGCACGGCAAGATCCAACGCGGTCTGCACGGTCCAGGTGCCGGTGCCCTTCATGCCGGCCTGGTCGGTGACGATGTCGATGAAGGGCTTGCCTGTGGCAGCATCGGTGTGATGGAGCACCTCAGCGGTGATCTGCACCAGATAGGAGTTCAGATCCCCCTGGTTCCACTCTTCGAAGACCTGGGCGATGGCCTCAGGCTCCATGCCCAGGCCCCGGCGCATCAGGTCATAGGACTCGGCGATCACCTGCATGTCGGCGTACTCGATGCCGTTGTGGACCATCTTGACGAAGTGGCCCGCGCCGTCAGTGCCGATATGGGTGACGCAGGGCTCGCCATCGACCTTGGCGGCGATGGACTCCAGGATGGGCCCCAGGGTCTTCCAGGACTCATCGGTCCCGCCGGGCATCATGGAGGGCCCCAGGAGGGCGCCCTGCTCGCCACCAGAGACGCCGCAGCCCACGAAGTGCAGCCCACGGGCCCTGATGGCCTTCTCCCGACGGATAGTGTCCTTGAAGTAGGCGTTGCCAGCATCGACGATGATGTCCCCCGGCTCCATCAGGTCGGCCAGGTCGTTGATCATCTGGTCGGTGGGATCCCCGGCCTTGACCATGATGATGGCCGTGCGGGGCTTGGTCAGCGAGGCCACGAACTCCTGCAGGGTCTTTGCCGGAACGAACCGGCCCTCCTGGCCATGATCGCGGATCAGGGTCTCGGTGCGCGAATAGTGGCGGTTGTAGACCGCTACGGTATTGCCGTGCCGTGCCAGGTTCCTGGACAGGCTGGCACCCATGGCGGCCAGACCCACGACTCCGATATTGGCTTGAGCTTGTGTCATCACATCACCTTTCGACGGTAGCCCGGAAAGGCCGGGCACCAGGTTCCATGCCGTCAATTCTATGGCCCGGACCCGATTTGGGCCAGGCTCCCCAGGGTGAGATTCCACTCACTCAGCCCTTGTGGTGCTTGCCGCCCTTGATCTTGCGGGAGGGCAGGACCACACGCGTCAGCTTGGGAACCGCCCGGGTGGAGACGAACAGGGGCTGCACCTCCACGATGGGGTTGTAGGGAGCCAGACCGAACCATTTGATCGGCGAGCCCGCCACCTTGCGGATGGCGTACTTGACCTTCAGCGAGAAGGCGCCGCGGGAGTCGATCTTGGACTCGGGCATCAGGGCCTTGTGGACCAGCACATAGGTGACCGTGCCGATCTGCGGGTCCTCGTCCACCTTGGGGTAGATGGAGGGCTGCTTGGGCAGCTCGCCGCTGTCGATCAGCTCGTGCATGATCTGGTGCAGGTAGGTGGCCACATTCTGATCCACCTTGAAGCCCAGCCTCATGCGCACGCGGAAGAGGTAGTTGGTGCCGAAGTTCTCCACCGAGTACTTGCGGGTGTAGGGGGCGTCCGTGGTCTGGACCGAGACGGCCCACCAGGCCCGGGCCCGCTTGGGCCGGTTGGCGAAGATGGAGAAGAAGATGTCGGTGTCCAGCCGCCGCATCTCCGCATCCGAGGTCAGATAGACCAGGTTGTCCGCATAGTAGGGGACGCGGAAGTCGTTATGGAGCATCTCCAAGGCGGGCAGACACTCCTTGGCGGTCATATGCCGGCGTTGCGAACGCTCCACCTTGGTGCCCACATCCCAGGTGTACATGATGTAGAGGATGGCCGCGGTCAGCAGCATGGTGAACCAGCCGCCGTGCATGAACTTGGCCATGGAGGCCATGAAGAAGAGGATCTGGATGGCCAGGAAGACCGCAGCGAAGAGCAGGGAGAGCATACGCTTGCCGTCGTGCCAGATGTAGTCAGCCAGCAGAACGGTGGTGGTGATCATGGTCACCGTCAGAGCCAGTCCGTAGGCGGCCGAAATATGCTCGGAATCCTTGAATATGGCCAGCACCGTCAGCGTGGCCACACACAGGACCCAGTTGATGGTGGGGATGTAGAGCTGGCCGCGGGTACGCGCCGGGTAACGCACCTGAAGGTGAGGCATCCAGTTGAGGCCGGTGGCCTCCGAGACCATGGTGAAGGCGCCCGTGATCAGGGCTTGCGAGGCGATGACGCCGGCCGTCACCGACAGGAGGACCGCCACGTACCGCACGGTGGTGGGCATCATCTGGAAGAAGGGGTTGAGCCCGTCCACACCCTGCAGGGCCTTATTGTCGCGGTTTCGCAGGATCCATGCCCCCTGGCCGAAGTAGTTGAAGACCAGAGCGATGTTGATGAAGGGCCAGGTGGCGTAGATATTGCCGCGGCCCACGTGGCCCATGTCGGAGTAGAGGGCCTCGGCTCCTGTGGTCGACAGGAAGACCGTGCCCATGATGGTCAGTCCCACCGGATTCTGCGGGCTGAAGAGGAAGCGGATCCCGTAGACCGGGTTCAGCGCCTCGAAGATGGACCAGTCGTTGCCGATGCAGTAGATGCCGATCAGGGCCAGGAAGGCGAACCAGACCATGACCACGCTGCCGAAGACCTTGCCGATCCGCTCGGTTCCGCGCGACTGGACCGCAAACAGGATCAGGATGATCACGAAGGTGATGACCATGGTCAGGTTTCCGTTTTCACGGAAGATCGGAGTCAGCACAGGGATGGTCTTGAGTCCTTCGACTGCCGAGGATATGGAGACCGCCGGGGTCAGCACCGAATCAGCCAGGAAGGCTGCGCCGCCGACCATGGCCGGGATGGCCAGCCATTTGCCGTAGTGCCGGACCAGGGTGTACAGGGCGAAGATGCCGCCCTCGCCCTTGTTGTCGATGCGCATGGCCACCAGAACGTACTTGACCGTGGTGATCAGCGTGATGGACCAGAAAACCAGGGAGAGCATGCCCAGCACGGCCGCCCTGTCCACACGGGCCATGCCTCCCTGCCCGGCCACGAAGGCCTGCATGGTGTACAGGGGTGAGGTGCCGATGTCTCCGTAGACCACGCCCAGGGCCACAATGCACATGCCCAGGCTGATCCTGTCTGGCGAGGACTGCACCCGCCGCCACCAGCGGCCCAGAGGACCCTTTGGCGGGGTGCGACGACGCTGGGCTGCCCGCTGGGCCTCGCGCCGGACCCGCTTGAGCTCGTTCTCCTCCTCCCGGGTGCGGGACTTGGCAGAAATCTTGGGAGCCTTGGTGAAGCTCTCCTGAGGAAGTATCGATTCTTTCGTCGGCCGACCCTTACGACGGGCCGTCGTCGGCTTCGCCGCTTTTTCACCGGATAACCGGGGTGGTTCGTCAGCGCCCCTGCCATCATCCTGAGCCGCCAACTCATGCCGCTCATCCGCCATAGAGCCCTCCATCGGCCAATGCCTTCACTCATCTACTTCCGGGTGCCGTATGTTGCTGTGCGCACACGTGCGACGACAACCGTAGCACTCTCCCCCCACACTTGGCAGAGGTGATTCAGACCGCGACACACGATTAGCTTAATCCCGCCCTGGCACTATGCGTCGAACATCCTTCACAGGCCATAAACCCGGCGCGTGGTGGCTGCCGTCGCTTCGGCCACTTGAGCCAGGGGGCGATCCAGGGCATCAGCCATAGCACGCAGGGTGTAGGGAATCATGTAGGGGGAGTTGGTGCGTCCCCGGTAGGGCATGGGACTCAGGTAGGGCGCATCGGTCTCCACCATGATGTGGTCCATGCCGACCACGGACAGGGCCTGGCGGATTCCCTCGTTGCCCTTGTAGGAGACCGTCCCCGAAAAACTCAGATACCAGCCGTGCTCGGCGGCCACCTGGGCCATCTGCGCATCCCCCGAATAGGAATGGAAGATCGTGCGCTCGGGGGCGCCGTCCTCCAGCAGGGTCTCAATAACCTGTCCATGGGCGTCGCGGTCGTGGATCTGCATGGGCAGGTCCAGCTCCTTGGCCAGGGCGATGTGATCGCGGAAGGCCTGCCGCTGGATCTCTTCGGCCCCTTGGCCGGTTCGGAAGAGGTCCATGCCCGTCTCTCCGATGGCCACCACCTGGTCGGGATATGCGCGAGCCAGACGGGCGACCTCCTCAAGCGCCTGCTCGAAAGAAACCTCATGCCAGGGCTGATATTGCAGCGGCAGTCCATCCGGCCCCGGCACCCCTCGATGGCCGTGCAGGACGGCCTCATTGGGATGGATGGCCAAGGCCGCGTGAACCACCCCGGGATGGGCCAGTGCCAGATCCACAGCCGTCTGCAGGTTGGGCAGCTCGCAACCCACGTCGATGGCCCCGACCACCCCCACAGCACGGGCCCTTTCCAGCTGCTGGTCGACTGTGCGGACGGGGACCGGATCCTGCCCGCGCTCCCTGGCCTGCCGGTCCATCTCCTGGGCGAAGGGGACCACGGAGGCCATGTGGGTGTGATCGTCGATGACTCCGATGCCTTCGGGCAGTGGCTCGGGATCGGGAGCCCAGCTGCGGTTGCGATGATGCTTGCTCATGGTCCACAGTCTAAGGTCTTGTGCGGCCCAATCTTCGACCCGCCCAGGTGGCCGACTCCGCCAAAAGGAAGGACTGCAGCTAGAATCACCTCTGACGGCCCAGGACCAGCCGGATAGGAAGAACGAAGAAGCAGCCGTCGTCCGTCTGCCAGTCCCCCGCCGCCGCGGTACCGTTGCCGAAGGCAGAAAAGGTGGATTATGTCTATGGATTGGCAGCCCTCGTTCGAGGCGACCAGCGCCTACCTCTTCGTCCACTTCACCGGCCATGAACAGGCTGAGACGGATGAGCAGCTCTACTTCGCCCTCAGCCGGGACGGCCTGCACTGGCATGACCTGCGCGCCCAGGGAGACCCTGTTCTGACCTGGAGCGAGGGCGAGGGCGGCGTACGCGACCCCTATATTGTTCGAGGCCCTGACGGCCTCTTCCACATCATCGCCACCGACCTGTCCGTCTACCACAGGGGCGGCTGGCAGGAGGGCCGGTCCACGGTGGATGGATCCACCGGCCTGGTCATCTGGGATTCGCCGGACCTGGCCCACTGGGGCAGACCCCGCCTGGTGGACGTGGCCTCGGCCATTCCCAAGGCGGGCATGGCCTGGGCACCGGAGGCCTGCTGGGATGCCGACAGGGGGCAGTGGATAGTATTCTGGGCCACAGCTGCCTCCGACAGCGCCGAGGACCCGGCCGCAGCCGACCTGGCCAACGAGCTGGGTGACGGCATCAACATGTACTACGCCACCAGCACTGATCTGGTTTCCTTCTCCCGCCCGGTCAAATGGATCGACCGCAGCAACGGGATCATCGACACGACCATGCTCAAGGCGCCCGACGGCTGGTGGTACCGGGCCTCCAAGGATGACCAGATCACCCTGGAACGCACCCGCAACCCCTATGCGGCCACCCACGAGCTGGTGCGTACCGACGACGACCAGGCCTGGTCATACCTGTCCAACCTGACCGACATCTTCGGCCAGGGGCGCTACTCCTCGCGGTATCTGGAGGGCCCCGAGCTCTTCCTCTACAACGATGCCGACGCCGCAGGACCCGACGGCCGAACCATGCCTTTCGGCTTGATCTGCGACCAGTTCGCCGAGGGCCGGGGCTATCTGCCCTTCCGCTGTGCCGATCTGTCTTCCAGAGAGCGGCAGGACTGGGCCTTGGTCAGCGACATGAACTTCGGCCGGCTGACCAAGCGCCACGGCTCCATCATGCCCATCACCGAGAGCGAGTACCGAATTCTGAAGCGCACCCTGACCCGCTGAGCGGGCGGCAGCACGCAGGCAACCATGACGAAGCCTCACACGAATAAAATCCCATAATCGTGCGTAAGTGCTCCAATAAATGCCTCCACTTCTACCGCAACAGGGAACGCGGCCAGTAAAACTCAGACCTGGGCTAGAAGAGCCAAATCAGGACATGTTCACTTCTCGTTTTTCATGAGACTGTTCCCGAAGCTACAGACCCACTCAAGTCCCTAGCGTCAAGTCCCAGTTATCCTCGATCAGTCCGGCATCCACTTAATCCATTGGGGTCTGCATCAGGTGCAACTCCGGATCCCGGGTGTGTCTAGGCCCAGAATCCGGAGATCATATATGGCGTGGATGCCCCTGGACCAGAAGATCCAGCTCGGGTCCTGACACGCGCTTCAGGTCGACACCGTCTGTCGTTACAGCAACCTGGAACCTGGTGCCCCGCACCTCCAGCTCGTAGGTCATCGAGCGCCAGGACGAAGGCAGGCGGGGGTCAATGCTCAGCCCGGTCCCGCCGGTATCCCGAAGGCCGCCGAAGCCGCAGACCAGGCTGGACCAGACGCCTCCGCAGGCAGCCAGGTGGATGCCGTCGGTCGTGTTGGCATGCAGATCGTCCACGTCCGTAAACAGGGACCGGCGGAAGTACTGCATGGCCAGCTGGTCATGCCCCACCTCAGCGGCAAGGATGGACTGGGAGGCTGCCGACAGGGTCGAATCCCCAGTGGTCAGCGGATCGTAGTAGTCGAAGTCGGCCCGCTTCTGCTCCGGAGTGAACCAGGAGCTGAGCAGGTAGAGAGCCATGACCACGTCGGTCTGCTTGAGCACCTTGTGCCGGTAAATGACCAGCGGATGGTAGTGCAGCAGCAAGGGTCTGGCCGTGAACCGATCAAAATGCCAGCGTGGCCGCTGCATGAACTGGGCGTCCTGGGCATGAACCCCCTCCTGATCGTCGAAGGGGACGAACATGGCTTGAGCCGCGCTGGACCATTTGTCGGCCTCCTCCTCGTCAAAGTGCAGCCTTTCGCGTATGCCACCGATCAGATCTGGGTGCTTCTCCCGTAGGTGCTGGTAGGCCTTGTAAGCGGCCAGGAGGTTGAACCGGGCCATCTGGTTGGTGTAGAGGTTGTCGTCAACCAGGACCGTGTACTCGTCGGGGCCGGTCACGCAGTGAATGTGGAAGCGTCCGTCCTCCTTGTAGCGCCCCAGGCTCATCCAGAGACGGGCCGTCTCCACCAGGATGTCGATGCCCTCAGCCTGCAGGAAGTCTTCATCGCCGGTGACCTGCACATACTGGGCCACCGCGTAGGCAATATCGGCATCGATGTGGTACTGGGCCGTGCCCGTAGGGAAGTAGGCGGAGGCCTCCTCACCGTCGATGGTCCTCCAGGGGAAGAGGGCGCCGTTCAGGTTGAGTGCGCAGGCCCTGCGCCTGGCGGCAGGCAGCATCAGGTAGCGGTAGTGAAGGACGGCTCTGGCCCGGGCAGGCGCTGAATAGATCAGGAAGGGGAGAATGTAGATCTCGGTGTCCCAGAAGTAGTGGCCGCTGTAGCCGGACCCGCTCAGACCCTTGGCACCCACGCCGTTCTCGATCTGGGCTGTGGACTGGGCCAGCTGGAAGAGCTCCCAACGCACCATCTGCTGGGTACGACCGCCATCGTCGGCCTGAATGCGGATATCCTGACGCTCCCAGAACCGATCCAGCCATTCCCGCTGACGCCGCTCCAGCTGATCAAGAGAGAGGGTGCTGACCTCCTCCAGCCGATCGCGGCAGTCCTCGACCAGATTCCTGGTCCCCTCGCCCCGGGTCTGCACGACCAGACCATTGCCGCTGGTGCCAGCCGGAAGAATGGGGTGGCTGCGATAGACGGCGTAACGGATCAGACGGGTGGAACCGCCCTTGGGCACGTCCATGCGCCAACCGGAGCCCTCGACAGGCCGGCCGTCCCTGAACTGCCTGACGCCCAGGGCCAGGCTGAGCCGTGAATTATTGCAACGGAAGACCCTGCAATCCGCACTCAGCTCACCGTAGACCGCATTGTCCAGCACCTCATGGATTCCACAGCCGTCCACAAAGGTCGACTTGCGGGGGTCACTGGAGTTGACATGGCGGGGGTTGTCGGCGTTGACCGGACCCTCGACGACCACAGCCATGTCCCGGTCGGGCGACTCGACGGTCAGCGTGCAGACGCTCAGGCTGCGGTCATACAGGCAGACCATGCGGGTGAGCACGGTCTTCAGGTGAATGCCGTGGCCTAGATCGTACAGATTGGTGGTGGTTGCGATTCCGGTTCGGAAGTCCAGTCGCTGAGTGGTCTTCTCCGGCCTGCCCAGAGGCAGCCCTTCCACCTTGAGGGTGAAGTCCGAAGCATCGGGCACTCCTTGGATCAGCTGACCCACTTGGGCGTATCCGTAGGCGCTTTCGGGATGGGCTATCCGGAAGGTGTCATGGAATCCGCTCAGGAAGGTACCGTTGCCCAGGCAGCGTTCCCCGCCGCCTTCGCCCCTGACGCCGACGGAGCCGTTGGTGACCGAGAAGACTGTGGCGCTGACCGCATCGGGCCGACCGTTCTCGCTGAACCCCCACTCTTCTACAGGGAAGCGATCCTCATCCAGACTGGGGTCCTCCGCCTGTGCACGCTCGCTGGCATCGTCGTCGATCAGCTCGATCAGCTGGTCCACCACCAGGTCCGCGCCCGCCTTGAGCAGCTGCTCGCGGCCGGCACCCCTGTTCACGCCCACGACCAGGCCAAACCTGCCCGCGTGACCGGCGGCCACGCCAGAGAGGGCATCCTCGACCACAACGGCATCCTCATTGCGCAGGCCCAGCACCTTGGCCGCATAGGCGTAGGTGTCCGGGGCCGGCTTGCCCTGAAGGCCCATCTCGTCCTTGAGATTGCCGTCCACCACAGTGTCGAAGTATCCGGCGATCCCAGCGGCCTGGAGGACCTGGGCCGTGTTGCGCGAACTGGACACCACAGCCAGACGCTTCTTGTCGGCGCGCAGATGCCTGAGCAGATCCACGGTGTCCGGGTAGGGATCGATGCCCTTCTGCTTCAGCATCCGCTCAAAGGTCATGTTCTTGCGATTGCCGTATCCGCAGACGGTGTCCAGCTGCGGATCGTCATTGGGGCTGCCCCAGTCCAGTTCAATGCCCCTGCTGCGCAGCAGGGCGTCGACACCGTCATAGCGGGGCCGGCCATCCACATAGGCGTAGTAGTCCTGCTCCGTGTAGGCCGGGACGTTCCCGGGCAGGACCTGATCGAACAACGCCTTCCAGGCGGCCTTGTGCAGGATGGTCGTGGGCACCAGCACCCCGTCCAGATCGAAGAGCACACAGGCGAATTGGGCAATCTTCATGGTTACTCATCCTATGGGTCTTCCATGACGAAAGAACCCGGCGGTTCGAAGAGCCGCCGGGCGAGAAGAGAGAGAGAAGAAGGGGTTCAGTTATCGGGGCCGCACGACCCCCATCGGCCAGTACTTCAACCGACAGAACAAATATAACCAGCGCTACCTTGGAGGAAGTGCCCGAAAACCTCAAAGTTCTCTGTGAATCACGAATGCCGTCCCGGGCGCGTCGACCGTCACTTGCCCTGGTCGCCCAGCTTGGCCTGCTCCGCCTCGAATCGGGCGCGCTCTTTGGCCTTGCGGCGGTCCAGTTGCTCCTGGAAACGATCCAGCTCCTCCTGCACGGCCTCCTTGGGAATGCGCGGAAAGATAGGTGTGGGCCGTTCGATCGGCGTGCCGTCCCTGAGGGGCTCACGCGCCCAAGGGTGGACCGTCTCCCCCAGCCGGTAGTCGCCGGTGATGATGGGATAGTGGAAGCCGGACCGATCCAGGTCGTCAACCTCCTCGACACGGGGCAGGGGCGAGAAGGTGCCCTTGCCGCCCATGGTCTCCCAGACCCGCTGAGAAGCATGCGGCAGGAAGGGGGCCAGCATGGTGTTGGCGTCCAGCACGGCCTGCGCTGCGGTGTGCAGGACGGCAGCCAGTCGGTTCTGGTCATCCTTGATCTTCCAGGGCTCCTGGGCGGAGATGTACTTGTTGATATCGCCCACCAGAGCCATGGCCTCGACCAGGGCGGCCTTCTGGCGATGGTGCTCGATCAGGGAGCCCACGGTATCGAAGGCCTGCAGGCTGCGGTCCAGCAGGGCAGTATCCTCCTCGGTCAGCCAGTCCTCCTCGATGCGGGGGATGCTGCCGAAGTCCTTGTTGAGCAGGTTGGCCACGCGGTTGACCAGGTTGCCCCAGGAGGCGGCCAGCTCCTCGTTGTTGTGCCGGACGAACTCCGCCCAGGTGAAGTCCGAGTCCGAGGTCTCCGGACCAGCGATGGAAATGTAGTAGCGGACTGCATCGACCGGGTAGCGCGCCAGGATGTCCTTGACGTAGATGACGATGCCCCGCGAGGAGCTGAACTTCTTGCCCTCCATGGTCATGAACTCGCTGGCCACCACCTGCTCGGGCAGGTTGAGCTCGCCGTAGGATCCCGGCTGTCCGCCCTTGGACCCCTGGCCGTTGTAGGCCAGAATCTCCGAGGGCCAGATCTGCGAGTGGAAGGTGATGTTGTCCTTGCCCATGAAGTAGTAGCCCAGGGCCTTGGGGTCATTCCACCACTTGCGCCAGGCCTCGGGGTCGCCCTGACGGCGGGCCCACTCGATGGACGCCGACAGGTATCCGATGACGGCGTCGAACCAAACATAGAGCTTCTTGTTGGGGTCGTCGACCCAGCCGTCCACAGGCACGGGAATGCCCCAGTCGATGTCGCGGGTGATGGCTCGCGGCTTGACCTCCTTGAACAGCCCCAGGGAGAAGTTGAGCACGTTGCTGCGCCAGCCCTTGCGGGTCTTCAACCAGGCCAGGTTGGCCTCGGCCAGGGCGGGCAGATCCAAGAAGAAGTGCTTGGACTCCTCGAACCGGGGGGTCTCCCCGTTGATCTTGGATACGGGGTTGATCAGCTCGTCCGGATCCAGCTCGTTGCCGCAGTTGTCGCATTGGTCGCCGCGAGCGCCGTCAGCACCGCAGATGGGGCAGGTCCCCTCGATATAGCGGTCCGGCAGGGTCCGGCCAGTGGAAGGCGAGATGGCCACCTTCTGCTGGCCTTCATAGATGTAGCCATTGGCCCTGCACTGGCGGAAGAGCTCCTGCACCACCTTCTCGTGATTGCCGGTCGTGGTCCTGGTGAAAAGGTCATAGCTGAGCCCCAGATCGCACAAATCCTTGACGATGACCCGGTTGTAGCGGTCGGCGATCTCTTGGGGACCCACACCCTCGGCGTCAGCCTCCACCAGGATGGGAGTGCCGTGCTCGTCAGTCCCCGAAACCATAAGGACATCATTGCCCTTCATGCGTTCGTAGCGTGCATAGACGTCCGAGGGGACGCCGAACCCAGCGACGTGGCCGATATGACGGGGCCCATTCGCGTAGGGCCAGGCGACGGAAACAAGGATATGACTCATACCAGCAAGATTATCGGCTCAGGCCTACAATCCCCCTGCTCGTCCACAGGACTGCCGTCGAGCAAGCAGATTATCCACAAGTACACAAATTTGGCCCTCCTTCAGGCAAACTCGGAACCAGCCATTTACAGTCGAACCATGAATCGAGAACACGTCCTCGGGGGAGTGACGTGGACGCCTACCACTGCCCATGGCGCCAGTCGCACCCTCAGAGCTAGAACAAAGCCGCCAGGCCGAACACCGCACGCCGACACCGCTCAACAGTGGCCCGGACCACCAGCCGGGGCAGCGCCGATGCGCACCCGCGGCCGTCCTCCTACGACCGATTTTGGGGCCCTGACCCCCGATCCCAAGCCGCTGCCCAGTCTGATCCAAACCGGAGATCTGCCCGGCCCGCTCAGCCTCAGCCTGTTGGTGAATGAGGGGATCGTGACCTGTCTGGACCGATCCTGCTGCTATCTGAACGAACAGGCTGAGGGACTCTACGGTCGCGCCTCCATCGTCATGCCCATGGTCCCTTACGGCGCAGCAGCATGTGGCGGACTGGCGCTCTGGATATGGATCAACGGCCGTTTCCCCGACACGCTGGACATTATCTCCAACTCCCACTTCCGCACGCCCGTTCACGGCAGGCCCCTGCACCCCCACCAGCGACAGCTGGATGCCCGCTATCTGATGAAGCTTGGGAAACTTTGGGTGACTTCGCCGCTCTGGACGGCCTGCGACCTGGCCTGCGACCCCTCAGGCCAGTGCAACGGAGAAGAGACCATGGCGGTCTTGCATGAGCTGATGGAGCGATATCAGGTCAGCTGCGGATCCTGCGAGGCGCTTCTGTCCTCCAACCCCCGCTGGCCTGGCCACGCTCAAGGGCTGGAGACCATAAGAAGACTCAAGGCGATCCTATGAGTCTGACAGTGAGGTATGCCCGAGGTACGCACGGCCATCATCGGCACCGAGGCAGGGCCCGGAGCCATCGTGGGTTGTCCGCCACTGAACGCATGGCCCGGCTCATGACTGCCATCAGCAGCCGGTCGCGCTCCCCAGCAGATGACGATTTGAGCCAAGACGAACCTGATGGCATCCACCCGATGGCCGAGATGCGCGCCCCGCCACCGGAGCCTCCCCTGGTGCCCACAGCGCTGATGGCCACAGACCCCGCGACCGACCCGAGCATCCTCTGGGCCATCGCCCGAGAAGAGCCTGAGCTGCGCCGGTGGCTGGTGGCCAATCCCGCTGCTTCGCCAGCCCTGCTGGAGACCATCTCCCAGCTGGGCGGGCCCGGTGTGCGCAGAGCGCTGGAGGTGCTGCTGGATGAGGGAAAGGGGAATCAGTCCTCTTTATCCTCTTGAACGGCCAGGGCATAAATCCGCTTGCGATTAGGCAGGCTGCCATCAGCCAGGGGGTGCTCGGCAGCTACCCGCGCGATGGCTTCCTTGAGCCGCAGGCCCTCGGTTCGGGCCAGATCACGTGCCAGAACCGCCAGCCGCCGATCATCCATGGCCTCAGGATCGTTGCGCCTTGCCTCCAAGGCGGATGCACCAGCCACGACCAGGACCATCTCTCCCCGGGGAGGATCCTCCTGGAGGGAACGCACAATTTCACCGACTGTGCCCCGCCGAATCTGTTCATGTTCCTTGGTCAGCTCCCGGCAGAGGGCCATGAGCCGGTCGGGGCCGAAGACCTCCTGAAGGTCCTGCATAGCCTGATCGATGCGGTGGGGCGTCTCGTAGAAGACCATGGTCCGCTCCTCGCTGCGCAGGGTGCGCAGATGCCGCAACCGCTCCTGGTGCCGACGGGGGAGAAACCCCTCATAGCAGAAGCGGTCGGTCGGCAGACCAGAGAGGGCCAGGGCATCCAGCACGGCGCTGGGGCCAGGGGCACAGGTGACCGGTATGCCTCGCTCAATGGCCCGCCTGACAATGGCCATGCCCGGATCATTGATGGTGGGCATGCCTGCATCTGAGACCACCAGTGCGCAGGCTCCGTCACAAACCTGATCCAGGATGGGATCGGCCATCCGCCGCTCGTTATGATCGTGATAGGCCACCACCCTGCCGCCTACGCGCACCCCCAAACGATTGGCCAGATCATAGAGCCGCCGCGTGTCCTCTGCTGCCACCAGGTCCGCCGACTGCAGGAGCTCCACCAAGCGTGTCGAGGCATCGGCGACATTGCCTATAGGCGTGGCCGCCAGCACCACTGTTCCACGTGAAACACTGGGTGAATGCGACCCTGCATGGCTTTCTCCACCCTGTATATGTCCATCGCTCCGGCCGTTCATGCTGCTCATGCCTTCAGTATGGCCTAATCTAGGGGTGATGACATCTTTGGCAGGGCTTTCTTCGCAGCATCGCTCCTCCAGACACGGCAGGCACGCCGCCCACCGGTCCGGTCGCCCTGCCATGCTGTCCATCTTCAGCACTCCCAAGGGTCACCACACCAGACGAGGGATCACGATACCCCGGCTCTCCCGTCGGCAGAGCAGCTGGCTGGCCTGCATACTCATGGCTCTTCTGGGCGGGCTTTTGCGGTTTGTGCGGCTGGGCAGCCCTCGAGCCATCGTCTTCGACGAGACCTATTACGTCAAAGACGCCTGGACCATGCTGATGACCGGCGAGCCGCGCAACTGGCCCAAAAAAGCCGGCCCCCTTGACCTTCCCATCGACCAGATCTTTGCCCAGGGGCATACCAGCGACTGGCTGCCCCAGGCCGAATACGTGGTTCATCCGCCGGTGGGCAAGTGGTGCATCGCCTTGGGTCTCAAACTGTTCGGCGGAGCCGGGAATCCCTTCGCCTGGCGAGCGGCCACTGCCCTGGCGGGCACCATCGCCATCCTGCTGCTCTGCCGAGTAGCCCTGCGCCTCTTCCATAACCTGCCCATCGCCCTGACAGCTGGCTTCCTCATGGCTATCGATGGTCTGGGCATCGTTATGAGCCGAACCGGCTTGCTGGACAACTTCGTCATGATCTTCGTCCTGGGAGCCTGGCTGTGCCTGATGGGCCACCGAGACTGGGCTCGGAACAGGCTGCGACAATCCTGGGCCAAGGATCAGGCTGATTTCCGCCTGCACTACCGGGTGAAGGTCATTCAGTCACAGGGACAGCAAGGACGGCAAAGCCGTGTCGAACTGCCCGTGGCCACTACCGGCCCCTTCATCGCCTGGTCCTGGTGGCGGACAGGAGCCGCCCTGCTCCTGGGCCTGGCCACCTGCACCAAGTGGTCAGGAGCCTACTTCTTCGCCGTCTTCGCCCTGATCTCAGTGCTTTGGGATGGCTGGGAACGCCATCAGGCAGGATACGGATCCTGGCTGCAGAGCGCCGTGCTCAGGGACGGGCTGCCGGCGGCCCTGCTTATGATCCCCGTCTGGGCGGGCACCTATCTGGCCTCCTGGACGGGATGGTTCCTGCACGGGGATTCCTTCATGCACAGCTGGGCGGCCCAGCACCCTGGCCAGGGTCTGACCTGGCTGCCGGAGGGGTTGCGGTCCCTGGCTGAATACCACCGGCAGATGTGGCACTTCCACACCACCCTGCATACCCGACACCCATACATGGCCAACCCCCTGACGTGGCCCTTGCAGATCAGACCCACCAGCTTCTACTGGCAGAAGATCACAGGCTTCCCCGGCTTGTGCGGACTGGCCAAGGACTCCCCCTGCGTGGCCGCCGTCACATCCTTGGGCAATCCCCTGACCTGGTGGTTGGGCAGCATCTGCATGGTTCTGGCCATCGTCATCGCCGTCGTGGTCAAGCACGGAGATTGGCGGATCTGGGGGGTCTTGGCAGGCATGCTGGCCGGCTGGCTGCCCTGGATCCAATACATGAACCGGACCACCTTCACCTTCTATTCCATCGTCATCCTGCCCTGGATGATCCTGGCAATCTGCTATGTGGTCAACTGGCTACGGCAGAATTCGGATAGCATCCTCTACCGGCAGACCATGATCATGGGCCTGACCCTGCTAGGCCTGACCTCGGTCTTCTTCTATCCGCTGTGGACCGCCATGCCCATCCCCTATGACTTCTGGCGCATGCACATGTGGCTGTCCAGCTGGATCTAGGACAAAGGAGGCGGCCGGACAGGGATGCCCGACCGCCTTGCAGCAACGTTTGTGTGCCGTCGTGCTCAGACTGCACGATCATGGATGATCTGCGCGTACCGCAGACCGGAATCCTTCCAGATCCTCTCCTGGGTGTCATAGTCGACCCTGATCAGCCCAAAGCGCTTGGTGTAGCCCAAGGCCCACTCAAAGTTATCCAGCAGGGACCAAGCGAAGTAACCGGTCACCCGGGCTCCTTCATGGATGGCCCGGGCCACGGCACGCAGGTGCTCCTCCAGATAGGCCACCCGCTGGGGATCATGCACCCCTTTGCCGCCGGGGAAGGATGGATCCATGCTGACCTGGTCCTCCCAGGCAGATCCGTTCTCGGTGATCATAAGATCCAGCTTGGGGAAACGGCCGGAGACCTCCATGAGCAGATCGGTCAGCCCCTGAGGCTCCTGGTTCCAGCCCATGGCGGTCAACGGCCCCTGAGGAGGCAGAGTCTCGACCATCTCCTGGGCGGGCATGGGGTTGCGCTCGGAACCAGCGCCGCTTCGACCCCGCACGTGGTTGGTCGAGTAGTAGTTGATGCCCAGCACGTCCAAGGGCTGATGGATCTGTTCCAGATCGCCGTCACGAACGAAGCTCCAGTCAGTGATACCCTCAGCGGCATCATGGATGCGTTGGTCATAGGTTCCGGCCAGCATGGGGCCCAGCCATACCTCGTTGGCGAACAGGTCTGCCCGGGTCTTGGCCGCCAGATCCGCCGGATCGTCGCTATCGGCCCGGTTGACCTGCAGGTTCAGAGTCACCGATATGCGCGCCCTGTCGCCCAGCTCGGCACGGATGGCCTGGGCTCCCAGACCGTGAGCAAGATTCAGATGATGGACCGCTGCCAGAGCCTGCCCGTAGTCGCGGATGCCTGGAGCATGGCCGCCATTGCCATAGCCCAGATAGGCCGAGCACCAAGGTTCGTTCAGGGTTGTCCAAGTCTGCACCCGATCGCCCAGAGCCTTGGCCAGGACGGCTGCATAGTCGGCATATCGTTGGGCGGTGTCGCGGTTGGCCCAGCCTCCAGCCTCCTGCAGGTACTGAGGCAGATCCCAGTGGTAGAGGGTGACTACAGGCTTGATGCCGTTTTCTAGCAGCATGTCCAGCACCCGCCGGTAGTGGTCCAAGCCAGCCTGGTTGATGGCGCCGTCTGCCTGGGGCACAATGCGAGGCCAGGCTACAGACAGCCGGTAGGCCCCCACCCCCATCTGCTTCATCAGAGCAATGTCCTCTGGGTAGCGGTGGTACTGATCACAGGCGACATCGCCATTGGATCCATCCGCTATCCTTCCTGGCTGCCTGCAGTAGACATCCCAGATGGAGTCTCCCCTGCCGTCCTCATGCGCCGCACCCTCTACCTGGAAGGATGCCGTTGCCGTGCCCCAGGTGAAGTCCTCAGGGAAGGCGAGTCGTTCGTCATTGACCATATGTCCACTCCTCGATTGTGTGACCCTTCCTGCCTATCTTCGCACAGGAGGACCGACGACAGGACCGTGGCCGACAGCCCATAAGTCCGGCAACGATGGGTTGTGTTGTCCTCGCAAGGAATCAGACCGGGGAGTACCGGGTGCCAAGGCCGGCTTGTTAAAGTGTGTCTCGGTTCTGGAAAAGCACACATCGACGGAATGGAACGCGATTCATGGGGTTCGTCAACTGGCTGATACACCTGCTCAAGGATCCGCGCAGCGCCATCGCGAGCTGGATCGCCATGGGGCTGGTGCCGACCTACGGGTTCATCTTCCTGATCATCTTCATCGAGACAGGCGTGGTCTTCATGCCCTTCCTGCCGGGCGACTCCCTGCTCTTCGCCGCCGGCGTCTTCGCCCATGACCCATCCAGCGGCATGGCCTTGGACGTGCTCCTGCCCGTCGTCTGGCTGGCCCCCATCCTGGGCGACCAGAGCAACTACTTCATCGGGCACTTCTTCGGCCGGGCCATCGTCCGTTCGGGGCGCGTGAAGTCACTGACCCCCGAACGAATCGCCAAGACCGAAGGCCTGATTGACAAGTGGGGCCCACTAGCCGTAGTCCTGGGACGCTTCCTTCCCTTCATCAGGACATTCATGCCGTTCATATCGGGCATCTCCGGAATGCGCTGGCGGCGCTTCACCCCCTTCAGCATCCTGGGCGGTCTGATATGGTCCACCCTCTTCACCCTCCTGGGCTACTTCTTCGGGGGCATCCCCGCAGTCCAACAGCATTTCGAGCTGGTCATCATCCTGATCCTGGTCATTTCGGTCCTGCCCACGGTCATCGGCCTGCTCAAGGCTAAATTCGGCCACAAGAAGGCTTCCGCCGAAAAAACCAGCGCCAAGGCGGACTGATGCCTGATCTGGGATATTTTGCGTTTGGCCAGGGCACGCGCTAAAGTAAGCTTCTGTTGTTCGGCTACGGTCGGGCAACGAATGGGGCTGTAGCTCAGTTGGTAGAGCGCTTCGTTCGCATCGAAGAGGTCGGGGTTTCGACTACCCTCAGCTCCACAGTGTCGAGACACTGCACAATGCTCCAGGTCGTCATCACGACCGATAAAGGCTTCGGCAGATTCCAGACGCATCAACGCAGCACAGCCGCTCTCCTGCCAGAACCAATCAGGCGGGTGAGTGCGTAAGGACCCTGGCATGGGGCCAGGGTCAGTTCGCACTGCAACCATGGAATCAGCAAGGTTGCAATTGCTCATCAAGCGCCCAGAATTGCTTCAGCAAAGACAGCGTATATCGGATCAGGATCAACAACCGCGATGGGCGCATTATGCAAACGCGCCCATCGATGAATCAACGCCTGGAGGCGGAGCGGAAGGGGTTATCGTCACGACGATGGCGGCGATGACCGCGGCGGAACCCACGACGGTCCGCGTCAAAACGAGAGCCAGCGCGGCCGCTGCCACGGCCATGGTCGTGACCATGGGTCCGCTCGCTGCTGCCGGAATGACGATGGCCTCTGGTCCTGCCGTCCAAGGGGCCATTCTCACGATCGAATGCCGGTCGGTCACCAGACCGCCGGGAACGGTAAGGCCGACGATCCCAGTCCCGGCCTGCAGCCCTAGCCTGGCCGCCGCGATCGAAATGCCTGTCGGACCGGGAACGATCCCGATGTCCGCTTCGGCCGCTACGGCCTCCACGGGCAGACCGGCCGCCTGAGGCCTGCGGCTGCTCGGCTTGCAAGGACCAGCCTTGCACCGGCTTGGCCACGGGTCCTACAAGTTCGGTAACCTCAGGCGAATCGGCGGTCACCTGAACCGGCTTGGCATCGATATGGGCCATGCGCAGCATCCGCCTGGTGTCGCGCCACTGGTCGGGCAGGACCAAGGTGACCACGTCGCCGGAACGGCCTGCCCGGGCCGTACGCCCTGACCGATGCAGGAAGGACTTGGAATCGGCCGGCGGATCCACCTGAACCACAAGGTCTACGTCACTGATGTCCACGCCGCGAGCGGCCACGTCGGTAGCCACCAGGACCTTCACCTCGCCCCGTGAAAAAGCCCCTAGGTTGCGATCGCGCTGGTTCTGAGAAAGGTTGCCATGCAGCTGTGCGGCCGGTATGCCGTTGTCAATCAGGTTCTTGGCCAGCTTCTTGGCCTGGAACTTGGTCCGGGTGAAGAGAATACGACGTCCGGTGCCCGAAGCCAGCTTGCGCACGAGATCATGCTTGGCGGCCTGGGTGGTGCGGAAGATGTGGTGGGTCATCAGATCCACATGCTGGGTTGCCGAATCCACCTCGTGAATCTTGGGGTCCTTGAGGAAACGCTTGACCACGGCATCCACACCGTGGTCCAGGGTGGCCGAGAAAAGCATGCGCTGACCGCCCGGGCGAACCTGGGCCAGGATCCGCTCCACGGCAGGCAGGAAGCCCATGTCAGCCATCTCGTCGGCCTCGTCCAGCACGGCGATCTCCACATCCTCCAGGCTGAGCTTGTGCTGACGGAGCAGATCCTCCAAGCGACCAGGGCAGGCCACCACAATCTTGGCCCCGCGCCGAAGGGCATCGACCTGACGGCCCTGGCCAACGCCGCCGTAGACGGTGCAAGTCCGCATGCCGTAGGCCTGGGCCAGGGGGTTGAGAACCTCGTCGATCTGATTGGCCAGCTCGCGGGTGGGAGCCAGAACAAGACCGCGCGGGCGGGGCAGGCTGCCTGATCCGGCGGCACCCCCCCGGCCGTGGCGAACCCGTCCTTCCTCATCGGCAGCCAGTCGAGCCACCAGGGGGATGCTGAAAGCCAGGGTCTTGCCGGAACCAGTCCGCCCCCGGCCCAGGATGTCACGGCCGGCCAGGGCATCAGGCAGGGTATCCCGTTGGATGGGGAAAGCGCTGGTCTTGCCGTCCTTGCGCAGGACGCGGACCAAGGGTTCAGGCACCCCCAGCTGGTCAAAAGCCATAGGTTCTACAGCAGAATTGTCGGAATTGGACGAATTGGAATCGGGCATGGATGAAGCAGTCACAATGACCTTTCACAACAGGGAAGAAAACGGTACTGTCGGTCGACAGTTCGCAGGCCGCGTGCAAAGCAGAGAATGACGAATTTCGCGCAAGCGGTTTCCCCGTACTCAAAGCATTCAGGCGACGATCAGCCGCAGCTCTTGGGCTAGCGGCCAACCTGTACACCATAGCACAGGCCCCTCACCTGCTTCAGGAGCGTACGCTCCAGACGATCAGCGATTTGGACTCAGTCGGATCGGCCTCGTCATGCGTCGTGTCCTGCCGCCAGAGCCGGGCCCTGCTGGACCGCCTGACTTCGACGACCCGGCCGTCGGCAGCGGCGGCGAACATGCTGGATCCCTGTGACTGGTGGGAGCGGCGCAGCTGGCGCCTCAGCTGACGATTCTCCTCGGCTAGGGCCAGGATCCTGGTCACTCCGGCCAGGTTGATGGACTCGTCCTGGCTCAGATGCTGAGCCTGACCCAGCCGGTCCAGATCCCGCAGGGAGTATCGGCGTGCACCCCCCTCGGTCCGTTCCGGCACGATCAGACCCAGCCGGTCGTATTGGCGCAGGGTCTGCGGATGGATGTTGGCCAACTGCCCGACCTGGCCGACGCTGAAGACCGGCAGCTCGATGTCCAAGCCGGCATCGTCAGCAGCATCCAGGCTGATGCGCCCGGCCACCAGGCCGCGAGCGCAGGCCAGATAGATCCGCCTGGTCTCGGGATCCACCCTGACCATGATCATCACTCCTCTCCGCTGTTCGTTCCAACCTGATCCTGCATCGGGATCGTCATATCTTCATGCGCTCACCGGCGATCCGCTCGTCGAAGTCGCCACTGGACTTGGCAAAGTCACGCATGGCCTTCTTCTGGGCCATGCCCAGCCGGCCTGGCATGCGGATCTCAAGCCGCCCCACCAGGTCGCCCTTGCCGCGCCGGTCCTGAACCCCCTTGCCGGTGATGCGGATCTCGTCGCCGCTGGAGGAGCCGGCCGGGATCTTGAAGGTGACGACCTGGTCGTCGATGTCCCGGGCCTGGACCTTGGCCCCCAGGGCAGCCTCGGATACCGTCACCGGCAGGGTCATGACCAGATCCCTGTCCTTCATGGTGAACCGCTGGCTGGGCTGCACGCTGATCTGCAGGTAGAGGTCGCCATTGGCGCCCCCGTCCCTACCGGGCCGACCCTTGCCAGCCAACCTGATCCGCTGGCCATTGCGAACCCCAGCAGGGATATGCGTCTTGAAGCGCTTGCCGCCCACGCTTAGGGAGACCGTAGCCCCCTTGACCGCCTGACGGAAGGACAGGCCGATGCGCGAATTGCGATCCTCGCCCTTGACTGGCCTGGGCCTGCTCTCCTGGTAGGCGGTCCGACCGCCACCGCCGGCACCCCCGCCGAAGGAGGAGAAGATGTCAGCGAAGTCCGGCTGTCCCGAACCATCGCCGAAACGGATACGGGTGCCTCCAGGCGCTCCAGCCCCACCGAACATGGAGCCGAAGATGTCCGAGAAGGCATCGGTGTTGAAGCCGCCCTGGCCGGAACCCCCGGCGAACCGGGCTCCCCCCATGCCGAACTGGCGGATGGCGTCGTACTTCTGACGTTGCTCCTTGTTGCTGAGCACGTCGTAGGCCTCGGAGATGTCCTTGAACTTCTCCTCGGCCTCCTTGGTCTTATTGAGATCGGGATGGTATTTGCGGGCAAGCTTGCGGTAGGCCTTGGTGATCTCCGCTTCGCTGGCGTCCTTGGAGACACCAAGGACCTTGTAATAGTCCTTGCTCAGCCATTCATTCTCAGCCATCCATGTCTCCTTTCCTCATAAGCTACGAATATATCGAATTGGAATCCGCCCTTTCGCGTGCGGCGGCGGGCAGGGCCATAACCCACCAGCCGCCGCATGCGAAGGCGTCGATTCAGCCTGCGGAAGGTCCGCAATCACCGTCCCTGCTACTGCCCGGGCGAAGTCACCACTACCCTGGCAGCCCGGATCACCCGGTCGCCGATCCGATAGCCTGCCTCAACGACCGTGTCAACGGTCTCTTTCTTGGCATCGGGGTCCGGCTTGTGCAGGATGGCCTCATGCTTGGTGGGGTCGAAGTCCTCGCCTTTTTCACCGAACTTCTCGACGCCGAATTTCTCGAAGGTCTTGTCGATCTTCTTGGCTACGGCTTGGAAGGAGTCGTCCATCTGCCCGTGCTCCTTGATCCGGTCAATGTCATCAAGGGCCGGAAGAAGGGCGGTCAGCACATCCACGATGCCGTGCTGGCGGAAGATGTCCTGCTCCTTCTTGGCGCGGTTGCGGAAGTTGACGAACTCGGCCCGCTCGCGCTGGAGAGCCTCCAGGTAATCGGCGGCCTCTTTCTTGGCCTGACCCAGAGGAGTCAGCCCATCTGATCCCTTGTCGGCGCTCTCCTCCTTGGCCGAGTCAGCATCAGTCTTGTCATCAGCCTGAGCATCCTCTGACGACGCGTCCTTGACGGAGGAATCCGACGAGGACTGGCTAGCCGCCTGGCTCTCGTCTGCAGCGCTCTCGCCGGCATGACGGCCGCGCGCCGCTTCCTGATCGGGTGTCGAAGCGGCGTCAGAGGCCTTGGCCTCGTTCCCATCCGGTTCGCCGGCGGCGGCCGGGTCGCCCTTCAGCGGCCCGGCATCATCCTTGTCGAAGGCCGACATGTCACTCGCCGTCCTTCTTCTTGTCGTCGTCGTCCACGACCTCGGCATCCACCACGTCGTCATCGGCGGACGAGGAGGAGCCTGCACCCGAGGCAGCACCGGCGGCACCTGCAGCGCCCTGGGCGCCTGCACCGTCAGCGGAGCCCTGCTGGGCATAGAGGGCCTGGCCGATCTTCTGGGCAGAGGTCATCAGCTCGCTCTGGGCGTTCTTGATCTTGTCCATGTCCTCGCCCTTCAGAGCCTCTTTCAGAGCGTTGACCTTGTCGGTGACCTCCTTGGCCACCTCGTCGGAGATCTTGTCCTTGTTGTCGTTGACCAGCTTCTCGGTCTGGTAGGCGGCGGACTCGGCGGCATTGCGGGTGTCGGCGTCCTCACGACGCTGCTTGTCCTCGGCCTCGTGAGCCTCGGCCTCCTTGACCATGCGGTCGATCTCGTCCTTGGGCAGGGCGGAACCGCCGGTGATGGTCATGGACTGCTCCTTGCCGGTGCCCTTGTCCTTGGCGGAGACGTGCACGATGCCGTTGGCGTCGATGTCGAAGGTGACCTCGATCTGAGGAACGCCGCGCGGAGCCGGGGCGATGCCCGTCAGCTCGAAGGTGCCCAGAGGCTTGTTGTCACGTGCGAATTCGCGCTCGCCCTGGTAGACCTGAATCAGCACGGAAGGCTGGTTGTCCTCAGCGGTCGAGAACACCTCGGAGCGCTTGGTCGGGATGGCGGTGTTGCGGTCGATCAGCTTGGTCATGATGCCGCCCTTGGTCTCGATGCCCAGGGAGAGCGGGGTCACGTCGATCAGCAGCACGTCCTTGCGGTCGCCCTTGATGACGCCGGACTGCACGGCGGCACCAACGGCCACGACCTCATCAGGGTTGACGGTCTGGTTGGCTTCCTTGCCGCCGGTCAGTTCCTTGACCAGGTCCTTGACGGCGGGCATACGGGTGGAGCCGCCGACCAGCACCACGTGATCGATGTCCTGAACCGAAATGCCGGCATCGTGCAGCACGTTGTTGAAAGGCGTGCGGCAGCGGCCCAGCAGGTCAGAGGTCATCTCTTCGAAGTGCGCCCGGGTCAGGGTCTCGTCCAGGTGGACTGGAGTCCCGTCGGGGGTCATGGCCAGGTACTGCATGGAAATGCTGGTGGACGAGGAGGAGCTCAGCTCCTTCTTGGCCTGCTCAGCAGCTTCCTTGAGCCGCTGCAGGGCGATCTTGTCCTTGGACAGATCCACGTTGTACTTGTTCTTGACCTCGCTGACCAGCCAGTCGATGATCTTCTGATCCCAGTCATCGCCGCCCAGCTTGTTGTCGCCGTTGGTGGCCTGAACCTGAATGGTGGAGAAGCCATCGTCGTCCTTGCCGATCTCCAGCAGGGAGACGTCGAAGGTGCCGCCGCCCAGATCGAAGACCAGGATGCGCTCATCCTCCTTGCCCTTCTCCAGGCCGTAGGCCAGGGCCGCGGCGGTGGGCTCGTTGATGATGCGCAGGACGTTCAGACCGGCGATCTTGCCGGCATCCTTGGTGGCCTGGCGCTGAGCGTCGTTGAAGTATGCAGGGCAGGTGATGACCGCGTCGGTGACGGGCTCGCCCAGGTAGGACTCGGCGTCCCTCTTGAGCTTCATGAGGATCTGGGCCGAAATCTCCTGCGGGGTCCACTTCTTGCCGTCGATCTCGACGGACCAGTCGGTGCCCATGTGACGCTTGACCGAGCTGATGGTCCGGTCCACGTTGGTGACCGCCTGGCGCTTGGCCACTTCGCCGACCAGAATCTCGCCGGACTTGCTGAACGCCACCACCGATGGCGTGGTCCGCGCGCCTTCAGCGTTGACGATTACGGTGGGCTCGCCGCCCTCCAGGGTTGCAATGCAGGAATTGGTGGTTCCCAGATCAATGCCAACTGCACGTGCCATACTCATTACCTCCTGATGAAATTGGGGCGCAGGGTCTGGCCCTGCACCTCATCGTTCACGTTCTCCGCTCGCGCTTCGTTCGTGGTCCCGATGGCCGGCTCCCGTCGGCCCGGGCAAGCAGCCATCATGACCACTCCGAAACTTGAGCCTACATCACTCAACTTCTTCTGGCAAATATTATTCCCATCGCTTCGAATTTGTCGATCGAAACAATGATTACTCAATTGAAAACGTGTGCAATCACGTATTATCACAGTATGAGCTAAATCTATATCATTAAAAGATTTGCGTCACAAAAAGCTGATTTATACAAGAGCACTGTTGACCAACGGTATTGCTATCGTTGTCATACAAACACTTATCCATAAGACGGCCTGTTTCAAGGAGGAGATACGTATGACCGACAACAACATGAACGACGACTGGTGGAAACAGGCGGTTGTATATCAGATATATCCACGCAGTTTCAAAGATGTCAACGGCGACGGCATTGGCGACATCCGAGGCGTGACCGAAAAAATGGAATATCTTCGAAACCTGGGCATAGACGCCATCTGGCTGTCACCCTTCTACCCATCGGAATTGGCCGACGGCGGTTATGACGTCAAGGATTACCGGAATGTCGACCCACGTCTGGGCAGCATGGCCGATTTCGACGAAATGGCCGAAACAGCCCACAAAATGGGGCTCAAGGTCATCGTTGATATTGTGCCCAACCACACGTCGAACAAGCACGAATGGTTCCAGAATGCCCTGCGGGCAGCTCCAGGCTCTCCCGAACGGGACAGGTATATCTTCCGCCGGGGCAGGGGCGCGAATGGAGAACTGCCGCCAAACGGCTGGATGTCCTTGTTCGGCGGACCTGCCTGGGAGCAGGTCGACGATGGCGAATGGTATTTGCACATATTTGCCAAAGAGCAGCCTGATTTGAACTGGAAGAACAAGGATGTTCACGAAGCCTTTAAGGATATATTCCGCTTCTGGTCCAATCATGGCACGGACGGCTTCCGCATCGACGTGGCTCACGGTCTGGCCAAGGATCTAGACAGCCGCCCCCTGTCCGAGTTGGATAGGTGGCCCGTTCAGGAACAGTCCAATTATCACAACTATGAGCATCCGCTATGGGACAGACCCGAAGTGCATGACATCTATAAGGAATGGCGCAAGGTCTTCAACGAATTTGAACCTCACCGTTTTGCAGTCGGAGAAGCCTGGGTCGTGCCTGAGCACCAGCATCTGTACGCATCCGAGAACGAACTAGGGCAGGTTTTCAACTTCGAGTTCGCCAAGGCCAATTGGGACTGCAAAGCCTTGTACACCGCAATCGCCGAAGGCCTGCAATCTGCCGAGGATTCAGGGTCGACCACAACATGGGTGATGAGCAACCACGATGTAGTCAGACAGGCCACCAGATACGCACTGCCCCAGGTGGACAGCTCCACTTATCATCAGCTTGACAAGGACTGGCTTCTTCGAGATGGACAAACCTACTTCGAAGACCGTGCCAAGGGCACGCGCAGGGCACGCGCAGGGTTCGCCCTGGAAGCCGCCTTGCCCGGCTCCGTGTACATCTATCAGGGTGAGGAACTTGGCCTATTCGAGGTTCCTGATATTCCTTGGGACCGTCTGGAGGATCCGACTGCGCACCGAACCCGCGGCAAATACACTGAAAAAGGTCGCGATGGGTGCCGGGTCCCCCTGCCTTGGGTCGCCGTAGACACACCTGCCCCCGCAAACTGGAATCCCGCCTTTGGAGAAGGGGCCTCCTTCGGGTTCTCCCCCTCTCATGCCAAAGACGGAAAGCCGGCCAGCGATCCACATCTTCCGCAGCCGCTCTGGTTCAAAGACTTTGCCGTGGATAAGGAGGAAAGCGACGAGACCTCAATGCTATCCCTCTATCGGAAAGCCCTGAATCTACGATCCACACTGCTGACCCCTACAGGCAATGCGAAAGTCACGGCTCTATCTGCCACTGACGGCAGGATTTCCTATACACGCAAAGCGCTTGTCGATTTCAAGCCTGCGGAACTGACCTGTCTGACCAATTTTTCACAGGCGCCGACTCCACTTCCGCAAGGACGAATTGTGCTTACATCGGGCAACCTCACAGACGACGGCCTGCTTCCCCAAGACACAACCGCTTGGGTGGTCCGCATAGTGCAGGAATAACGAACAAAGGAGCTGAGCCTAATCAATAAAAGGGCCTCGCAGCAATCCTCATTTGCTGCGAGGCCCTTTTTAAATGTCTGGCTTATGCCAGAGCGTTGTTTATCCTTTGACGGCGCCGGCGAGGACGCCTTTGATGATGTATTTCTGGCAGATCAGGTAGAAGACGATGATGGGGATGATGGCCAGGACCAGGCAGCCCATCATCGCGCCCATGTCCACCGAGCCGTACCCGCCCTTCAGGTACTGGATGGCGATGCTCATCGTCTTGAACCGGCGCATGTCCAGGGTCAGGTAGGGCAGCAGGAAGTCGTTCCAGATCCACATGGCCTCCAGGATCGCCACCGACACGATCGAGGGACGCATGATCGGCACCACGATCCCGAAGAAGGTGCGCGGGATGCTGGCCCCGTCGATCATGGCCGACTCCTCCAGCTCCTGGGGGATGCCCTTGACCACGCCCGTGAAGATGAACACCGCCAGGCCGGCACCGAACCCCAGATACACCACGCACAGCCCCCACGGCGTGTTCAGGCCCAGCATGTCCGCAAGCTTGGAAAGCGTGAACATGACCATCTGGAACGGCACGATCATGTTGAACAGGAACAGCAGGTACAGGAACTTGGCCACCCGCGTGTTGACCCTGACGATCCACCAGGCGCACATGGACGTGCACACCAGGATCAGCAGGACCGAGCCCACGGTCACCAACACCGTCCAGCCGAAGCTGGCCAGCAGATTGGTCCGCTCCACACCCCTGCGGTAGTTCTCCAGGCCCACGAACGTCCTGCCCGTGGGAAGCGAGAACGCGTTGCGCGAGATATACGCCTTGTTCTTGAACGAGTTCACGACCACCAGCACGATCGGGAACACCCACAACAAGGACACCAGAGCAAAGAACAGGGTCCACAGGCCCGAATGCCTCACCTTGCCGCTCATGCCGACACCTCCCTGCTGGTCGTCAGCCTGTTCTGCACCACCGCGATCACCGCCACGATCACGAAGAACACCACCGCCTTCGCCTGGCCCACGCCCTCGAAGCCCGTGCGCCCGTAGAACGTCCGGTAAATGTTCAGCGCCAGCAGCTCGGACATGTTCGACGGCGCCCCGTTGGTCAACGCCAGATTCTGATCGAACATCTTGAACCCGTTGGTCATCGTCAAAAACGTGCACACCGTGATCGAAGGCATCATCAACGGCAACGTGATCCGGAACAGGATCTGACGGCCGCTGGCCCCGTCAACCGAAGCAGCCTCCACCACATCCCCAGGCAACGCCTGCAGGCCGGCAATGTAAATGATCATCATATAGCCGATCTGCTGCCAGCAATACAACAGCACCATCCCCCAGAAGCCATACACCCCCGAATACGTGATCGAACGACCCCAATGGGCCAGCACCCCGTTGAGCAGCAGCAGCCAGATATACCCCAGGATGATCCCGCCGATCAGATTCGGCATGAAAAACACCGAACGGAACACATTCGCCCCACGGATCGCCTTGGTCAGCATATACGCCACCGCGAAACCACACACATTGATAACCAGCGTCGTCACCACCGTGAACGCCACCGTATACCACATCGCATGCCAGAACTCCCCATCCGACAACGCCGCAGCATAATTGCCCAACCCCACAAACCGGGCATCCACCACCGTCGTGAACCGGCAAAAACTCAAATACACGCCCATCACAAACGGCGCCACAAAACCAACCACAAACGCCAACAACGTAGGCAACACAAACAACCCCCACCACCTACGAATCGACCGACCAACCATCGAAATCACTGAAACCTCCAAACCTGGAATCATGCAGTCTGCACTAGAACTTTGAAACCGGCCCAGCTTTGAAACGCGGGGCCGACCGTATCAGTTCATCACTTATGTGTGGTCTTGTACTCAGAAGCCCAACCGTTGACAAAGGCCGACTCAACGCCGGACCAGGGCCCGGTGCCCTGGGCATACTCCAACATGGCATTGCCCAGACTCAGTGACCATTGCTGGGTGGGCAGAGGACGGATGATTATGTCATAGCAGCCACGCTTGGCGTAAGCATCATTGGCGCGGAGGATTGGGTTCTTTGTCTTGTACCCGGCCTTCGCGTAGGACTTGAATGGGGTTTCGAATCCCATGGTGTCCGTGACGATTTTCCTGGCACTGTCCTTATCCAGCATCCATGACATGAACTTCTCCGTGGCTCGCCGGTCTTCCGGAGATATCTTCGAATTAATGGCAAAGTAGTTAGAGCTTATGGTCAGTCCTGCTTTGTCCTCTCCCGGCACACCCATATATATGGGCAGAACCCCCATATCCTTGTCGGCAACCTCCTGATTTTTTAATTGCGGATATGCCCAGGATCCCGTTTGAATGAAAACTGCGTCGCCAAGACCGAACTCGGAAACAGCATCGTCGAATGTCGCACTGGAAAGTTGGGTCGGCGCAACGGTCTCGTCTTTCACATACAAATCAAAGATCTTCTTGAGATTGGGCATATATTTATCAGATACAGTTGCCGGCAACTCTGTGACGTTCTTATCTCGATACTCGTAGTAGACCGGTATATGAGCCAGCTGGTCACCATACCGTCGGATAGAGCTTGATTCGAATCCGGCGGACGTGAAGGCTCCTTTGACTCCAAGCTCGTCTTTGTGACTTTGAATTTCGTCGGCCACGGTTTTCAAGCTGTCGAATCCTCTGATGGCATCCACTGAGCGGATGCTGGCCCACGACGCTTTAAAGTATTTATTCAAAATAGCTTTGTTATAGATGATGCCATAGCGGTCCAGAACGAACGGAATGGCGCCCACCTTTTTCCCGGTCTTGAGTACGTAATTCGGATCCGTAAGATCTTTGTACATGCGTGTTTTGGACAGATCCGCGCAATAATCCGACCAGTTGGGATAGTCGTTGTTGTCGAGGCCGATGATAGTCGGAGCTTTGCTCTTGGCCAGCTCACTCTTCAAAGTCTGCTCATAGCTGTCGGCAGAGGGGGAAATCAAATCAAACGGTATGCCTGTATCTTTGGTGAATTGCTTTCCGAGTTGGAGGAACTGATCGTTGTTTTCCACTTTCTGGCTGATCATGTACACTCGGCCCTTTGCTTCTGAGGCTGAGGTACCGCCGCACGCGGCGGATGCCATGACCATTGCGCATGCAAGACCTATGGCAAACGCAGATTTTGTTTTTACACCCATGACCCATCTCATTTCATACAGTTCCGAACCAGATTGGTTGCGGAAAATCAAGACCCCGCTGGATTGGGGCCAAGAACGCCATCTCAGCATCCTGGGCCGGAGAGGACATCCCACCAGATTCCGGTGGGATGTCCAACATGGTCAACTGATGGTTATCCCATTGGTTTCAGTGAGTGGTCTTGTACTCCTTTGCCCAGCCGTCTACAAAGGCGGAGGTGACTTTTGACCAGCTTCCGGTGCCCTGGGCGTATTCGAGCATGGCATCACTAAGCGAAGCCACCCACTGTGCACTGGGAAGAGGATGAATAACAGTGTCGTAGTCACCGGCTTTGGCATATGCGTCATTGGCCCTTTGCACGGGGTTCTTCGACTTGAATCCTGCCTTTTCATAGGACTTGAACGGCGTCTCAAAGCCCATATCATCAGTGAAGATCTTGCGGGCCTTGTCGTTCTCCAAAATGTAATTCAGGAATTGCTCGGTAGCCTTTCGATCCTTGTCCGAAGCATTTTTGTTGGTGGCAAAGTACATGAAGCTGACCGTCAGCCCAGACTTTTCTTCGCCCGGCACGCCGATATAGATTGGCAGGACTCCGATATCCTTGTCAGCCACATCCTGATCCTTGATCTGAGGATAGCCCCAGGAACCATTCTGCAGAAACACAGACTGCTTGGTCGCAAACTCGCTGTTGGAGTCGTCCATCGTGGCGCTAGAAAGCTGGGATGCCGGAGTTGTGGAATCCTTCAGATACAAATCAAAGATGTTCTTGAAGTTATCCATGTATTTTCCGGTAAGTGTCGGAGGCTCTTCCTCGGTATTCTGATCCCGATACTCGTAGTAGACCGGAATGTGGGCGAGCTGATCTCCAAACCTCTTGTTGGAGCTGCTGTCAAACCCTGCTGAGCTGAAGGCGCCTTTCACTCCGAGGTCGTCCTTGTGCTCTTGGATTTCATCAGCAACAGTCTTCAACGCCTTGAAGTTGTTGACCTTGTCTATGGACTTTATGCTGGACCATTTAGCATCGAAGTACTTCTTCATCAGTGCTTTGTTATAGATAATGCCATAGCGTTCCATGACGAAGGGAACGGCTACAACCTTGTCCTTAAGCTTAAGGGCGTAGTCCTGTTTCTTCAGATCCTTGTAGATCTTCGTCCCGGACATGTCGCGATAGTAATCTCCCCAGTTCTGGAAATCATTGTTATCAACGTCGAACATGGTGGGCGCGTTGGATTTTGCCAGCTCGCTCTTCAAGGACTGCTCATACGTACCGGAAGAAGCAACAGACACATCAACAGGTACTCCGGTATCCTTGGTGAACTGCTTGGCCAGATCCTTGAACTCGTCCTGTTGCTCAGGTTTGGCGCTTAAATAATAGACGTGTCCCTTGTCAGCACTGGCCTGAGATCCTCCGCATGCGCTTAATCCACCTATAGACATAGCGAGCGCTCCTGCCAGAGCCACTGCTTTAGTGATTTTCCTCATTATTACTCCATTACTCTTTGACCGACTACTTTATCGGGCGCTTATTCGTGCCTCTCGACCAACGGATAAACGCTTAAGCTCAATGGTTTATTGTTTGGCTCGCCGACACCTGTGGCAACGTCGCCAGGCGCCGGCGATCAAATTTCAACAGCTAAAGGAAGTCACCCCTCTTTCAACGTGTTGGAAAATGTCATGTTGGTGGTCTGCAATGACCCCTCTGTCACGAAGATTCCCAGGTGGTCACCGGGTCTTTTGTACATCCTGGAATTCAAAGCCACGCCATTTACATATAGGGTGGCAATGGTGTCGTCAACTACGAGCTGCAGGTGATACTTCTGCCCTGCAACCAATTCAAGCGGCCGCTCCAACCCTATGTTCATATTGGCGAACCAGGGATAGTTCGGGTTGTTTTCAAAGAGGAACCTGTTCTCGCCAACCTTGAATATGAACTGGTAGGACTCACCGGTGTCTTCGTTTTCATTCAGCCGCAGCCCAAATGAACGAGTTCCTGGAGAGAAAGTCAGGTCCGCCTCGAACGAATACAGATCACCGCTGTCTTGGACAACGGTCTTCTCTGTTCGTCCAGCCGAAGCATCTAAGTTGAGGTCTGTGATCCTGTGACGGTGATCGAAAGCACTCCAGAGGGTGTCAACCGGCCGCACGCCAAGTGAGCCATCCTCACGCTGATAGATCTGATGAGGAACGAAAGTCCCGCCCCATTCATAATTGGACCTGTCATCTTCGTTTTCCTTGGTGCCGACCCAACCGAACATTATCCGCTTGCCGTTCAGTTCAAAGGTGCGGCCGGCATAGTAGGCGCTGCCATCAAATGCATCGTCGGTAGGAGCAGTCCAAGGTCCCTCGAGCGAGTGGGCCATTCTGTAGACCATTCCATGCTTGTCACTGTATTCAGTGACGATGTGATACCACCAATCGCCCATTTTGAAAAGATCAGGCATTTCATGCATGGTGTAAAGGTTGGGCGCCCAGAAATCACCTTCAAAACTCCAGTGCTTCAGGTCCTTTGACGAGAATGCCACGGTTCGTCCCGACTGTACGGTTTTAGGACCCTGCTTACGTGCGCCAAGGATCAATAGATAGCGATCATGCTCATCGTCGCGGATAACCCAGGGATCCCGCCAATCATCAGGATCGTATCCTTCCTGGGGGGAGAAGGTCAGGGCATCATGAGTCTTCGTCCAATGATAAAGGTCATGACTCACTGCATGCATGAGGACCTGCGCCGGCTTTCCCTGCGCAGAGTAATCCCTGTTATAGGCGGTGTAGAAGGCATGATAAGCGCCTTCACCCTCACAGACACTTCCAGCATATATAAACTGATCCTGATCTGCGTCTCCGCCTCGCGGAATGGCAACGCCACAATCCCGATAATGAACGAAGTCCTTTGTCGTCGCCAAGTCCCACCCAAACGGCTTACCGAATGGTTCAGGGTCCCGATTATCGCGCTGATGGAAGAGGAAGAACTCATCCCCTTTGCCGAAGGGCATGCAGTCTCCGAACCAGGTGCCCGGGAATTGATAATACAGCTTGGTCATCGCAACCTTTCCGTCGAGGATCGCATATGTCGGATCCTCAGCTACATCATTGTTTAAGCGATTAAGCACTTATTATATTAGCCTAAAGTCAAAAGTCAAACAAGGTCATAAACCAGGGGATATCGATTTCACAGGGAGAGCTTCATAGGGCAACACAGATACCCCGTATCCCAGTGATCCATAAATTAAGAAGCCGCGAGGATACGTATGGAGTCACGGGGCACTGAAGGGCAGGCCACCCTGATGGGTGAATAGGGTCCGTGCTCACCAGCAGCATCAGCACTGCCACCCTCACCCTTCTCGCCGACATCCTCGCGCTGCAGCAGCGTGCGAATTCCAAGCACCCCGAGTTCATACTGCGGCAGACCAACTGTGGAGAGCGCCGGATGGAGATGGGCGGAAATCAATTTCTGATTGTCGAATCCCACCACCGAAATATCGTCTGGCACATGCATTCCTCGTTCACGAAGCGCATCGAACAGGCCCATGGCAGTGCGGTCGTTATGGCAGAATACCGCCGTGGCGCCAGTCTGCATGACCTGAGACATAATGCCATACCCGCCTTCCTGATCCACCGTGCACGTCATCACCATGTCTGGGTCGTACTGCAATCCTGCTGCAGCCAGGGCCTCCTGGTACCCTTCCAACCTGCCCTGCGAGGCTGGCGACTGCTCGGTGGCATTGACGAAAGCTATACGCTTATGACCTGCATTCGTCAGCATTTCCGTAGCTGTGCGGCCTCCCTGAACTTCATCCGGCACCACTGCCGGGAAACGACCCAGACGGTCAAAACAGTTCACAAGGATGGAATTCACCCGAGCCAAGTCCTCCGGAGGGCGAACCTCGTGGTGAACCCAAGACGAATACACAATTCCTTCTACTTGCCGTTCCAGCATGAAAGCGCAGGCTCTGCGCTCAATATCGGGATCTCCATGCGTATCGACAATCAGCAGGATCTTCCCGTTGCGCCAAGCTTCATCCTGAGCCCCCTGGATGACCTGTCCGGCAAAAGGAGAAGTAGCCACCCCATCGCTAATAAACCCGATCAGATCGGATCGTCCTCTGGCAAGGCTTCGGGCCATGGCATTCTGCCTGTATCCCAGATCCGCAGCAACTTTGCGGACCTTCCTCATGGTGGACTCGGGAATCCTGACGTTCTTATTGTTATTGATTGCCCAGGACGCCGTGGCAATCGAAACACCTGCGGCTCGAGCGACATCCTGAAGTGTAACCATGGATCCTCATTGTAATATTGCGAGCCAACCTCAGTCAGCGCTCTTCTTCTGACCTGCTTCAACGGCAGCGGACCGTGACATCGGGGCATTCGCAACAAAATGTTTAAAGGCACCATTAAGCAGGGGCGTGTGCACCATGATCAAAGTCCCATAGCCGAGAAGGAGCAACAAGAAGAGCCCTTGCGGCATGTAGAACCACGATAGGACCAGCAGAACAAGATATGCGGCGTCAAAAAGCACCATGATCAAAGTTCTCCCAAGATTGGCCAAGGCAAATACCCATGCATTAAGCAAGGTTCGACCAACAGTGTTTTCAAAACGGGACTGCAAGGCCCATACCCATTCGAACCCCAGCACCCACAAAATACTGAAGGCAAACTTGACGATCAACAAGGGCGTGATTTGGAGAACTACCCAAGCGTAGATCAACAGCAGCAGCAATGGCCCGAAAAGGAGCCAGATCATGGTTGCCTTGATGAAGTTTGAACGGAAGGCACGGAAATAGTTCGATGTCACATGCCCTCGCCCTTCAAGGCTTCTTCTGGCGGCGTCATGGCCGGCGGTTAGAGCGGCTCCGATGGATATCAGGGGGATTGACGTGACCAGCATGAGGATGTTGATCCATATGGCATCAATAAGATCGGCGAGACCTCTCATGAAGCCTGAATCAGGAGAAAGAAAACTCAACGGGACCCCCAAGCCAAGAAAGGGCAGGAAACCGGCAACGACACTCGTTCCATATCGTGATACCGGTTCCCATGATAACCCACTGCTAACTGGCGTAGATTAGTTTATCCTTTGACGGCGCCGGCGAGGACGCCTTTGATGATGTATTTCTGGCAGATCAGGTAGAAGACGATGATGGGGATGATGGCCAGGACCAGGCAGCCCATCATCGCGCCCATGTCCACCGAGCCGTACCCGCCCTTCAGGTACTGGATGGCGATGCTCATCGTCTTGAACCGGCGCATGTCCAGGGTCAGGTAGGGCAGCAGGAAGTCGTTCCAGATCCACATGGCCTCCAGGATCGCCACCGACACGATCGAGGGACGCATGATCGGCACCACGATCCCGAAGAAGGTGCGCGGGATGCTGGCCCCGTCGATCATGGCCGACTCCTCCAGCTCCTGGGGGATGCCCTTGACCACGCCCGTGAAGATGAACACCGCCAGGCCGGCACCGAACCCCAGATACACCACGCACAGCCCCCACGGCGTGTTCAGGCCCAGCATGTCCGCAAGCTTGGAAAGCGTGAACATGACCATCTGGAACGGCACGATCATGTTGAACAGGAACAGCAGGTACAGGAACTTGGCCACCCGCGTGTTGACCCTGACGATCCACCAGGCGCACATGGACGTGCACACCAGGATCAGCAGGACCGAGCCCACGGTCACCAACACCGTCCAGCCGAAGCTGGCCAGCAGATTGGTCCGCTCCACACCCCTGCGGTAGTTCTCCAGGCCCACGAACGTCCTGCCCGTGGGAAGCGAGAACGCGTTGCGCGAGATATACGCCTTGTTCTTGAACGAGTTCACGACCACCAGCACGATCGGGAACACCCACAACAAGGACACCAGAGCAAAGAACAGGGTCCACAGGCCCGAATGCCTCACCTTGCCGCTCATGCCGACACCTCCCTGCTGGTCGTCAGCCTGTTCTGCACCACCGCGATCACCGCCACGATCACGAAGAACACCACCGCCTTCGCCTGGCCCACGCCCTCGAAGCCCGTGCGCCCGTAGAACGTCCGGTAAATGTTCAGCGCCAGCAGCTCGGACATGTTCGACGGCGCCCCGTTGGTCAACGCCAGATTCTGATCGAACATCTTGAACCCGTTGGTCATCGTCAAAAACGTGCACACCGTGATCGAAGGCATCATCAACGGCAACGTGATCCGGAACAGGATCTGACGGCCGCTGGCCCCGTCAACCGAAGCAGCCTCCACCACATCCCCAGGCAACGCCTGCAGGCCGGCAATGTAAATGATCATCATATAGCCGATCTGCTGCCAGCAATACAACAGCACCATCCCCCAGAAGCCATACACCCCCGAATACGTGATCGAACGACCCCAATGGGCCAGCACCCCGTTGAGCAGCAGCAGCCAGATATACCCCAGGATGATCCCGCCGATCAGATTCGGCATGAAAAACACCGAACGGAACACATTCGCCCCACGGATCGCCTTGGTCAGCATATACGCCACCGCGAAACCACACACATTGATAACCAGCGTCGTCACCACCGTGAACGCCACCGTATACCACATCGCATGCCAGAACTCCCCATCCGACAACGCCGCAGCATAATTGCCCAACCCCACAAACCGGGCATCCACCACCGTCGTGAACCGGCAAAAACTCAAATACACGCCCATCACAAACGGCGCCACAAAACCAACCACAAACGCCAACAACGTAGGCAACACAAACAACCCCCACCACCTACGAATCGACCGACCAACCATCGAAATCATCGTTCCTGCTTTCTCATTCGGTACGACACATCCATTGATTCACACATACGCTTGCTCCTTTGCAAATTGATGGCTCCCTGCAACAGCCAAAGACGACATATACGGGACTGACAGTATTTCAATCAAGCGCGCTATCATCAGATATCTGAGCACTGCAACGGCATCCAATTGCAGGAGCTGGTCTTGGCTCAGCATTGACGAGGAGTTACCCATGGAATCCACAATCCAGGACGTGGCCAAACAAGCAAATGTCTCCGTTTCCACCGTCTCTCGATCATTCACTCGGCCGGAACTGGTCTCCGAGCGCACGCGTTCCAGGGTACTGTCAACTGCACGAAAATTGAACTTTTCGATTTCCCGTTCCGCGACCGCGCTCAAATCAGGCCAGTCCCTACGGGTGGCTGTGCTCATCAACGACCACTTGAGCACCTGGTTCAACTCGACCATCATGGAAGGGTTCAACGCCGTCTTTTCTCGCAATGGGTATGACATCTCCATCTGCCAGATCACCAGTGGCCATGCACGAAGAGAATTCTTTGAAGCATTACCAGTGAAGCGCAACGTCGATGCCGTCATCGTCACTTCCTTCGACATTGAAGCCTCAGAGGTTTCTCGTCTTGCCAGCATCAACGTGCCGATCCTCAGTCTCAACGTTACGGAGGAGAAGGGTTTCATGGCCTCGGTCCGCATTGACGATTTCAATGGTGGCATGCTGTCGGCCAATCATCTGATAGCTCTAGGTCACACTCATATTGCATATGTACGATCAACTCCTGTTGCTTCGCTTCGTTTCAGCGTTCAAGCCAGATTGGAAGGGTTCCTGAGCGCCTGCAGAGCTGCCAACATCAAACCAACGGTCCTGGCAGCCCCGGCAACCGAAAACCCCACCAGTGCTGTGCTGACACAGCTGGAAAGCCTGAAAACCAGACCCACCGCAATAGCGGGTCAGGAAGATTCGTTGGCCATACCACTCATCTTCCAGCTGCAACGGTTCGGCATCGCCGTTCCCTCAGACATGTCCGTCATAGGATATGACGACAGCAAATTCGCAGAGGACATCGGCCTGACCACCATTCGACAGAAGCCTTATGAAATGGCTGTTTCGCTTGCCAAGAAGACCCTGCAGCTTATCGAGGGAAAGAAGCCGGAGAATCCGCATGAGCTGATCCCTCCCACATTGATTCTCCGGTCGTCCACCGCTCCGCTCCAGCGCTGAGACCATTCCTTAACGACGAATCAGTGCTTGTTGGCCTGATACTCCCTCGCCCAATTGTCTACGAAGGCCTTCTGGACACCATCCCAGCCGGCGGTGCCCTGGGCATATTCAAGCATGGCGCTTCCGAGATCATCCTTCCAACGCTCCGAAGGCGCAACCGTGAAGCTCCAGCCCACACGCTCATGCTTGGAATCAGAGTCTTTCTGCATAGCGGCGACCAGAGGGTTATCGGTCTTCACCTTGTTGAAAGTCTTAAATGGGGTGGTGAAACCCATATCCTTGGCTATGGCATTCTTGCCCTGTTCTGAAGTAATCATCCAGTCAAGAAACTTCTCGGTAGCCTTGATGTTCTTGGCATCGGCTTTCTTATTCAAGCACCAGTACTGCGCAGAACCGGTCGCCAATCCCTGCTCATGCTCGTTGGGCAAACCCATGTAGATGGGTATCATACCGACCTTGTCGGCATCCATCCCAGCGTTCTGCAGATCAGTCCAGGCCCAAGTGCCGTTTTGATAGAATGCAGCGTCCCCCAAGGCAAATTCAGAGTTCGCATCATCATTCGTCTTGCTGCTGAGCTGCGTACGCGGAGTGGTCGAATCCGTTAGATACAGGTCAAAAATGTCCTTGAACTGAGGCAGGTAGGTGCCTTTGATGCTGGCCGGCTCCTGCGTGATTCCATCATCTTTGAATTCTCTATCAAGCGCCATGTTGGCCAGGTGAGTGTCATACCGCCAGATGGAGCTCGAGTCAAAACCGGCTGAAGTAAATGCTCCTTTGATACCCAGTTCGTCCTTGTGCTTCTGCATCCCATCAGCAACAGCCTTGAGCTTGTCGAACGAGTTGATATCTTTGACGGATTTGACCGCTGCGCCGCTGGTCTTGGTGTACTTGTCCAGGATGTCCTTGTTATAAATCAAGCCATAGCTTTCTATAACGAAAGGCACACCTACGGGCTTGCCGGTTTCCGCAGATTTCAAGGCGAGGGTCTGATCCTTCATCTGCTTATAGATTGCCGTGTCAGTCAGATCAGCCGTGTAATCCTTCCAAGTCTCCATGTCCACCGGCCCAGAGAGCTGAAAGAGCGTAGGGGGTTCAGACTTGGCAAATTCGGATTTCAGTGACTGCTGGTAAGTTCCTGAAGCAGCGGTTTCCACCGTGACCGGGACACCTGTCTGCTTGGTATACTCATCGGCAATCTTCTTCCAGCTGTCCGAAACCTCTGGCTTGGAATTGAGGAAATACACCTTTCCCTGATCGCTTTTGGCGGCAGTTCCGGAAGCCCCGCACCCGGCAACGGCTCCAAGAGTCACAACTGCAGCAACCGCCGCAGTTATGGTCGCCTTGACCGTATTATTCATCTTTGAACCTTTCCTCTAGATCGCGAGGTGTCCCGCAATCACTTACGCGGCGGCACAGATCAAGCAAAGCTTCATCAACCGCCTGTACTCATAATTTCCCACTTTTCCGATCGAATTGCAAACGCTAGCATTTTATATCGTCTCTCAATTAGGCTCATTAATTGCCCTTAATGATTCATTTCCATTATTTTGCAAGAAAAAATGTGTTCTCTTATACAAACGTTTGCATAATATCTAGAAGAACTCTCTAGATCGGTACGTTATCTTGACGGGGGACTCGCCCAGTCATCATCGACTGCACAAACGGCACGTCATTATGCAGATCCGATACAGTCAGGATCCGCGAAACATGCCCACGAGCTATGACAAGGCCACTCTTTCCTCAAATCGATAACGTAATATCATCTCTTTGAGGCTTGGAAACATTGCCCTCGCAATTACTGTTACTGAGATACACGCTTCTGTACGCCATTCTCAGCGCGCAAAAACTGGTCAATGCTTTTGATGCCTCCGCCTGCCGAGCCAGCCAGGCGGAGCGCACCGTCGTCAAGATGGCACAAAGCCAAAGCCAGGTAGACCAAATACTCAGCATTGAGTCCTTTCCCACGGCTATAGCCTGCCAGGAGTCAGGAGTATGGCATGGCAGTATTTCTTACGTTCGTACCGGGGAAAAGAGCCACGTTGGGGCGCAGGCAGCAAGTCGCGACTAAGACAAACTAATATTCATCCCAATCACACATTCCACTGTCTGAGCACACGCTTGCCCTGGTAGATGCCAAGAACACCGTAATGCGCCGTATTCATCCTGAACAGCTGGGCCTTATGGGGGTCCAAGTCAAGCCACTGCGTCGTCAGGATGCGCAGGATGTGGGCGTGCGCCACCAGGAGCACATGCCGCCCCGAACACACCAGGGGCTCGAGCCATTCGGCGATCCCACGCGCACGGGCAGCTACCTGATCCAGACTTTCGCCCTGAGTCACATGTACGGAAACGGGACTGCCCGAAGGCAGATCGACCACCCGGTCGCCACTCAGCTCATCGATGCCCAAAGCATGCGGACCGTCGATCCACAGTTTCCACTCACGGCCAAGGCTGGCCACCACATCCTGAGGACGGTGCCCCTCGGCCGGACCGTAATCCCACTCCAAGATCTCATCCATCGGCGCCGGATCAGGGAAACCGGCCAGCTCGGCTGTCTGCCTGGCTCGTTGCAGGGGGCTGGAAAAAATGCAGTCAGGGTCAAACCCATTGGGGAAGGCCTTAGCCAGCCTTTGACCCGCCTCTTTGGCCTGTTCGCGCCCTTGGTCAGTCAGGGGGATATCAGTGCGCCCCGTATATTGTCCGGTTTCGCTCCAAACTGTCTGACCATGCCGCAGCAGCACAGCGTAGCCTTCGCTCTCGGCCGAGGCATCATTGCCCGACGTATTCTTCGCAATGTCCATGGATAGCAGTTTAACCCACGGTCCGGTCACGCCCCAGACCCCCAGGCGTGTGGGATAATGGACACATGACGGACTCAGGACGGGAACCTGGCGGGATGGCCGACCAAGTGGTCGGCATGCTTCATCAGGTGGATGGCAAGGTGAATGACATGCGCAACTCGATTGAATCGGACCCGGAATCGCTGACAGACAAGCTGGTCAAGTTTGCGCTTCCCAGCATCGCCGCACTGCTGGCTGGCAAGCTCTTCCAAGCCTTCTGGGGCGGACTGGTCCGCAAACGCAACGGAGGCGTGGACAGCCCTGAAGAGGATCAGGAGAGCGCTACCGCCGGCCTCCTCTTTGGCGTTCTGTCGGCCGCCGTCACCGCTCTGGTCTCTGGTCTGTCCGAGCGTGGTTCCCAGGCTCTGATCGACCGTCGTCACCAGCGCTGAAAGCAAGGGACGCTGACTGATAACCAGGCTGGTCCTGATAACGCTGATTGCGTGATTTTGACGACAAGGTCTTGCATTGGCAGGCGTTGACGGCCAGAATGTCAAAATGACCTTATCAAATTCACAGAAAACTCCGGCCGCGAATCCGGCCGACAACCCCACCATACGGACCTTGCTTGAACGACGCTCCATCCGTGGATTCACCGACGAACCGATCGACGACCAGACCATCGCCCTGCTTGAGCAGGCGGCTCAGCATGCAGCGACCAGCCGGTACTTCCATGAATGGTCGGCCATCAGGGTCACTGACCATGATGAGGCGCTTGCCATCGCAGATATGGCCCATCAGCGCTATGTTGCCGAAGCCCCGTTGCTCTACATCTTCCTGGCCGACCAGCGCCGCAATGCCGATCTGGTCCGGCGATTCGCCGATGATCTGGATCCGGACACCACCCTGCTCAACACCGGTTATGTCTTCCTGCAGTCGCAGAACGATGCGGTCCTGGCCCTGCACGCCATGGAGACCGCAGCCAACGCCCTGGGCCTGGGCGGAGTCATTCTGGGCAGCGTCATCAATGATACGAACAGACTGATCGATCTGCTGAAGTTGCCCAAGCTGGTCTACCCGGTGCTGGGTCTTGCCATCGGCCATCCGGCCCAGGATCCGGATCCCAAGCCCAGGATGCCTCGTCAGGCGCAAATCTTTACCAACACCTATCAGCGGGCCGACGATGATGCAGACATGAAGGATGCCTTGGCTGACTTCGATCAGACGGTCACCCGCTATTATCGCGACATCCGGCACCTGGACGACCCCCACCGCTCGTTCAGCGCCATGATAGCTGACAAGGTTCGCAATCCCGCCTCCGGCCATGAACCCATGCTGGATTCGATTCACCGACAGGGCTTCGACCCAGCCTGCTAGGCAACGAAATCCCTGCTGGCCAGACAACTGCAGGGCTCACCTGATATGTTCACCAGCCTAGTTCACCGGCCTTAGGTGAACAGACAAAGCCCAATCGGCCCCTAACAGCGAGATCAGCGGAATCCGATCTTGCTGTTAGGGGCCGGCAGAGTCAATCAGCATCAACTCGGCAATGACTGCCTCACCTGCGACGAGGCTTGTACCCACGTTTGCGGCTATGCGGTTTCAAAGTTCGCGAGCCCATCCTCGTGCGCTGGTAGGAGCCCGGCTCATGGCTGGTCAGATGCCAGCTCCCGCAGTAATCGCAACGGTAGACCCACAGAAGAACGTTGCGTTCGACCATGCTGCGGTCGGCGGCCTGCTGGGCCTTGGCCCGATCGTGATACATGATCTTGGACGTAGCAGCGCAACGTCGTGGGGTGAAATAATGCATGACAGCGTACGACTACCTCGAAACCGATCTGACTTTCCTTCTGCGCACTTATCACTCATAGCGCCCAACGCCCGGCCAGACAAGCCCTGTCAGATGACGCAAGCCGATGATGCAAGATCAAACTGGCAGGGCGCAATCGTTCATAACCCGAAGCAATTAAAGCCGGGTGGACGTGAGCGACCCTAGAGCACAGATCAGGGCAGGTCGTGACCGGCGCTCAGGTAGAGGTCGTACCATTCCTGGGCGGTCAGATCCACATCCGCGCCAGCGGCCATCTGCGTGATGCGCCCGGGGTTCATAGATCCCAAAAGCACCTGTATGCCGGCGGGATGCCGCAGAATCCAGGCCACAGCAATAGCGCTTTTGGCTACCCCATGCTGCTTGGCCAGTTTGTCCAACTCTGCATTGAGTTCGGGATAGCGGGGATTGTCCAGGAAGACCCCGTCGAAGTATCCGGTCTGGAAGGGGCTCCAGGCCTGAATGGTCATGGACTTCAGCCGCGAATAGGCCAGAAGACCGCCATCATGATCCAGGCTGGGATCGTCGCCCATATTGACGTGGATCTCCTGGTCGACCATGCCGGTGTGCCCCAGGCCGAACTGCAGCTGGTTGACCTCCAGCCGCTGGCTTACCGCGCTCTGCAGCAGCTCCACCTGCATGGGGTTGACGTTGCTGACGCCGAAGTGCCGAACCTTTCCACTGGTCTGCAATTCATTGAAGGCCTCGGCCAGATCGTCCAAGTCGACCAGGGTGTCGGGACGATGCAGCAGCACGAAGTCGACATGGTCGGTCTGCAGGTTGACCAGCTCCTCATCCAGGGCCTTCAGCAGGTGATCCTTGGAGAAGTCGTAGCGGGTGATCTGGTCGCTGTCCGGGTTGCGGAAGATGCCGAACTTGGTCTGGATGCCCACGCTGTCCCGGTCTACGCTCAGATCCTTCAGAGCCTGCCCCAGAGCCCGGCTGCTGGCCCCGGCATGGTAGCAGTCTGCAGTGTCGAAGAAGTCAACGCCCGCATTCATGGCCGTCTCCACAATGGTCCGCGCTTCCTCGCGGCTCTTCTGATCGATCCGCATGACCCCCAGGGCCACACGGGAGGCCCGGAATCCGGACTGTCCTAAGTTCATGTATCGCACAATGTCCTCCTCGCAATTAACGTCTTGGTTCGAGTCTACCCGTTCCAGCCGCCTTCCAGCCTTATGCGGTTACTCAAGCAGGTTGCGACGCAGGGCCTCTACCTGGTCTGGCCCGAACCCTAGGGCCTGCCGCGCATAGGTAAAGACGTCCCCATAGGCCTCGATCATGGTCTGTTGGGCATGAGCCAGGTATTCTTTCTTGACGCAGAGCGCAATCTCTAGCGCGTCCAACGAATCCTGGTCGAAGCCCTTGGCGCGGAATTGGTCCAGCAGCTGATTGTTGGCCGCGACCCTCTCTTGGTTGGTCTTCAGATAGTCCGCGAATATCTGGTCGTCGTCCACCTCCAGCAGCCAGAGCACCAGGGCCGCAGCGAACCCGGTCCTGTCCTTGCCGGCAAAGCAATGGAAGAGCGTAGCCCCCTGTGTGTTGCCCACGACGATGCGCAGGAACTTCCCATACCCCTGCTGGGCCGCAGGATTCATGACCAGGTCATGGTAGACATTCAACATGTGGCCGTTGACCTGATCAGCCAAACCCAGCGAGGCGAAATCGTCCAAGCTGGCGCCGCCGGTGCCGCTTTGCTCCAACAGATCGATGTTGGTGAAGGTCACGCCACCGATCCTGTCGTCCGGACTTTCCTGTCTCTCAAATGGCCGGCGTAAGTCCACGACCTGCGTCACCCGGTAGCGGTCGACCAGTTCCCTCTTCGTATCTTCGTCCAGACCCACCAGCTGTCCTGATCGGATGAACTTATAGGGACGAACCCGGCGGCCGTGGATGGTCCGAATGCCTCCCAGATCGCGAAAATTGGTGATGTTCATTGACGACCTCCTTCGTTGCGCCCAGTCCCCACGCCAACCCCACCTTCATAAAGTCACTGGGACGCAATGCGCCAGCGCGCGATCAACAGCATAAAGGCAACAAGCAATGCAGCCAAGGTACCATTCCTGTTGCTCTGCAGACACGCCATAGTCTGTAGGCGGGCGTTGCTCTTGAGGAATTGGCGGGTTCTGTTACTGGTTTGCGGTCAGGGCCTTGCTGATGGGCGTGCTGCCGCCGATGATGTTGTAGATCCTGCCTATGGTCTGCTCCAGGTCGACGCAGTCGGCCAAGCATTGTGCCACATCGGCGATCGGTATGGGACCGGGCCCGTCTGGCTCGACCTGGATAGTTCCTGTGCCTTCCTGCTCTGTCAGGCTGCCTGGCTCGATAATGGTGTAGTCCAGCCCGGAGCTGATCAGGTATTGGTCGGCCATGTTCTTGGTCACGTAATAGTCAGCGAGGGCATCGATAGCAGGTTTGACCTGGGGCTGCTCCCAGCGCAGCCAATCGGCTGCATACATGGCTCCCAGCATGACATACCTCGTGATGCCGACCGCTTTAGCGGCCTCTATGGTCTTCATGGCTCCCAGGGCGTCAATCTGGTTGATGTCCTTGCCACGCGATCCTGCGGTGAAGACGACAGCATCCGCATGCGACTTGCGGAATGCGTCGGTTACCTGGGAGAGCGGGTCATGCAGATCCAAGGTCACGGGCTCCACCCGCCGGCTGGCGGGAATCTTCGAGGCCCCTCTTGCGCAGGCGACCACTTCGTGGCCGGCTTTGACCAGGTCCTCGCAGGTCAATGCACCTACTCTGCCCGTGGCCCCTACAAGAATGATTCTTTTGCCCATACTCATCCGCTTTCTTCGTATCTGTATTCATGTGCCTGATTCGGCTGCTTTTCATTCTAGATGTCCTGGACCAGAAACAACAGGCGGCAAAGTGGGCGACGGTTTTGACATCAGTGCTCTCTAGGTTCAAATCGCAGACTGCGCAAGTGAAAGGCGGCCTTTGGTATTCACCTCAACTGTGTTTGATTGTTTCCCTCACGGCTTTGTGCAGGAATACAGGAACAGCAAAGCATCGGTCTGAAGTGAATATAAAAAAGGAGGCATCCTCAGGAATGTTCTCCTGAGGATGCCTCCCATATTCAAATGTAATGGCGGCGGTGTGCTACTCTCCCACACTCTTCCGGGTGCAGTACCATTGCCGTG